>JAZLIZ010000054.1:0-19651 GCA_045617665.1 Acutalibacteraceae bacterium | reverse complement strand
AATCGGCAGGCGGCTGAGGCTGTTACTTTCCACCCTAAAGAAAGTAACTTTAAGGCTTCCCACGGCCTTTTCCTCTTGGTATATTTATTCCTTAATCCTAAATCCATACCACTTACCGACTACCAACTGAAAAAACATATTAAATTATGAATTATGCATTATGCATTATGAATTAAACAAAATGCACAAAAGCCGTGTCACAGGATATGACTATCCTATGACACGGCTTTTGAAACCATTATCTATTACATTATATACAGCAGAAATAAGGCAGCTTTCAGCTACCGGGCATAATACGACAATCTGTCTGTCTGTCTGTCTGTCTGTCTGTCTGTCTGTCTGTCTGTCTGTCTGTCTGTCTGTCTGTCTGTCTGTCTGTCTGTCTGTCTGTCTGTCAAGATTGTCGCCCCCTTCTCTGATTTTGTCAAGTCTTTTTCTGAATTTTTTGAGATTTTTTTGAAAGTTTTTTTCTTTTTTCTTTAAATTTTCCCGGTGAACTTCATACGGCTTTTTGAGAATTCTCCCCCAACCATACTTTCTCACCCTATATTCTCTGTTATTTTATCCTATCTTTCCCAATTTGTCAATAGGGAAAAATGAGGAAAATTTGACACTTCTCACCCAAATCTATTTGCAAAGATAACATAATCCCTTCCTGATTTTGTTTGACTATAATTATGATTTGTAGTATCATATTCCCATACACATATCACAAAAGAGGGTCAAAGATGAAAAAGGTTATTTCCGCATTACTTATTGTTATGTTGATTTTTGTTCTTCCTTCCTGCAGAAAAGTCGAAAAAATTACGATTTCAAAGGAAGAAATAGTGATTTCGGACAAAAAGGTTGCCGTATTGGTTGCCCCCGAGGAACAAAATCCGGAATTTTACTATGCCGCAAATGCGCTTTCTGCCAAATATCCCGATAAAGTAATAGTTAAAGAATATGCAGACAGCCGTGTTCTTGTCGCAGGCAATCCGGAGATAATAACTCTCTCTGCCGAGGTTGCAGGTCAGAATGAAGTTGGTGCCATAATCTATGCCGGTGCCACTCAGTTCACCGCTAACGCAATTTCTGCCGCAAAAGAACGGAATAATAACATTATCACCGTTGCCATTGAGCCGGAGAGAAATTTCACATCTGTTGAAGAAAAAGCAAGCCTTGTCATTACAGCTGACTGGGGCAAATATGCAGATGAAATTGTATCTGCCGCCAAGGAAAGAGAAGCCGAATATTTTCTTTGCTTTTCATTTGAGGCTCACATGGGCAACAACCCGATATATACACTGCTAAAAACCGAGCTCACTAAAAAATGTGAAGAAAACGGAATCAAATTCGTTTATGAAAGCTCATTTGATACCAATAACGCCGGTGGTGTGGAAGCGGCACGCCTCTACATAAGAGAAGCTGTTTCAAAACATTGCAATGCAGAACTCAGCGGAGAAATTGCCACCGATAATGTGGTCCTTTTCTCAACCGACAGTTCCGTTCAGTCAACTCTTGCCGACATAGCCGACAAAAACGGATATATTTACATCAGTCCGTCATTTCCCACCGCATACAGCGGAATCAATGAAATTTATAACATAGCAAAGCCCAATGATATCACTGATACCGATAAATTCGTTGCTTCGCTTAAAGAAGCAATCAAAGCAAATTCAAATTCAAAGGGCAGATTCAGTCTTTATAACTATCCTCTTGCCTCAATTATGCTTGACGGCTCACTGAATATCGTTTTTGATATGCTTAACGGCAAAACCGCAGAAGCAACCTTTAACGAAAGAGTGCCTATGAGACTTATTCAGTCAGCAAACAGCAAAAAATTCACTGTTGAAAATTACCCTCAGAAACATAATGTATATATGTGTTATAAAGAAGGTTTTGAGAATATCTGAATGCTGTTTTTAACATAAGTAAATAATTACATACAAACACATTGAAAAGCACCCGCCACTTATGTGCAGCGAGTGCTTTTACTGTTTTTTTACCTGTGCAGCAGCCGTGATACCGTTGCCACAGGTTCCGAAATGTTAATTCAGAACAATTACCCATCCGTTAAAACGGCTATTGCTTACTAAAAGAGCTTTTGGAAAAGGTCTCTGAAGAAATTGCCGATTCTGTTGAAGAAGCAGACGATTTGACCCCAGAAATTATCCTGATGGTTCTCTCCGCACTTGGGACAGGTATCATCTTCGTGTCTGCTCGGACCGCCTTTAAGCTCTTCGATTTCAGCCTGTGCCTCTTCAAGCTTTTCTGTGAGTTCTTTTACCTGAGAAGTTTTCTCTTCGATATTCTCCTGAGCTTTGGAAATCTCGTCTTCAAGGTCTTCGACATTATTCTCCAGTTTCTTTATTTCCTTGGTCTTTTCGGCAACCTCGGTTTCTTTTGCCTGAGCTAAAGCTTCAAGATTTGAGATAGTTTTTTCAAGGTTGCTGATTGTATTTTTATTTTCGGAGATTTCGTCTTCCTTTTCCTTTATTGTATTCTCAAGCTCGGTAATGCTCTTTTTAAGTCCTGTTATTTCATTGGATTTTTCGTTTATTTCGTCATCCTTTGATTTGACAGCCGCTTCAAGGTCGGCAACCGCCTTTTGAAGAGCAGCGATTTCTTCGTCCTTTGCACTTGCTGACTTTTTAAGGTTTTCAAGTTCAGTTTCTTTTGCTGTAAGCTGTTCTTCAAGATTCTTCTTTTCGGTTTTTGCATTTTCAAGAGACTCTTTTGCTTCATTCAGAGCAGTTTTGGTTTGGTTCAGTTCTTCATTTGCTTTCTGCAGTTCACCGGTGAGAGTATCTATCTGAGCATTTGCCGTATCGAGAGCACTCTTTGTTTCGGTAAGCTCATCATTAACCTCTTTGAGGTCATCGGTAAGAGCTTGTACCTGACCGTTTGCTTTCTCAAGAGCCTTATTTGCCGCCGTAAGATTAGCCTTCGCTTCGAGGAGCGCTTCGGTTTTCTCGTCAAGTGCACTCTTTGTTTCATCAAGCTCTTTCTGAACTGCAGCGAGATTCTTATCCGCTTCTTCGAGAGCTTTGGTTTTTGCCTCTATATCTCCCTCTGCGGTTTCAAGGTCTTTCTTTGCCTGCTCAAGTGCCTTATTTGCTTCTTCAAGTTTATCTTCGGCTTCTTTAAGAGCATCGGTCTTTTCCTTCAGTGCATTCTGTGCTTCCGTAAGTGCCTTTTCGGCATCTGCAAGGGAAGCTTCCGCCTCTTCAAGAGAAGCATCTGCCGCTTCCTTGTTGAGCTGCATCTGAACGGCTGCTTCGCCGAGCTCAAGTGCCGCCGCAACCTGATCGGCTGTCTGTGCCGCATCAATAACCGCCTCAATATCGGCAATGATGCTCTTCATTTCGTCAGACTGCTTTTCGCCTGCCATTGCTGAAATAGCATCCTTCGCATCTGTTTTTGCCAGAGTGACTCCGGCTTCGGCGGATTCTTCTGCTTCAAGCTTTGTCAGTGCGTCGGTAAGAATAGCATTGATTGCCTCGGGGCTTCCGGCTTCACTGATGAGCAGTTTTGCCATACGGACAATGCTCTGCCCCTTGCTTGTGGAAGCGGTAACGGAATCCAGAGTATCAATAGCCTCTGCCGCCGCTTCTTCGGTCTTCATATCGTTGATTGCTTTCAGAGCGGCAACAAGCTTTTCGTTCACAGCGGAAATGCTTGTCAGCTTTTCGATTTCTTCCTTTGCTTCGCCGGCATACTTCAATGTATCTTCGCTGCCGTCTGCGGCTGCCTTGTCAATGGCATCCTTTGCCGCAATAATCGAAAGCTCAAGCTCATCGGTTTTTCCCGACTCGCTGTTTGAAACGGTCTTAACATATTCACACACGGTGCAGGTGTATTCAGTCACATCGCCCTTGACAACGCCTTCGCCGAAGGTGTGTGCGGCAAGTGATGAAACTATATCATGACCGCAGGTTGAGGCGAACCAATGTGCAGCCTCGTTATTGCTGTATTCTGTTTCAAAGCTGTGCTGATGTGCGGTTTCCGCTGAGTAGACGGCTTTAATGGTGATTCCGCCGGGGCGAAGATCATAATTGCTCCATCTGCCTGTATAACCGGTTTTTGCGGGCACATCAGGCTCGTCAAGTGCCAATGTTTCCACCGTGTATGTAACAGTGTCAATGACCTCGCCGTTTGCAATAAATCTTGCCGTGTATTCAATGGGCGTATATACCGCTTTAACGGTAATTCCGCCTGCCGTGAGAGTGTATTCCTCCCACTTTTCGGTGTAGCCTTCCTTTTTGGGAACGGCGGGTTCATCAAGCTTACTCATGCTGAGATTATATTCAACCTTGCCGATTTCCACACCGTCGGCTATGAATTTTGCCGTGTAGGTTATGGGTTCAAACACTGCATAAAATTCAAGATTGGCATCGGGCATTGTTTCGGGAATTACCGGAGTCCAGCCCATGAAATTATATCCTTCTTTTTTCGGGTCTTCGGGCTTGATTATCTCACTGCCGAAGACAACATCCTCTTCGGTCTTTTCGCCGTCAATGTTCCATGTTACCTTGTTGACCTTTTTCTTGAAAGTGCAGGTGATTGTTACATCCTCTTCGGGCATAATGAAGCTCATACCGTCCGCTTCAAGAGTTGCCGGGGTAACGGTCAGTGTGTCAAGCTCATATCCTTCATCCGGCAGAGCACGAAGTGTAACCTTTTCGCCGGAGGAAACAAGTGACCTGGAGGGCATTACCCTGCCGTGCTCACTTTCGGTAAGCGTAACGGTGCCGACCCTTGCAAATATACCCTTTATGGTCACGGTGCCGTTGGGCATGGTGAAATTGCCGTCCTTGAGTTCGACATCGGGGGTAATTTCAAAGCCTACGAAGGAATATCCCTCATACACGCCGGCAATGGGAGTAACCTCTTCACCGGCCTTCGGGAAATCGGGCAGGCAGGTAACAATTCCTCTGTCGCTTTCCTCAAATTCAATATGAGGTGTTTTTTCTATTTTTTCGCCCTCTGCAAGGTAAAGATAAATCTTGTCTTCGCCGTTGTGGCCTATACATTTATAACCTTTACCGTTCATGAATATATCGTATGCCGGGTCAATGGGAATAACGTTGAGTGAAACGCTCTTGCCGAAGCCGTTTACCGGGTCGGTAATGCGGGGTGATTTGACAGATGCCGTGTTTTCAATGATGACTTTGCCGGCACGGATGCTGTCGCCGGAAGTGCTCTCGGCTGTAACAACGCCGCCGTTGATGACAACCTCCTTTGCATTATCGCCGCCTATTGCACATTCCCCGGCGTTGCTCTTTGCAATAAGCATACCGCCGTTGACGGTGATGTTATTAACGGGCAGATCCTGCTCGCAGACGCCCGCACCCACTGCCGGAGCTTTATCGGAGGTGGCGTAAACCTTGCCGCCGTTAATAGTGATGTTATTTACGGCATAACCGGTACTTATGTTGGCTGTGGATCGAATCCTGCCGGAGCCTATGGCTGCCGCTTCGGAATCTTCAACACTTGCATAGATAGTGCCGCCGTTGATGGTAATCTTGCCTGCGGCTGTATTTACATTGGAGCCTATGGCTGCCGAGTTACCTGAGCCTTTAACTGTAAGCGTACCTTCGCCGTCAATGGTCAGTGAGCCGCCGATGCCTTCCATGGAAATACCTGAATAACCGCCGATAAGAATGTTTTCCGTACCCTCCGCCAGCGTTATTTTCGCATTTCCCGCAGTATATTTGCCGGCTGAATTCTGAATTGGCGAAGATCCGATAGTATAGCTCAGATCAATATTTACACCGGCTAAGGTTATATCGGCATCTACATACGGCTGTATGTAAAGAAAGGTTTTGGATGCTTTATCGGGGTCTGCATTTTTGATTGTTAAGGGAACGGATCTTTGGATTAACAGCACATTGGGTCCGCTGCTGCCTACGACATATGAAACGGCGTAGGGGTCCCCGGTCGGATTGATTACGATAAGGTCGCCGTACTGCTTCTCAAAGTAGTCCGATTCGTCTTCGAAAGGAGTGAATGCAAAAGGCTGTCCGCCGACCAGAATCTCATGATCACCGGCTGTGATGTAAATGAATGCCATGCGTTCGCTTCTCAGTGTCGTCCAGTCCGGCAAATCTTTTCCGTCAACCGTAATGGTGTAAAGGAAATTGTTCGGGATTTTCAGAAGGTAAACTTTTTCACCGTTTTCGTTTACCGGCACGGTGTCGATTCCGTAGTCTGTTCTTACCGAGGCGTTCTGAGTGATGACCAGCTTGCCGTTTGTTTTGTCGCCGTTCACCTTGATGGAGAAAGTAAAACCGCCTTTGGCATTGATGCAGCCGCCGTTGATAACGGTGTTTTCACCTGTGCAATTTATCGGTATGTGATATCCGTCTGTGGTTATGATCAGGCTGCCTGCACCGTCAACCATAAGATTGCCTTCACAAACAAACGGGTCGGCACAATCGGATGTAACCTTGTTTTCGCCGCTGAGGGTAAGATGAACGTCGGCTTTTCCTATATTGATACCGGGGATGCCCTCCATACCGGCGGTTATATTCACTCCGGCAAGGCAGACGGCGGCGCTGACCTTGTCTGCAACCTCGATTGTTTGCCGGCTGAAATCCAGAAAAGCATAGGGAGCGGTCTTGGTTTCGATAACATAAACGCCGTCTCTGTTGATATATGTTATTCCGTCAGAGGAGTTACCCGACACATATTTAACATCTTCGTTGGATTTGTTTTCGCTCCAGACGGTGTGATAGCCGATATCCTTGGGGTAAAGCGTTGCCTCGTAATCACAAACCGTACACTTGGCAATGTAATTATTGCCCGATTTTGTAAAATTGCAGGTGTGGTCTGTGGCCGGTATGACCTTCACATCCTTGTAGCCGCAGATTTTGCAGGTCTTTTCCTCGGTGTGGCCCGCCTCGGTGCAGGTTGCGGCAGCCGCTTCACCTGTCACCTCAAAATCATGCTCGTGGTCGTATTTCCACCTGGCGTAAAGCGTCACGCCGGTATATACGGATTCCTCCGTGCCGGCAGCAGCACCGTTGGGGTAAAAGCTCCAGCCGCCGAAGGTGGCATTGTCGGGTGCCGTGAAGGTGCACACAACGCTTGAAACCGGTGCACCGTTGACGGCAACAATGCTTTCCTTTTCGCCTGAGCCGTCATTTTTTTCTATTGTTATGTAAGTGTTGCCGAAATAGCCGCCGTGCCATTTGCTCAGCAGTGAGCCGGTGATAAAGGGTGTCTGCAGCAGGCAGCGGCTGTATGATGTGCCGACATTTTCAAAAGCATCGTCGGCAATGGATTCGGGTGTGCCCTCAAGCACAAGCTTTCTTATGTCAACGGTATCGCCGAAGAATTTGCTGCCGATTGTCTTTGTGGCCTTTGAAAAGGTGTAGGTGGAAACCTCAGAGGAAACCAGCATGCCGTATTTGTTGGAGGTAAATACGGAATCCGTTCGTCCGCTGTCGTGTCTGTACCACTCTTTGCCCAGATTGCTCAATTCCGAACTGTTATAAGCCTCCAGGAAGGTTTCCCTGGATGAAAACTCTGCGGTGGTGAAGGCTATCAGACGGTGTACATGGTTTTCCTTGCCGGCGGAATCGGTGTTGGTTCCGTGGTAATACACACGGTATTCCAGAGGTGCGTTTTCGTTGAATTTGCCGGTGGTCAGGTCAAGCAGGCCGCCGGTTGCCTTGTCGTGCAGAACGAAGTTGCTCTCCTTGTTAAGGTCGGCTGCCACGCTGCTTTTCACGGTGTAAACCTTACCGGGCGTGTAGGCATAGGTGCCGTGGCCGGAGGGCAGGTAGCAGGTCATATCCACGCTTTCCTTATTAAGGTCAAGGTTTTCCGTTGCAAAGGATGTTATGATGCCGCTCTTTGTTATCTGCTCCGTCGAGGCAGCCACGCTGTTGTCAACAAGATATTCCGAAAAGCTTGTGCCGGTGTTGGCGGTTTCATACATGGCGTAAAGGATTCTTGCCTGTTTGGGGGTAACGGTTCTTGCCATAAGGTCGCTCTGAGAGTTATCCTTTTCCGAATCGGAGCTACCCTGCTCATACAGCTTCCACCGTGTGGTGCTGAAGCCCTCGGGAATGGCGTACTGTGTGTTTTCGTTTTCTTTATTCCATACGATTTCATCATACTGAACATGATATGACTTCATTGTGGATTCAAGAGTCGTGTTTTTATATTCAAGCACGGAGCCCGTCACATAGCAGTAGTTGGGGTTGCCGGTGATGAAATTCGTGTAATCCATGGTCATGGTGATTTCGGAGAGATAATATGCGTTGCTCACCTCAAGCTTCTGCTCCTCACTCTGGGACTTGCTCATGGCAAGCACGCTCTGGGTGAAGTTGTGGAAGTTACTGTTCATCATGCACAGGTAATAGGTGATATTATCGGCATCGGCTGTGATTTCGCCCTCAAACACATGAGAAAGAGAGAGCATTTTAAGCTGTGCCGTCAGGGGTGAGGTCAGGGATTCAATGCCCTGAAGCCACTCCGTAAAGTTCAGATAGGCGTTTTTCACATCCGAGGAAAAGCCCTTTTCATTCACCGCATTATAAGCGGCGGCAAAGGAGAGAGCGGAGGCAAGGGCATCGGAATATTCCTTTGCCGCAGCCTGCTTCTCTTCCTCGGTGAAACCTGCCCATTCCTTCTCAAAGCCGGGGTAAGCGGTCAGCTCACCCTTTTCCGCCGCCTGATAAACACCCTTTGTGAGTGCATTCTTCAGCACCTCAATGTAGTTGTCGGAGGTGAGGTAAATGTTCTTATCCATATTCCCGGTGATGTATTCAGCCGGAACAACAACGGAGTATTCCACGGGAATGCCGTCAAGGGAAACCTCTGGGCAGCGTGAGAGGGCTTTGCCGGGGTCCTTTATGTTTCTGCCGGAGAACACCTGCATGATTTCCCCGTTCTCTTCATTTCTGCCGTAAAGGGCACGCAGGTCGGTTTTGTTTTCGCCCTCCTGCCAGCGGCCGATGTAATCAAGAAGCAGGTCATTCACCCGCAGGGCGTACTCGGTCTGAATATTGTTGACGGGCACCACCGCATCGGTGTAAAACTTTGCCCAAACATCATCCTTGTAGTGGTTGAAATCCTGCTGCTGAAGCTTCATATCAAGCTCGGCAAAATCGTTTACCAAAGTGTCCTGAATGGTATCCAGCTTGCGGTCAACCTCGTCAACGGATGACCTGAGGGAGCCCAGCTGCTGCATAACGGCAACGCTGGGGTCGGGCTCGCCCTTCACAATACCTAACATCTGGAAAAAGGAAACCGCATTCTGAACCAGATAGATGACGGAACTGATGCCCTGAAAAATGCTGAAGGCAGTGGTGAGGTTTGCCCAGTCATCATAGGCACGGGCAATAGAGGAGTTTTCGAATTCGGGGTGCTTGAAGCGCACATACTTGTTAAGCAATTCACCGTAGGCTGCAGTTCTGCCGATTTCTTGGGCTTCAGATACTTCATCGATAGTAAGCTGCAATGATTTCTGTTGTTTCTTTAACTCTTCAAAGCTGAGATTATTCAGTATAGGATCCCACATTTCGTCACGTTTCCTGTCTTCAACGTCAAGTCGTTCACTATCCTTAACTGCGTTATAAAATCCGCCGCTTCTAGCAATACCTTTCTTCAGCATTTCTTTTGCTTCGTCAGGTAATGAATCAAAAGCTTTTCTATGGTCATCGTCCATTTCATCCATGGCAAAAGCAGGCACGGCAGTGCCCGCCGCCATGAGCAGACATAGCAGCAAAGCAATTATATTTTTAATTATTTTTCTTTTACTTTTCATATATATTTGTCTCCGTTCATAATAAATTCCGTTATTCATGAAAGGAAGCCTTCAAAAGCCCCCGGTGTGTTGTGAATATTACAACACATTATCGTAAAACTTTTGAAATAAAATCATTTATCCATTTATATGCTCTTACAAAGAAGCAGATTATTCTGCCCCAAAGATTATTACCGTGGGCTTTGCCGCAGTCGGGGCAAAGCTCGCCAAGCTCCTGCTCCGCCGCCTCGATTTCGGTAACTGTATTTGCAAGTATTGCATTGACCTCTTCGGGTGTCTGTGCTTTCTTAAATGCGGTCTTTGCCTGCTTTGCGGCGGCTTTTGCCTTGCTTGACAAAGAGCTGTCGGCAATCGCATCAAGATATTCAAGAGCGTCGGCAACTGCCTTTTCGGTTCTCATATTATTGATGGTGCTGATTGCTTCGGCAAGCTTCTTTGTGACCTCGGAGCCCGATGTGAGCTTTCCGATTGCGGCCTTTGCTTCGCCGGCATAATTTCTGACTGCTTCGCCGCCGTCGGCTGCAGCCTTATCAACGGCTGCCTGTGCATCGCTGATGATTGCCGCAAGATTTTCGGTGTCCTCTTCCGCCTTTGTTACGGTTTTAACATATCCGCACACGGTGCAGGTGTATTTTGTTGCCTCTCCGTCGGCAGTGCCTTCGCCGAAGGTGTGTGCCGCAAGGCCGGCTGCCACATCATGGCCGCAGGTTGATTCAAACCAGTGTGCCGCCTCGTTATGGCTGTATTTTGCTTCAAAGGTATGCTCATGGAATTCAAGTGTATATACTGCCCTTACGGTTATTCCGCCCAAAGTGAGATTGTAATCGTTCCACGCACCTGTGTAACCTGCCTTTTCGGGTACGGCGGGTTCGGTTATCTCAAGAGTCTCAACAGTGTAATCCACCTCATCGACCAACACACCGTCGGCAACAAATCTTGCCTTGTAGGTTATGGGAGTATATTCCGCCTTTACGGTGATTCCGCCGATTTTAAGTGTATATTCCTCCCACTTGCCGATGCAGCCGTCTTTTTCGGGAACGGCAGGCTCATTCAATTCATCCATATTGATTGTATAATCAATCTTGGCGATTTCTTTGCCGTCGGCTGTGAATGTTGCCGTGTAGGTTATGGGTTCAAACACCGCAAAGAATTCAAGGTCGCCGTCCGGCATTGTTTCGGGAATTGCCGGAGTCCAGCCCGTGAAATTATAGCCGTCTTTTTTCGGGTCCTCCGGCTTTGTTATTGCACTGCCGAAAGTCAGCACGGTTTCGGTTGTTTCGCCGTCAATATTCCATGTTACGGTGTTTGCTTTCGGCTTGAAGGTGCAGGCTATTGTTACATCCTCCTCCGGCATTATGAAGCTGTCGTCTTCCAATGCCGTTTCGGGTGTCAGAGTCAGGGTGTCAAGCTCATAGCCCTCCTCCGGCATCACATAAAGGTTCACCTTTTCGCCTGCGGTAACGATGGATTTTGAGGGCAGAACCCTGCCGTGCTCGCTTTCGGCGAGCGTTACGGTGCCGATTCTTGCGTAAATACCCTTTACGGTAACCTGTTCATCGGGCATCACGAAGGTGCCGTCCGTGATTTCAACAGCGGGAGTGATTTCATAGTCAATAAATGAATATCCGTCCGCCGCCTTTGCCGCCAGAGTGACCGTGTCACCCGGCAGAGGTATTGAGGGTGAGTAAACAATCTTTCCTTTTTCCGTTTTTTCCGCTGTTATGCCGGGCACCTTTTCGATTTTATCCTTGTCGGCAAGGTAAAGGTACATCACATTTTCGCCGTTATGGCCCACACAGCGGTAGCCCTTGCCGTCAATGCTGACCTGCTCGCCCACCGTGATGGGTATAATGTTGAGCTTAACGCTCTTGCCCTCACCGTTAACGGGGCTTTCAACCGAGCTTGCCTTGACGGATGCGGTTTTTTCTATCACAACGGAGCAGCCGCCGATTCCGCCTGCGGTGCCCCCGGCTGAGCCCGCCGCCTCGGCTGTGATTATACCGCCGTTTATTACAATATTCTCGGCAGACTCACTGCCTATGGCGCAGCTGTCCGCTCCGCTTTGGGCTGTGACCGTGCCGCCGTTGACGGTAATGTCCTTAACATAGGTTTTGCCGTTGCTCCCGGCGCCGATTGCAACGCTGTCGGCGGATGTGGCTTTTATATGACCGCCGTTTATAACAATATTCCGGGCAATGCAGCGGCCGCCCGGGAAATCGGTTGATTCGTATTTGCCTGTGCCGATTGCCGCCGCCAGTTCACCGGAGGTGACTGCCTCAATATTACCGCCGTCTATGATGATGCCGGCAGAGGAATAGCCGGGAGCGGAGCCGATGGCTGCCGCATTCACGCCGCCTGTGGCGGTAAGGGAGCCGGTGCCGTCAATGGTTAGAGTTCCGTTATCGCCGCATTTGGAAATGGCGGGCTTGTCATTGCCGGCAACAAGCACATTTTCGGAGCCATCAGCCAGAGTGATTTTTACATTACCCTTGCTGTCCTCTTCAATTGTGACGGGTGTAATGGCATTTCTGCCCGTCATGGCTCCCGTTTGAATGTTTACGCCGGCAAGGGTGATGTCGGCGCTGACACCCTTTGCAATCACGATTCTGTCCGTGGTCGGTGTGGAGGGGTCTGTATTTTTAATGGTAATGGGGGTCGTTTTCTTTACGGTGAGAACACCCGCACCGTATTCAACGGCTTTTTCATCCTGCTTGGGGTTCAGAACCGTGAAATCGCCGTACTGCTTTTCAAGCACCGAACCGCCGACATCGGGGTCTTCAACATATACATTTTCTCCACCGATGACTCTGACATCGTGTTTGCCGCTTGTCAGATAAATGCAGGCAAACGTTTCGCCGGGCAGTGTCTTGAACGGGAATCTTTTAGCATCGACTGCAATAGTCAATACTTCCGGGTTATCGACAATCACGGGATAAACCTTTTCGCCGTCGCCGTTCACGGGTACGGTATCAATGCCGTATTCCGCATAGAAGCAGGCGTCTTGTTCAATCACCATATCTCCGCCGGTGGCGTTGCTGTTTATCATAACGGAGAAAAGGTCGCCGCCCAGGGCACAGATGTTGCCGCCCTTGATAACCGTGTGGGCGCCGGTAGTGTTGATGGGAACGGGAGGTGCATAGTAGTTGCTCTCGACATAATTTGCGGTTATGGCAAGGCTGCCGTCGCCGTCAATTGTTAGGTTTCCGGCACAGATAAGTGAGTCGGCTGCCCAGGTCGTTATTGAGTTTTCGCCCTTCAGTGTAAGATGAACATTGGATTTTCCAATATCAAATCCCACATATCTGTGACCGCCTTTTATTTTCAATCCGTCAAGGCAGATGCTCACATTTAATCCGTCAAAGACCCTAACCGTCTGGTTGTCATACTGATTGGTGGGGTCATTGCTCTGAATTACAAACACGCCGTCGTCAACAATGCATACCGCATCACTGCCGATGGAACCGCCGGTGCCCCACATATACTCAATGCTGCTGTTGCTGCCCTCCTTATCCTCACTCCACACGGTGTGATAACCGTAAACCTTCGGGTAAAGGGTTGCCTCGTAATCGCAGTTTGCACATTTGGCAGTGTAATTATCGCCTGATTTTGTATAAGTGCAGGTGTGGCATGCGGCGGGCAGAGCCTCACAGGTAACATAGCCGCAGGTTTTGCAGGTTTTTTCCTCTGTGCAGCCCGCCTCGGTGCAGGTGGGGGCAATTCCTTCCTTTGTCACCTCAAAATCGTGCTCGTGGTCATATTTCCATTTGGCATAGAGGATAACTTCGCCGCTCGGCCCGCCGGTAACCGGTATATTTTCATCCGGGTCAACCACAGAGCCGTTGGGGTAAAAGCTCCAGCCCTCAAAAGCGGCATAGTCGGGTGCCGTGAAGGTGCAGACAACACTTGAAACCGGTGCACCCGTAACCGCCACGACCCTTTCCTTTTCGCCGGAGCCGTCATTTTTCTCCACGGTGATATGGGTGTTGCCGAAATAACCGCCGTGCCATTTGTCAATAAGAGAACCCACAACAAAGCCGGTTCTCAGCAGACAGCGGTCTGCGGGGGTGCCCACGCCGGCAAAGGCGTTTTCACCTATGTTTTCCGGGGTGCCGGGAATATGGAGCTCATCCAGCTCCGCACCGTTCTTAAAGTAATAATCGGGAATTGACTTGGTATCCTCCGGGAAGGTATAGGTGTTTACGGGTGCCGAGACCAGCATGCCGTAATCCTCGTAAAATGTGGAGGTTACCTTATATGTTTCATAGCTGCCGCGGTCAAGGTGTTCGCCGTATTCTTCCTCCTGTTGCTTGCCGGACATATACTGCCTGACATTTTTGTTTTTTCCTGTTGAGAAAGCCACCATAACATCGGTGGGCCACACCTCATGGTCGGCGTAAACGGTGCGGCAGCAAAGAATGGCGTTTTCGTTGCCGGCTCCGGTTTTGGTGTTGAGATATCCGCCGGTTGCCTGGTCGTGAACCAGATAACTGCCGTCGTTGTGGTGTTTGGCAAGCTTATTTCTTAAATCCGATTTGACCGAGTAGGTTTTGCCACCGGTGAAGTAATAGTTACCCACGGTTGTGGGCAGGTAACAGGTCATTTTTGTTTCGTCTGATACTGCAAAATTGCGGCTTGCCATGGAGGTCATAATGCCGTCCTTCACCTTTTCGCCATCCGGCGTCACATTGTTTGCGGCAAGGTAATCGGCAAAGCTGCCCTCGCTGCCGCTGCTGCCGTACATGGCATAAAGGATGGCTGCCTGTTTTGAAGAAATACTTCTTCCCAGCAGGTCCTCTCCGCTTTCCGTCTTTTGCTGCTTTGCGGTATTGCTGTCGCCGGAATAATTTTTGTTTGTTTCGTAAAGTATCCAGGGCTGCTGGCTGAAGTGACCGTAATACCAGACCATCTCTTCATCTGTGTGCTCATCCATGGAGTCGGGCATAATGCCGTAGGCAAACTGAGTCTGTGACTCAACGGTTGCGTTCCGGTATTCGATTACGCTTTCCGTCTGGTAGCAGTAGTTGGGGCAGCCGGTAACAAAATTCACATATTCATTGCCCATGCCCAGCTCCGCATTCAGGTACATATCCCTTATTTCGACACGGTCGTTTTCGTTCAGGGAACGGCTCATGGAGGCTACGGTTTCCGCAAAGTCCACATAGTTCAGGTTCATCACAAGCATATAGTAATAGATATTATCTATCTGCTCCCTTACCTCGCCCTCAAAGCCGTGAGTGAGCGCAAGCATTTTGAAACGGGCAAATAACGGTGAGGTCAGGGACTCGGCGCCCGCTGCCCAGGTTGTGAAAACACGGTAGGCATTCTTTACGCTTGCGGCAAAGCCCTTTTCGTTTGCCTCGGTGTAGGCACAGGCAAAGGCAAGGGAATCAAGAAGCTCGGCGGCGATTTCCTTTGCCGTTTCCTGCTTTTTCTCTTCACTGTAAGAACGCCACTGACTGTCAAAGCCGGAGTAATAGGCAAGCTTGCCCTCCTCGGCGGCGGCGTAAACGCCCTTTTCAAGGGCATTTGTCAGCTCATCAAGGCAGTTGCCGTTATTGAGGGCAACCTTTCTGTTCATATTTGCACAGATATACTCCGCAGGCAGAGTTACCGAATAATCAACCGGAATATTATCAACTGATACATTGGGAACTGCGGGCAGCTTTTCGCCGGGCTCATCCATATTTCTGCCGGAGAAAACCTGCATAACCTCGCCGGTCTCTTCATTTTTGCCGAAAAGGGCACGCAGGCCGGTTTCGCCTTCCCCGTCCTGCCACAGCTCGGCAAAGCTGATAATCAGCCAGCTCACGCCGTCGGCATATTCAGTCTGAAGGTTGTTGAGGGGCTGCACCGCATCCGTATAAAACTGCGCCCACACATCATTCTTGTAGTGGTTATAATCCTGCTGAAGAAGAATCAGGTCAATGTAGGCAAATTCATTGGTCAGGGTATCCTGAATGGCATCCGCCTTGCGGTCGATATCATCCACCTTGGCTTGAATCTCCTTGACGGAATCCGAAATGCTGGTAAATCTGGGGTCTGCCTCCGTTTCCAGAACACCGAAGGTTTTGAGCAGGGAAACCACGCTGTTGACAAAGGCAACAACGGAGCTGATGCCCCTGACAACACTTGACCCGACGGAAAGCCATTGCCGCACGGTAGCAAGGCCGGTTTTGGGCTCCATTTCCTTATTCAGCAAGGTGACCATTCTGCCGACCTCATAGGTGGATAAGCTAGCATCCCATTTATATGGCTTTTCTTCCTTAAGAATACTCTCAAGCGAAGCCATTTGACCTGAAATATTATTTCTGAGTCGATCTGCATCGTCCGTTTCAAACAATCCTTCTTCGCCACTACCCAAAAGTAACTCCTCCATGGCAAACGCAGGTGTGGCTGCACCCACAGCCATGAGAAGGCTCAGAAAAATCGCCAGAAGCTTTTTTGCGAAACCAGTTTTGTTTTTCATTTCATTCTCCTCACTTTGCATTTATGTTAAGCTGCGTATATATTCACCCCGTCACACCGAAAGGCAGACAAGAATTATGTCTATTATCAGCAAATGTGCCGGATAGAAAACATAGAAAAACCATTTGCCGAATCTGCCGCCCCTGCCCTTTTTGCCGTTATAGCAAAGAGCAATAAGCGGAATTATCAAAAGCAAATCAAGATGCACCGGCTTGAACGAATATGAAATATCGAACAGCAGCGGATTCTGAAAAGCCTTGAAATAGAAAACGCAGGAAAGCGAAACAAGGAAATAAAGCACCCATTTCAGAATTTGCTTATCCCGGAATTTCCAGAATACAAAGCTTATCAGCACGCACCAGTAGCCCCAGTCACAGCCCGTTGAAAGCCAGCAGACCGCGGCGGTGATAATCACCTTGAACAGAACCGGGATTTTCAGTTTATCCCACGCCATGATATTGATGAGCGAGAGCAAAAGATTAAAAAGAAAATTCGCTCTGTAAATCACAAGCAAGCCGTCCGAAAGGGGAATGCTCATTGCCGACGAGCTTACTCTGCCGCTCACGATTTCAACAGGCAGCCACCCGCCGGTTGAAATATAACAGAACGGAAAGATTGACAGCACGGCAAAGATGAAAATCCTTGCGGCGTATTTTTTAACATCCCTTGTGTGAACATAACCCTCCGCAAGGAAGAATGCCATAATCGGCATTGTCAATCCGCCGATAAATTTGAGCACCGTTCTCAGCGGCTCCTCGCTGACAAATGCCACCGCAGCGTGGTCGCATATCATACAAGCGACTGCAAAATATTTAAGTGCGTTCCGGCTCAAAAAGCCGTGGCGGGAATCATATCCGGATTTGACTGTTTCCAAATTATCACCCTCTGACAAAAAGTATAAAAACCCATTTTAAGTATATTTAATTTATTGTATCAAATTATTGAAAGATGTCAATACATTTTGGCTTTTTATGCGGCAAAACTGTAGCGTGGAATTCGCCAAAGTATTTATACATCGCCGAAAAAAGTTGTTTTTATTGACATAAAACAATAATGTTATTATAATGTACGGTAGAAAAGTGTATTCATAAAGCGAGGTACAAGAGTATGAAAAAGAAAATCATCAGTTTATTGCTTGCTGTCATGTTGTTCGTCGGTATGTTGCCGCTTGGGGCAATCACTGCCTTTGCAGAGTCAGAAAGCAGTATTGTATATCTCAACGAAAAAGGTGAAGTTGAAGCAACAATCGGCGTTGCTCCCATTACCAAATACACAACAGAGCTGACCGGCGGTACATATATCGTAAACAGTGATATTACCGTTAACGGCCGTATGTATGCATCCGGTGATGTCCTGCTTATTCTGGCGGACGGTCACTCCCTTACCGTAAACGGCGGCATCGGACTTTCCGGAGATAATACCGTGCATCACACCTTAACGATTACTTCCCAATCCTTTGGGGAAAATATGGGCAGATTGAACGCTTATGTCGGTGACAGTGACTCAACCTCTTCCGCTATCGGTGCGGACAAGAATAGTGATTATCAGAATTTTGATATCGTAATAAACGGCGGCGATATTACGGCGACCGGCGGAGATTATTCTGCCGGAATCGGTAGTGGCTGGGGTAATGATGCTGTCAGCAGTATAAACAGTCAAAGCATATGCGGTAATATCACGATAAACGGCGGCAACGTTACTGCAACCGGCGGAACGGGAGGGGCAGGTATAGGAGCCGGCAGCAGAAGCTATAACGGTAAAAGTGCATGCGGCATTATTACCGTAAACGGCGGTAACGTTACTGCAACCGGCGGACTCGAAGCCGCCGGGATAGGAAGCGGTGAGTCTGCTTTCTGCGGTAATATCACGATAAACGGCGGTAACGTTACTGCAACCGGCGGCAGTTGGGGTGCGGGAATCGGAAGCGGTTACGAATACAGGTATTGCTCATGCGGTGACATTACCGTAAACGGCGGCTATATCAAAGCAACCGGAAACGATGGAGGAAACAATATCGGTAGCGGTCTTGATGCTCACTGCGGAACCGTCACCTACGCTGACGGTGTTATCCGTAAAACCGAATATGGCTCGGAATGGGTAAACATTACCTATACTCCCGGAATATCTGCCACCTGTGTGACAAGCGGCTATCGGGATGCATATATAAATCTTAACGATAATCAGTATTATTCAGCATTTCCGTTCCCCAAAACGGCACTTGGCGGCGAAAGTGATTATCAAAACTGGATTAAGCCCGAAAATGACGGATACATTCTCCCGCTCGGTCACGAATGGGTCAGCTTGGAGTATTATAATGAAGGGCATAAGTGCATCCATGACGGCTGCGACCTTGGCGGAGTCCATGAGGATACTGGCATGGACGGTAAATGCGATGTGTGTGGCTGTGCTATATGTTCCCACAATAATACAGTCGTTGTGTATGAGTGGGACGAATACTATAACCAATGTTTGGCAAAAATCAAGTGTAATGACTGCGAAGCTTATGTTGATTATGAAATATCAAAAAGAGTTGAGCTTATTGAAGATACTCCCGGTGCAACCTGCAAGGTCAGGGGCAAGGGACACTATGAGGCGACCTTTGCAACCCTCGGCACGGCAGAGACCGACAGTATATTTAATACTCAATACGGCAGCCACCACTACGTTGACTATGTCTGCGAATACTGTAAAGACGAGCTTTTGGAGGAAGCAAAAGCGGACGCATTGGATGCAATCAATGCGGCGGCAGGTGACAGCACGAACAAAACCGTAAAAGCCGCTGTTATTACCTCAAAAACGGAAATCAATGCGGCAGAAAGCGTTGAGGATGTTATAAGAATCCGTGATGAATACATTGCGGATATTGAAAAGCTCACCGGCACACCTCACGAGCATACCTATTCCGAAAACTGGACTTGTGACCCCTATTACCACTGGCATGATTCAACCTGCGAGCATACAAATATTTTCTCTGATTTGGCTGAACACACCTTTGATGACGGTGTTTTGAACGGCAATGTAACGACCTACACCTGTACCGAATGCGGTTATTCGAAGTTTGTTTACAATACCGCAGGCGACAACGAGGGCGAAATCATCAGCGGAGTATCCTACACCGGCATTTCGCTTACTCTCGGCAGCGATATTGCTATCAATTTCTATATGGAACTCACCGACGAGGCAAGGCAAAACGGCACAATGACCTTTGACATCGGCGGCAGAATCGTTACCCTCAAGGGCACGGATGCAAAGTGGAACAGCACAGAGAAAAAATATTATTTCTCAACACCTCTGACCGTCCTTGAAATGGCGGAAACCGTAAAGGCAACATTCGCTTATAACGGCATCGAATATGTTCAGGAATATTCCGTTGCGGATTATATTGATAAAATAGTCGGAAATCCCGAAAAATACGGCGAAAAAGCG
>JAZLIZ010000053.1:0-69181 GCA_045617665.1 Acutalibacteraceae bacterium | reverse complement strand
AATCGGCAGGCGGCTGAGGCTGTTACTTTCCACCCTAAAGAAAGTAACTTTAAGGCTTCCCACGGCCTTTTCCTCTTGGTATATTTATTCCTTAATCCTAAATCCATACCACTTACCGACTACCAACTGAAAAAACATATTTAATTATGAATTATGCATTATGAATTAAATAAAAATGCACAAAAGCCGTGTCACAGGATATGACTATCCTATGACACGGCTTTTGAAACCTCTTGTGCCTATTACATTATATACAGCAGAAATAAGGCAGCTTTCAGCTACCGGGCATAATACGACAATCTGTCTGTCTGTCTGTCTGTCTGTCTGTCAAGATTGTCGCCCCCTTCTCTGATTTTGTCAAGTCTTTTTCTGAATTTTTTGAGATTTTTTTGAAAGTTTTTTTCTTTTTTTTCAAATCTCCCGGTGAATCTTATACGGTTTTTTCCGGGAATTATCCCCCAACCATACTTTCTCACCCTATATTCTCTGTTATTTTATCCTATCTTTCCCAATTTGTCAATAGGGAAAAATGAGAGAATTTATCGGGCAAAAACTGAATCTGTCTATTAAAAAGTATAATTTTCTTGACTTTCGCACTAAATGATGTTAATTTTGAATTGATTAGTTTTATTTATATATCTTTTATTTATTATAGAAAAGCAGTTTGGATATGGCTATGAACAAAAAATATATACCCTCTGTCAGAGAAATTCTTGACAATTCT
Organism: Acutalibacteraceae bacterium; assembly: GCA_045617665.1. Classification (GTDB taxonomy): domain Bacteria; phylum Bacillota; class Clostridia; order Oscillospirales; family Acutalibacteraceae; genus CAG-177. Next base: position 68,457 of record JAZLIZ010000053.1, on the reverse strand, counting down.
GCCGAAAAATACGGCAACAGCGCATTTTTGAAATATGTTGAAAACGGGCAAATTATTGAAAAGAGTTTTATCAAGGTCAGAGAGGATACACTTGCGTTTTGCAGATTTCTGCGCAGCTTTTCAAACAAGAAAAAGCACATTGCCCTCATCGGCAAAACCACCTATGAATATTTGATTTTTGCCACCGCCGTTTTAATCAGCGGTGATGTTTTTGTGCCCTTTGCACCTGAAATTTCAGGGAAAGAGGCCGAAAAGCTTTTTGAAAGAGCAGACATTGATTTTATTGCTTACGATTCATCCTTTGCGGGCAAAATCGAGGCGATAAAAACTGCCGAAAGTGAAAAATACAAATTTCTTGATATAACAAAAAAAGAAAAGTTTGCCGAGGTTTTGAATAAATACTCGTCAGATTCGGAATTTAAGCCGCTTTCCGATTATGAGGTTGACAAGGATGCTCTTGCACTGATAATTTTCACATCCGGCACAACCGGGGTCAGAAAAGGCGTTATGCATTCAACACGCAGTTTTGTTGCCAACATAATGCACACCCCCTATGAAAACTATTTTGAAAACGGAAAAAATATGCTCTCCGTTTTGCCGATGAACCATGTTTTCTGCTTTTCCGGGGATTACCTTAACAATCTGAAAGACGGTGTTTGCGTTGCACTCAACCGGGGATTGAGAGAGCTTTCGGCAAATTTGAAACGCTTTGAGCCCTCTGCCATAAGAGTTGTTCCCATGATTGCGGAAACAATGCTCAAAATGATAAAATCCATTCAGGCGAAAAAACCGGACATTTCACCGAGAGAAGCGGCTGAAAGGGTTTACGGCAAAAACATAAAATGGCTTATGTCGGGCGGCGCTTATTTACCGCCGGAGCTTTCGGAGGAATACAGCAAATACGGCATTTGCTTAAGGCAGGGCTACGGTATGACCGAAGCCGGCTGCAGAATAACTGTGCCGGAGCTCAGCTGCGGCCTTGATTCCGTAGGCAAGGTCATTGATATATGCGATATCAGAATAAGCGGCGGAGAGATACAGGTTAAATCGCCCTCACTTATGATGGGCTATTATAAAATGCCGGATGAAACAAAAGAAATGTTTACTATTGACGGCTGGCTGAAAACAGGCGATATAGGTACGGTTTCGGAAAGCAGAGAGCTTTTTGTTACCGGGCGGCTTAAAAATCTGATTATTCTTTCAAACGGAGAAAATGTTTCGCCGGAAGCCATTGAAAACAAGTTCAGAAATTATGAAATCATTTCCGAAATCATTGTTTCTGCAAAGTCGGACAGAATAGTTGCGGAAATATACCCGAACTGTGATTACTGCGAAGCAAACGGAATTGACGACCCCTATGATAATATTCTTTTAATCGTTGAGGAGCTTAATTCAACCGCAAAGCCCTCCCACATAATCAGCGATATAATCATTCGCAAAGAGCCTTTTGAAAGAACGGCATCCGGCAAAATCAAAAGAAAGGTTACCGTAATATGAAAAAGAGCAGAGAAATATTTGAGCTGACACCGGCACAAAATATGATAAATTTTATGCTCAAATACAGTTTTTTTCACAAGCAGGTTATTCAAATCCCCGCCTCGGTTATCTTTGAGAAAAAAGTTGATTTTGAAATAATGAAAAAAGCCCTTAATATTGAGATTGAGCGAAACGACTGTATGCGTTTGCGTTATTTCAAAAAGAGCGGTAAATATTACCAGTATTTTCTTGATGAATATAAAGAAGAAAATATACCCGTTTTAAGCTTTTCAACCAAAGAGGAGCAGGAACGGTATTTAGAAAAGGATGCTAAGGAAACCGTTCACCATATGAAAGGTGAAATATACCGTTTTATTTTCTTTAACACCTATGACGGCAGACAGGGAATTTACATCAATGTTAACCATTTAACAATGGATGCCGCCGCAGTTTTTGTATTCTTTTCGGATTTATTTGCCGTTTATGATGCCTTGACAGGCGAAGCTCAAATGCCGAAGCCTCTTGCAAGCTTCAAAAACGCAATCGCAAAAGAGCTTGCATATATAAATGATGAAGAAAAGGTCAATGCGGATAAGGAATTTTACGCAGACTTTTTCAAATCCGGCGGTGCGCCGATTTTTAACGGAGTTCACGGCCCGGAGCTGCTGCAAAAAGCAAGAGTAAAAAAGAAAAATCCGAAGCTCAGAGTTTTGGCAAGCTTTGACCCGATACACGATAAATCAGAGCTGTTGAAAAAACCCATTTCAAGTGAAGACAGCCGTGCAATCCTTGATTATATTGATAACAACGGCGTTTCGCCCGAATGTCTTATTCAGCTCGGTATGAGATTATACCTTGCAAAGCTGAATGAAAGCGTAAATGACGGCATTATTGACACATATTTCGTCACCCTCTGCACAAGACGAAAGACCCTTGCCGATAAGCGCTGCGGCGGCTCAATGACAAGCACCCTGCCCTGGCGGATTATTCTTGACCCGGAATTAACTTTCAGCGAAGCACTTGACAAAATGAAAGAATTGCAATATAAAATATTCAGGCATCAGGATTATCCCTTTACAGAATGGAGAGATGTTGAGGGAGAAATCTTTAACTACGGTATGGCTGACGGTGCTTCAACAATGATGTTTTCATGGTTTCCGCTTGAGGAAAGCACTATGAACGGCTGGAAATATGAATTTAACGGCTACAACATCGGCAGATATGTTATGCCCCTCTACACCTACACAATGAAAGATTTCAAAAATAATTCTCTTAAATTTGCCTATCTTTACAGAACAAACCATATTACCGAAGAAAATATAAACGCTCTTCACGAAAACACCGTTAAGGCGCTTAATATGGGCTGTAAAAATCCTGAAATGAAAATAAAAGAAATTTACAATGCTCTCGCATAAAGGAGAAAACTTATGCTTGAAAAATTAAAAAATCTTATTCTTGATTTTGCAGATGCAGACGCTGATTCTATTGATGAAAACACGGAATTAAGGTCTGACCTCGGTCTTAATTCGCTTGATATTGTAAACATTGCCGTTGCTATTGAAAGTGAATTTAACATCAATATTGATGAAAACAGGCTGATGAAAATGCGCACCGTCGGTGAAGTTGCAAAATATATAGAAGAAAAGCAGGGTTAACAGAATAAAAAGTTTCATCCTCCCAAGTCAGTTCATAGACTCGGGAGGATATTTTTTTATTTCTTTTTGCGTTTTTTTACTATTACTGCGGCGGTAATACCGACAAGAGCAACTGCTCCGGCGGCACCGATTATTGTCCATTTTTTGCGGGCAAATTCATCCGCATCATTATAGTAATGAAGTTTTGTTTTAAGGCTGTTGCCGCACAAATCCTCATAGGTAAAGAACTTTGTTGTATATGTTCCGTCCTTACTGATTTCAAAAAGGCGAACGCCCCTTGTTCTGCTGTCACCGTAACAGCGGAATGAAGCACAGCCGGTTGAAATAAAATCAACGCCGTCAACAGTACCCGCAAAGTTATTTATATGGTCGTGGCCGTTGACAATTGCCTTTACATTCCCCTGCCCTTTTACAGCATCAAAAAGTCCGTTTGATTCGTTTACGACAGACGGATATTCCATCATATAGCCCTTTGCTTTGCCGGGTATGAGGTGAATATATTTATCATCGGGAGTTTTAATGGCAAAATCAACATCCTTGCCGCACTCCTTCGTAAGCTCAAATATTTCGGGCAGAGGAATATGCAAAAACATAATTGACGGAATATTGCCGCCGCCGTTTTCATCACGAAGACGCTGGCTTTCTTTTTTATACCATTCAACGGTTTCTTTTTTTATTTCACAATGGCATTTTCTTTCGCCGTCATTATCCTGCCAGGCAGAATCAAGCATAAACAGATTAAATACAGTTCTGCCCTCATCATCCTTTAAGGCGATTGAATAGGTGTCACAGTCAACAGACGGATTATCCGTATTCATCTCCATACAGCAGGAATAGGCTCTGTAAATTTCAATCTGTTCTTCCTTGGTGATAAGGTTCATATCATCATGGTTGCCGTAAATCATTGCGGTGGGAATCTGCCTTTTTTCAAGAGGCTCCATAATATAACTTATGGATTCCTTCATACTCTGCAGTGTAGCCTCTTTGCCCTCTGCAAAATGGCCGTCACCTATTCTTTTATCAAGCAGATGATTACCGAGAATATTATCGCCTGTGAACAAAACAAGGTCGGGCTGAATTTTATCATAAGCCGCATCAAGCATTTCAACCATTGCTTTGCGAACAAACTTCAAATCCTGCGGGTCGCTGACCTGAAGTATTTTAAGCTTGCCGTCAGCATTAAATTTAAGTTCATTTTTCATTATTTGATTATCCTGTACTTTCCGATTACGGGCAGTTCCTTTGCCTTGCCCTTAAGAACATTAATAATGCCCGAAATGAGGCCGATAACGATTATCACCTCAAAAACGGCGCCGACAATCCAGCCGACAACCGGAACTGCAAAAACAACCTTTGTTATTAAGCTGAAAAGGAAAAGCACAAGCCCCTGGTTTGCGTGAAATCTTGCAAATTTTGAATCGGGAGCCGCAACAAGGGGAACGATAAACAGAATATTTAAATATGAGAGCAGAGCAAGAAGCTTATTATGCTCAACATCATAGGGGTCAAAATCGGCAGTGGTATCCTCCGTGTTTTCAAAGGCATCAAACACCTTGTCCTTTACAGTCTGACCCTCATAACTTTCGGTGCTGTTATATTCGCCCGAATTAACATTCTGCTCCTCGACCTTTGTGCCGCACGAAACGCAGAATTTTGCATCATCATCAAGCGATGCGCCGCAGTTTACACAGTATTTCATAATCATTTCCTCACTTTTTCAAAAACTCATTATCTTTTGGCAAAACAAATTTAATTGCCTTTTCAACAATTTCAAAGCTTGCATCCGTTGTGAAATGGCACTCACCGTCAACATTAACAGCCGATGGAGTTTCGGTATGCACTTCAAGCTTCTTTATTCTTCTGAAATCCGTTTCTTTCCAGCCAAGATGCTCACCTTTTTTATATTTACCGAGAATTTTAGCAAGCTTCAGCCTTGAAAATGAAGATTCAAGCACAATATTGTCAAGCAATCCGTCATTGGGTACTGCAAGAGGAGCAGCCTTATAGCCGCCGCCGTAATAGCTGGCGTTACCGATAACGCAAAGGAGAGCATCCTTTGTTACGGTTTCACCGTTTTCATAGGTGAGTGTAAATCTGTTTCTGAACTTTTTTATTATTGCGTAAAGGCAACCGATTGTATATGCGCCCTCACCTGTTACAAGGGGATATTTTTTTATTTTGCTCTGCATTGCGCAGACCTCTGCATCCATACCCATGGAACACTGGTTAATTGCAATTTCATCATCACACTTAATAACATCCATTTCACAGGGAACGCCATTGATGAGATTCTCAAGATTCTGAAACTGTTCTCTTTCACCGAAATAGCGTACAAAATCGTTACCCGAGCCAAGAGGAACAGCGGTTACCTCAAGATTTTTATAGCCGTATGCACCGTTTACGACCTCATAGAGTGTTCCGTCACCGCCGCAGGCATAAATTCTTGCTTCCTCTCCGCTTTCACCTATCTGCCTTGTAAAATCCTTACCGTCACCCTGCTTTACCGTGGTGTGTATTTCATAATCAAGGTCATATTTTTCCGCAACCTTTTTTATCTCGCCTTTAATAAATTCATAGGCAGATAACTTACCCTGACCCGCATTGGGGTTAACTACAAAATAATGTTTCATAACTCTGTCTCCTTATTTGAAGTACATATATACCTGGCATTTAATCATACCGTTATAAAGCTTTCTGCGTTTATCCGCCTTTCTGCCGAACGCCGTTTCAAACTCCTCATCCGGGCTGATAACCGTATATGACCAGCCGTGTTTTTTCTCAAACACTCTGCCCATTTCCTTATAAAGCTTTTCACATTCCTCTAAATCGAGCATTCTTTCACCGTAGGGAGGGTTGCAAATAAGCGTTCCCCTTTCGGTGGAGCCTGCAAAGCTTTTTACATCCGCAAGTCTGAAATCTATTAAATCCGCAACGCCGGCTCTTTCGGCATTCGTTTTGGCAATTTCTATTGCACCACGGTCAATATCCGAGCCGAACGCCTGAAAATTGCGGCACTCTCTTTCAAGAGATTTTGCCCTTTCTCTCTCCTCATTCCAAACAGCCCTGTTAATCTGCTCAAAGCGTTCTGCGGAAAAATGCCTGTTTATTCCGGGGGCGATATTTCTTGCCATTAAAGCACCCTCAACAAGAATTGTTCCGGAGCCGCAGAGAGGGTCATAAAATTTATGGTAGGGGCGAAGATGTGAAAGCTCGCACAAAGCCGCCGCAAGGGTTTCTTTAATGGGAGCGCCGTTGGCATCAAGCCTGTATCCCCTTTTGTGAAGCCCCGCGCCGGAGGTATCAATCAAAAGCGAAACAACATCCTTGTTTATTGAAAACTGAATCTGATGGACGGGGCCCGTTTCGTCAAACCACTCTTTTTTATATTTCTGTTTAAGTCTTTCGACAACCGCTTTTTTTATTATCGCCTGACAGTCTCTTGTTGAAAAAAGGGTTGAATTGATTGAATAGCCTTTAACCGGGAATTCATCATCATCTGCAATATATCTCTCCCAGTCAAGAGCCTTTGTGCCCTGAAAAAGCTCTTCAAAGGTCTTTGCCGTAAAGGAGCCTGCCAAAATCTGTACTCTTTCGGAAAATCTCGAGCATATATTCACACGGGCAAGTATATTTTCATCTCCGCTGAATAACACTCTGCCGTTTTCGGCAACAACATTTTCCGCTTCAAGATTTTTCAGTTCATTTGAAATCAGCGATTCCATACCTAACAGGCAGGGAATAACCATATTGAATTTCTGCATTACATTTCCTCAATTAAATCGTAACTGTGATATGCCTTGTAACATGGCAGCCCATATTGACTGCAACAGGCAGACCTGCAATATGTGTCGGGTAAACCTCAATTGCAATCGCAAGTGCTGTTGTTTTACCGCCGAAGCCCTGCGGCCCTATGTTAAGCTCATTCAGCTTATTCAGAATACTTTTTTCCATTTCAGCATAATAGGGAGTACCGTTCGGCACGGATATGCTTCTGCAAAGCGCCTGCTTTGAAAGTAAAGCACACTTTTCAAATGTGCCGCCGATTCCAACCCCCACAACAACGGGAGGGCACGGATTACTACCTGCATTTTTTACTGCCTCAACAACAAAGCTTTCTATATCTTCTCTTGCGGCGGCAGGGGTAAACATTTTAACTGTGCTCATATTTTCACTGCCGAAGCCCTTTGGCGCTATGGTCAGCTTTACCCTGTCACCCTCGGTGATTTTTGTGTGAATAACCGCAGGGGTATTATCACCTGTATTTATTCTTTCAAGAGGGTCACTGACAACACTTTTACGCAGATATCCCTCCGTATAGCCCTGCCTTACACCCTCGTTTACTGCCGCTTCAAAATCGGAGCTGAAATGCACATCTCTGCCGATTTCGGCAAAAATTACAGCCATACCCGTATCCTGGCAAACGGGAATATCAAGCGCTCTTGCGGAATTCATATTGTCGCAAAGACATTCCATAACCGATTTTGCAAGCCCCGGATTTTCACAGGCTGTACATTCGTTTATTCTTTTTTCAAGGTCTGCCGGCAAATTCTTATTTGCATCAATGCAGCCCTTTTTAACAGCCTCGATTACAGACGAGGTATCTATTTCTCTAATCATAATCAATCTCTATTTCAGTTGCCCTCTTTGGCATCGGAATCATAATAAATACGCTCTTCCGGGTAAACATAACCGTTATCCCTTGCGATTTTTTCCATATAGGATTCATCCTCGGTATCAGAAAGAGTTTCTTTAAGATTACTGTTTTCTTCTTCAATCTGTGAAACGGTCTGTTTAAGGGAAGCAATTTCTTCCTTTTGTCTGCTTGTTCTTATCATTCTTTTTGCAAGCGCAACTGCAAATACAAGAAAAACAACAAGGATTACGGAAACGATGATAAGCTTCTTTTTATCTTTCATAATATTTTCCCGATTTCAAAAATAAATTTCTATTATAATTATACTAATATATAATATATTTTGCAAGATTTTTTTGAAATATCGCTCTTTTGTATGGATTTAAGATAAATTCGGTGATATAATAAATTATACAAAAAGCAAGGAGAAAATAATATGCGACTTGATAAATACCTTAAGGTTTCAAGAATAATAAAGAGAAGAACTGTTGCAAACGAAGCCTGTGATGCACAGCATGTTTCTGTTAACGGCAGGCCTCAAAGAGCATCATACGATGTTAAAATCGGAGATATTATTGAAATAACCTTCGGCTCAAAAACATCAAAATTTGAGGTTTTAAGCATAAATGAATATGCCACCAAGGAAAATGCTTCATTGATGTTTAAGGAACTGAAATAATAATTTCTGCACACAAGCACAAGAGGATTGTCACCGCTTTCACGGCAGCAATCCTCTTTTTATTAAATATTCTTTCCGAGCTTTCTGCCGAGCTTTACTCTGAATGCTCTGCGTTTTTTGATTCTTTCTGATTTGTTTTCTTTATGGTCTTTTATTCTTTCCGCAAGCTTATCTCTGCGCTCCGGCGTAAAGAAATTGTTGGTGTTAGCATATTCAACCCTTTCTTTAAGCCTGTTCATCTTTGTTTCAAAGGGTGTTTCATAGAGATACTTCTTTGCATACTTTGAAAGAACATAATCATTTTCTCTCTTTTCAAGAGAATCAAAATGCTCATCAGTCGGAACTGCGCTGTTACCGTTTTCGTCATAAGAAGCGGCAAGAATTACAATGCGGTCATCTTCCGGCAGTTTTATTTCAGCACAGCCGTCACATTCAAGGGCGGTATGGAAAACATAGAACTGCTTTGCAATTTCATCACCCTTTGCGGAATGGGTATGAGTAAAGGTAAGATACTGCGGATTTTTCTTGATATATCCCGTTTCACCAAGACCTATAAGGTCCCAAGCACCGACTGCCTCAAAGCAGTTCTGAACAACCGCTTCGGTTTCTTTGCCGTCAACGGAGAAAACTGCAAATCTGTCGCCGGAAACGGATGTCAGAAGGAAATGAACCGATTTTGCATTTTCGGGAACTGCAATAACCTGACCACGGCAGGTAAGAGCGTTTACGCCGTCTTTTTTTAGCGAATATTCTATTCCGCCCTCAGTAATTTTTTCGGGAATAAGCTCTGCGGGGATACTGTAGCCTGCAAGCTTATCTTTCTTTTCATCGCCGTTATATGATGAGATTTCCGTGTCAAAGGGCAGGTCGATTACGCCGTTTTTCTTTTCATAAGTCTTAACACCGTCAAATTTAAACATAAAGCTTCTGATTTGGTGAGGCTCAAAGTCAAGAACAAGCTTTCCGTTTTCAACGCACACATCACCGAGCACCTGCTCATCACCCGTGATTTCCTTTGCACCGGCGACAGGCAAGGTAAAGCTTAAGAATACTTTTTCCTGCTTTTCGCCTGTGTATTCAACAAGGCGGATAACAATATCATCGCTCTTCTGTGCTTTCTTTATGCCGAGAATACGGACTGTATCGCTGTCAACGGAGCACAGAGAACAGCTTGCCTCTGCCTCACCGCTGTGCTTATCAACAACAAATGTGTGCATCGGCTGGCAGAACAAATCTGCAACCGACTGAACATAATCGGGCTTACCCTCGTGGCCGCAGATTCCGAACGAAAATCTGTTGATACCGAAATCCGCAATGTGCTGACAGCACTGGCACATATAACTGTTTGTTGCGGAATGAACGGCAGTCAGACGGAGAGTGTTTTTATTCGGCTTATCCCATCCGAAACGGGAATCGCTGAGAACTGCAACGCCGTAATTTTCTTCTTCATCTGTAATATCAGCCCATCTCTGTGCAGGAACCTCAAAGCATTCCTTTGTGTTGGTGGGCCTTTGATAATAACCCAGGCCTATATCATAGCTTGCGTTCTCATTCTTTGCGCTGAACGGAAAAGCAACCTTAAGGTTTGAGGATTCGTTTCTCCAGTCAAGCTCATTATAAACATTGACAAAATCGCTTTCGGCATCAAGAGAAATGAACTGCTTGATTGACGATTTGCCGATTTTTCTGACGATTTCAAGAGTACAGAGAGCAGGGCCGTTATCAACAACTATGCACATCGGCTCTTCGGCGTAGGCATAGGGCTTGCTCATAATGTCCTTATATTTCACCTCCCATGCGGAATAGTGGTAAATCTGAACATCATTTATGAGCTGAAGGCGGACGGGCGCTTTAAGAAGCTCCTTATCAAGCTTCTTATCAAAAAGGCTTGAAATATCGCCGTTTGTGTCAATTTTGAGAATATATCTCTTATTTTCAACGGTCTTACCGTCAAGGAAAAGACCTGTGTTTTCTTTATAGGGTGCGGATGAGGGCTGAACATCGTAAACCGCAATACCGTTTGAGGGGATTTCGGCAATGAATGTAACCTTCTTTTTACCGTTTTTCAAAGCAAGAAGCTGTGAGGGAACCTCCTTGCCCTTACGGTCAAATACTCTTACATATTCCGGCAAAAATTCACCGTCAACCTCTGTGCTGACAGCCTGCTTAACAGTTTTTGCAGACTGAACATTGTTTGAAACGGCAACCGCAATACCCTTTGCAAAGCTTGTATCCATTTGACCGGTTATTGCTCTGACGCCGGCTGTATATTCGGTTGAAAAGCTGTTAAGAGCCTGAACATAATCGTTCCAGTTTCTCTTGTAATCTATCATCCACGATGTTCCTGTAATATCATCATGGAACTGATGGGCAATAGTCCTTTTCCACGCAGTATCAAGAACATTCTGCGGATAATCCGAAAGACCGAGAATAAAGGATGAAACGGCTGTTCTTTCTGCGGCATCGGCAAGAAGCTCACATCTTCTGTTAAATCTCTTGGATGCTGTTCTTGTGGTATAACTGCCTGCGCCGTGCTCTGTCATCAGAAATTCACCCTCGTGAACGGGAAGCTTGCTTTTGATTTCCTCGGGCAGGGCCTCCATATCATCAAAAAATTCCTGTGTAGTTGATGCAAGAACTTTGATTCTGCTTGTGGGGTTATCACGAAGCTCTTTAACAACGGTTTTAACGGATTCCTCCTTCGGAGCGCCGCCACGGTCACCTACACCGTGGTATTCCATAGTGCGGTCAAGACCGTATTTCTGATAGTTTCTCTCAAGCTTTTCGTTTAATCTCTTATCATCTCTGACATTTTTGAGAACGGATGTGTAATTTCCGGTCATAAGCGCACACCAGAGGAATTTGCCGTCAATTGATGTCCACTTACCTATATCAAAGGGAACAGGCACACAGCAGCCCCATGAAAGCTTTTGTGTTGAAAAGCCCTTTATTCCGCAATGGGCGGCAATACCGGGAAGAGCCTTGCCGAAGCCGAAGCAGTCGGGCAGAAAAATATCGTTTGACTCCGTGCCGAATTCATCTCTGAAATAGCCGTTACCGTAAATAACATTACGGATGAGTGATTCGGGCGAGGGAATATTTACATCACCGTTTTCATAACAGCTGCCGCAGGTATTCCATCTGCCCTCTTTTATATATCCCTTTAATTTTTCATATTCCTCAGGGTAGTATTCTTTCATCAGCTCATAACGGTAACTGCCCTCAAAATTAAATTTATATTCGGGATATTTTTCAAAAAGAGAAAAATTTTCTCTGAGAGTTTTCGGAATATACTCCTCAACCGTGGTTTCAAAGGTCCAAACCCATGATGTATCAAGGTGAGCATCACCTATTGTGTATATTTTACGGTCCTGTTCCATAATAACACCTGCTTTGATAAAAATTTAATGTTATAATTCTGAAAAACGGGTAATAGGAAAATTCCGATTACCCGTTTAATGATTCATTTTGCCTTATCTGTGGCTTCTGTTTCCTCTGGGGCCTCTGAACTCCTTGCGGGGAGCATCTGAAACCTCGTTTTCGGGAACAAGACCCTTAACCTCGATAAGAGCCTCACGGCGTGAGAAATTAAGCCTGCCCTGGTCATCCTTGGGAAGAACCTTAACCATTACAGTATCGCCAACCTGAACAACATCCTCAACCTTTTCGGTTCTCTTAACATCAAGCTGACTGATGTGAACCATACCCTCAACTCCGGGAGCAATTTCAACAAATGCTCCGAAGCTCATAAGGCGGGTAACAACGCCGTTATAGATTGAACCCTCGTCAGGTCCCTGTGCAATTGTTTCAACAATGAAGAGTGCCTTGTTTGCATCATTGATATCGGTTGAAGAAATGAATACGCTGCCGTCCTCCTGAACATCAATCTTGCAGTTGCAGTCAGCACAAATCTTCTGAATAACCTTACCCTGCTTACCGATAACATCACCGATTTTTTCGGGGTCAATCTTGGTGGTAACCATTTTGGGTGCCCACTTTGAAAGCTCCTTACGGGGCTCTGCAATAACGGGAGCCATAATTTCATCAAGGATGTAGCATCTTGCCTTATAGGTCTTATCAAGAGCTTCTCTGATGATTGCGGGAGTAAGTCCGTGAACCTTAAGGTCCATCTGAATTGATGTGATACCCTTCTTTGTACCGGCAACCTTAAAGTCCATATCGCCGAAGAAATCTTCAAGACCCTGAATATCAACCATAGTCATAAAGCGGTCGCCCTCGGTAATAAGACCGCAGGAGATACCGGCAACGGGAGCCTTAATGGGAACGCCTGCAGCCATAAGTGAAAGAGTTGAGCCGCAAACAGAGCCCTGTGAGGTTGAGCCGTTTGAAGAAAGAACCTCTGAAACTACACGGATTGTGTAGGGGAATTCCTCAACGGAGGGAAGAACGGGAATAAGTGAACGCTCAGCAAGAGCACCGTGACCGATTTCTCTTCTGCCGGGGCCTCTGGAGGGCTTTGTTTCACCAACTGAATATGAGGGGAAATTATAGTGATGAATATATCTCTTTGACTCTTCTTCATCAAGACCGTCGAGCATCTGCATATCGCTCATAGGTCCGAGTGTGGTTACTGAAAGAACCTGTGTCTGACCTCTTGTGAACATACCTGAGCCGTGAACTCTGTCAAGCAGGTCAACCTCTGCATTAAGAGGACGGATTTCGTTTATTCCTCTGCCGTCAACACGCTTGCCGTCATCAAGAAGCCAGCGGCGAACAACATATTTCTGTACCTTGTAAAGACATTCTTCAATCTTAACTTCCATTTCGGGATAGCTTTCATCGAATTTCTCGTGTACCTTATCGTAAACAGGCTTAAGTCTTTCATCACGGATTCTCTTGTCATCTGTGTCAAGAGCAAGGCGGATATCCTCAATGGCAAAATCCTTGATTGCCTCATACATTTCGGGGTCGGGGTCATTTGAGGGAAAATCAACCTTTTCCTTACCGCACTCTTCCTTAATCTTGTTGATAAATTCAACAATCTTCTGGTTTTCTTTGTGGGCAAACATAATTCCGTCATACATATCGTCATTGGAAACTTCGTTTGCACCTGCTTCAATCATAGCAACAAGGTCGCTTGTTGAAGCAACGGTAACATACATATCGCTCTTTTCTCTCTGTTCAAGAGTGGGGTTAATAACATATTCGCCGTCAACAAGACCTACAACAACGCCTGAAACGGGGCCGTCCCAGGGAATTTCCGAAATTGAAATAGCGATTGAAACACCGAGCATTGCGGTAATGCCGGGCTCACAGTCGGGGTCAACAGACATAACTGTTGCAACAACGCCGACATCGTTTCTCATATCCTTGGGGAAAAGAGGACGGATGGGTCTGTCAATAACTCTGGAAGCAAGGGTTGCCTTTTCGCTTGCCTTACCCTCTCTTCTCTGGAAAGAGCCGGGAATTCTGCCTACTGAATAGAGCTTCTCCTCATAGTCAACTGAAAGAGGGAAGAAATCTACTCCTTCACGGGGCTTGGGAGCCATGGTTGCAGTACAGAGAACATTTGTTTCGCCGTAACGGACAAGACAAGAGCCGCCTGCAAGCTGTGCCATTTTACCGACTTCGACAACAAAGGGTCTGCCGGCAATTTCGGTTTCATACTTTTTGAAAGCTTCAAAAAACATTTGGTTTACCTCTCATAAAATATTTCCACGGCACACCCGTACTTTAGCTGTAAATCCGGGATTGAAGAGCGCCTTTTCCGACATTATTCAGTCCTCGATTTACCGCTAAAAGATGGCGGGCTTGCCGATTGGATTTGATAAAAATAACGGGATTTACACCCTTTTTAAGCAAATTCAAGGGTATAAAAGTGTGAAAAGCAGGCGGGAGACGATTTCGTTCCTACCTGCTTTTATTTTGCAATTACTTACGAAGACCGAGCTTTGCAACGATTGCACGGTAACGCTCAATATCTTTCTTCTGAAGATATGCGAGAAGGTTTCTTCTGCGACCAACCATCATAAGAAGACCTCTTCTTGAATGGAAGTCTTTCTTGTGAACTGAAAGATGCTCGTTAAGGTCGTTGATTCTCTTTGTGAGAACTGCAATCTGAACTTCGGGTGAACCTGTATCGCCCTCGTGAGTTGCATACTCCTGCATAATTGCCTGCTTTTCTGCCTGTGTCATAATTTTCACCTCATTAAATATATTCCTCGAATCTCAGTAGACGGCAGGTGAATGCCCGTGGGGCTTACTCCGAAAACCGTGAATCGGGTTAAAAGCGAAATGTATTTTACCACATTGTTTTGAATTTGTAAAGAGTTTTTTATTATAAATATTTTTCTTTGAAAGTTTAATCCAATGCGTTTGCCTTTGCTTTTTCAGCCGTAATTGTATTCTGCATAAGCATTGTAATTGTCATAGGCCCTACTCCGCCTGGCACGGGGGTTATCATTGACGACTTCGGCTCAACCTCATCAAAATCAACATCACCGCAAAGCTTTCCGTTTTCGTCCCTGTCCATACCGACATCAAGAACGATTGCGCCGTCCTTAACCATATCGGCGGTTACGAATTTCGGCTTGCCGACTGCGGCAACAAGAATATCCGCCTGCTTTGTCATCTCTTTAAGATTCTTTGTTTTTGAATGGCAAACGGTTACTGTTGCATTTTTTGAAAGCATAAACATTGCCATGGGCTTACCCACAATATCGCTTCTGCCGATGATTACACAGTGCTTACCCTCAATCTGAACATTATGGTATTCAAGCATTTTAACCATTCCCCAGGGGGTGCAGGGCAAGAGCACACCGTCACCGTGGGCAAGCTTGCCCACATTATAGGGGTGGAAGCAGTCCACATCCTTTGAGGGATTTATTCTTTCAAGCACTGCCGTGGAATCAATGTGCTTCGGAACAGGCATCTGGCAGAGAATACCGCTGACGCTGTTATCCGCATTAAGCTCATCAATCAGCTTCAGAAGTTCATCGGTGGTTGTTTCCTCCGGCATGGCATATTCCTTTGAAATTATGCCGATTTTTTCGCAAGCCGCTTTTTTATTATTAACATAAATCCTTGAAGCGGGGTCATTGCCGACTATTATTACCGCAAGGCAGGGATATATACCCTTGCCGTTAAGCTCCGCCACCTCATTTTTCATAAGGTCAAGGTTATAATCTCTGATCTTTTTTCCGTCAATTATTACTGCCATCCGTATTTTCCTCTCCCTCTTTTTTCTGCTCTTCGGTTGCTGAACTGAAACAGTCAATTCCGTCTATGGGCTGCGGATTTTTCGTATATTTTACCGTGAACACAATCAACGCAATCAGGCAGCCGACAAAAAGGATGCCCGAAACAAGCTGTGATGTTCTGATACCCGTACTGCCGAGGTAGAGGCTGTCTGTCCTCAAGCCCTCGACTATCATTCTTTCAAAGCCGTACCATACGCCGTACCAGAGTATCATCTGTCCGCTGAATTTTCTGAATTTTCTGCAAACAAGATAAAGCACTAAGACGCCAAGCAGACACCATAATGATTCATAAAGAAATGTGGGGTGAACGGATTTTAACGGGTCAACCGCTATTCCGTTTGCCGTTATTTCATCATAGTGTGAAATTAAATAAGCCTGTGTTTTTTCGCTGAACATTCCCCATGGCAGGTCGGTGTTTGTGCCGAACGCCTCCTGATTTGCAAAGTTGCCCCAGCGGCCTATCCCCTGACCCACAAGCAATGAAATGCCGGCGCAGTCAAGAAGATTAAGGAAGCTGAGCTTTTCCGCCCTGCAGACAAAATATGCCGCAAGCAGTCCGAAAATCACTCCGCCGTAAATTGCAAGGCCGCCCTCCCAGATTTTGGGAATATCGGAGAGATGCTTTCCGTAATAATCCCACTTTGAAAAAACATAGTAAAGCCTTGCACCGATTATTCCGGAAAATGTTCCGTAAATCAGAACATCTATCATTTTATCAAGCGACATTTTCCAGGTGTAGGCAATTCTGCCGCCGAGAAGAACGGCAAGCAAAAAGCCGAATGCAATAATTGCACCGTACCACCTAATTGTAATATCCATTCCGAAAAGGGAAAATTCAGCCAACACGGATGCAACATTAAAGCCTTTATCCAGTGCGTTAAAATATACAACAGTATAATCAGACATTTCATTTCACCTCAGGCAACAGGAAGCACAACAGATAATGCGCTTCCCTCTTCATTCAGACATTCAAGCCTTGCCTGTGCCGTTTCAAGAGTAACATTTTTAATTGCTTCAACCTCATCAAAGGGCTTGTAACCCGTAAAATAGAGAGTCATAAGCATATTTGCCATATCGTCAATATCGTTATAGCACATAACCGTTCTGCCGTAGAGCTTTTTCTTTGCCCTTTCAAACAAAACAGGGTCTATGCCCTCCGCCTTTGCTCTTTCAATTTCAGCCCTGATGAGTGATACCGTCTTTTCCGGGTCATCACTCGGTCCGCCTATCATAACAGCCGAGAAGCCGTAGCCGTTAAACATTTCAGAGCCGAAATCGTTATCAATAAGCCCCTCGTCAAGGAGTTTTCTGTAAAACGGTGAGGATTTTCCGAACAGTGCTTCAAGCATAACATTTGAAGCGGTTTCATCCTCTATGGTGATTTCCGGCTTTGTTAAAGCCTCCTTAAAGCCTAAAAGGAACTGCTTTCTGCCGACTGCAAGTCTGCAATCAATATATGACTGCTCCGCTTTCGGAGAATCCTTGACAAATTTTCTTTCGGGAACTGTTTTCTTTTCTCTCTTTATGCTGCCCTCAACCTGCTTGAAAATTTTCTCCGGCTCAACATTACCGACAATGCAAAGCACCATATTTGACGGATTGTAAAATGTTTCATAGAGGTTATAGAGAAGCTTATCGTCAATCTGTGAAATAGATTCCTGCGTTCCGGCTATATCAACTCTGACCGGGTTATCTCTATAAAGAGCACGCAGAAGATTAAACATAACCATCCAGTCCGGCATATCCTGATACATTCTGATTTCCTGCCCGATTATGCCCTGCTCTTTTTGTACGGTTTCTGCCGTAAAATAGGGATTCTGAACAAAATCAAGCAGATATTCAAGGGATTTTTCAATATTGCTTGAGCCCTTGAAAAGATAAGCCGTTCTTTCAAAGGATGTGTAGGCATTTGCCGATGCACCTGTTCTTGCAAAAAGCTCAAAGGCATCAAGCTCTTCGCTTTCAAATAATTTATGCTCAAGAAAATGTGCCGTGCCCTCGGGAATGGGGTCAAATGTTCCGTCAGACTTTTTGAGAAATGTATCTATTGAGCCGTATTTTACACCGAAAACAGCATAAGCGGAATCATAGCCGGCCTTCGGCATAACTCTGATTTCAAGCCCGGATGAATGCTTTGCACAGAATACGCTCTCCTGAAGCTTTTCATCCCTGTATTCTTTAATCTGCATCCTTCTCACCCTCCGGTTCATCAGCCGCCAGCATAAACACCGTATCAAGGCTCATTTTTGCGGCACATTCCATAACCTCTTGCTTTGTAACCTTTTCAATGTTTTCAATCACATATTCGGGAGTGCGAAGCTCTTCATCGGTAATCTGGCCGGCATACCACATAAGGATGCCGTCCGGGGTTGAAAAGGTCATTCTTTCACGGAGCGAACGCTTTGAGGATGCAAGAACATCATCATTAAAGTCGCCGTTTTTAACCGCTTCAAGCTGCTGCATAATGCCCTTTGTTGCAGGCTCCTCCTTATCGGTATCAATACCGCAGTCAACAAGCACAAAGCCCTTGCCTGTTACGAGGGTTGCACGGCAATAATAACAAAGTGACATTTTTTCACGAATGACGGTGAAAAGCTTTGAATATGTGCCGCCGCCGAAAATATCAACCGCTATACGCTCTGCAAATTCATTATCGTGGTTATGGGTCATTCCCGTTCTGTAGCCCATAACGAATTTGCCCTGATTCATAGGTAATCTTTCTTCAAATCTCTTTGAAGCTTCCGCTTTCGGTGTGAAAACCGATTTCATTTCAACCGGTGTTCTCTGAAGCTTTGCAAATTTCTTTCTGAATATTTCAATTACCCTTTCGGCTGAAATACTGCCGACACAGGTAATCTGAATACGGGATTTTGTGAGCATATTCTGCCATGCTTCATAAACATCAGCCATTGTTACGGCGTTTATCTCTTCCTCTGTGCCGTATTTGCTTCTGCCGTACGGCTCTCCGGCAAACATATTTTTAATCAACTGCTGTGTTGCGTAAAGTCTTTTATCATCCTGCTCATCAAGAATACGCTGAAGCATAAGCCTTTTTTCGGTTTCAAAGTTTTCTTTACCGAATGACCTGCATCTGACATTGGGGTTAAAGAGCATACCGGAAAGAAGCTCAATGGCTTCTTCAATGATACTGCTTTCATCAAGCGAAAATTTATCGTCAAGGCAGGTTATTCCGAGAGATAATATCTGCGAATCACCGTATTTTCCCGCACTTGCACCCAGAGATGCACCGTAAAGCTCATCAAGCTTACCGTGGAGCATTGTGAAATCGGGATAAGCCTTGCAGGAACGCTTTAGCAGATAAATTGCAAGTGCATTTGCAGCACAATTATCATCAAGGGGCAATGCCATTGAAATATCAAGCTCTGCGGTTTTGTATCTGTCGGTTTCAATGCAGACAACTCTTACGCCGTCTGCCACATTTTCAGATTTGAACATTTTGTTCACCTCTTACAAATTTCTTTTTTGAAATATATTTCAGATTACCTTTTCAATTTCTTTTTTAAGTGCCTCTACGCCTGTTCCGTTTACAGAGGAAAACGGTATTTTTACAACACCGTCAAATGCCGAAAGCTCGTTTTCGATTTCCTTTGAACGCTTTTCCGTTTCGGTTTTATTCAGCTTATCGCATTTAGTCAATGCAATAACAAAGGGAATACCGGCGTCCTTAAGGAAATTCAGCATTGTCATATCATCAGCGGAGGGCTCATGGCGCATATCAACAAGCTGAACAACAAGGGCAATGTTTCTTTCTGACTGAAAATAGCCCTCCATAAGCTCCGCCCAGCGGTCTTTCTCGTTTCTGTCACGCTTTGCATAGCCGTAACCGGGTAAATCCACAAAATTTGCGCCGTCACCCTTAAAGAAGTTGATTGTAACGGTTTTTCCCGGTGTAGAGCTGACTCTGGCAAGATTTTTTCTGTTGAAAAGTTTATTTATGAGTGATGATTTCCCTACATTGGAACGGCCCGAAAAAACGATTTCAGGGGCATCGGACTGCGGAAGCTGTGATGAAGTTCCGTAGGAGGACGAAAATTCGGTTTTATCGTATCTCATCTGTTCTGCTCCTGTTTGTAATCAACTATGGCATCCTGCCATATTGTTTCAACATTTTTAACAGGCACGAATTTTATGTTTTCCTTAACCTTACCGTCAACCTCGTCAAGGTCTGCAACATTGCCGTATGGAATAAAAACGGTTTTCATACCTGCTCTGTAAGCCGCCATTGATTTTTCTTTAAGTCCGCCGATTGGCAAAACTCTGCCACGCAGGGTAATTTCACCCGTCATAGCCACATCCCTGCGGATTTCCTTACCCATAAGGGCGGAAGCAAGGGAGGTTGCAATGGTTACGCCGGCAGAGGGGCCGTCCTTCGGTGTTGCGCCCTCGGGAACATGAATATGAATATCCTTTGTCTTATAAAAATCGTTTTCGATTTTCAGAGCATTGGCCTTTGAACGGATATAACTGACGGCGGTTTTTGCACTTTCCTGCATAACATCACCGAGAGAGCCTGTCAGCTCAAGCCTTCCCGTACCGTCAAGAACGGCACTCTCGATTTCAAGCATTTCACCGCCTACGCTTGTCCAGGCAAGGCCGTTGCAGACACCGATTTCATTTTCGCTTGAAAGCTCGTCATTTCTGAACTTTCTTGCACCTAAAAGCGCTTCAAGGTCATCGGGCTTAACGGTAATCCTCTCCTTTTCGCCAGAGGCAATCTTCATAGCACTCTTTCGGCAAACGGATGCTATATTCTGTTCAAGATTTCTGACGCCGGCTTCCTTGGTGTAGCCCTCAATCATAAGAGAAACTGCCTTATCGGTAATTTTCAGCGTTGAAGCCTTTAAGCCGTGGCGTTTAATCTGCTTCGGAATAAGATGCTTTTTTGCAATATTGAATTTTTCTTCAAAGGTATACGAGCCGAGCTCGATTATTTCCATTCTGTCCTGCAGCGGCTCGGGAATATTGCTTCTGACATTTGCTGTTGTAACAAATAAAACCTTGCTTAAATCAAAGGGCAAATCAATATAGTGGTCAACAAAGGTTGAATTCTGCTCCGGGTCAAGCACCTCAAGCAGCGCAGATGTGGGGTCGCCCTTGTAATCGGACGAAAGCTTATCAACCTCATCAAGAAGAATGAGCGGATTACTTGTGCCTGCCTTTTGAAGAGCATCAACTATTCTGCCGGGCATTGAGCCTAAATATGTTCTCCTGTGGCCTCTGATTTCAGCCTCATCATGAACACCGCCCAAAGCAATTCTTTCATATTTTCTGCCTGTTGCACGGGCTATTGATTTTGCAACGCTTGTTTTACCCACACCCGGAGGACCGACAAGACAGATAATCTGCCCTTTTATTTCGGGGGCTATGGTTGAAACGGCAAGGTATTCAAGTATTCTTTCCTTAACCTTTTCAAGGCCGTAATGGTCAGCCTCAAGAATTTTTCTTGATTTCTCAACATTTTCCGTTTCCTTGGAGTATTTGCCCCAGGGTAATTCAAGGCAGGTTTCGATATATGTTCTTGCAACGGTTGCATCAGGTGAAGACGGCGACATTTTCTGAAGCCTTGAGCATTCTTTTCTGAGCTTCTGCTTTATTTCTTCATCCGCCTTCATAGATTCAATTCGGCTCACATATTCAGTCAGGTCATCCTCCTGTGAAAAGCCGTTAAGCTCCTCGGAAATAACCTTTATCTGCTCGGAAAGATAATATTCCTTCTGGTTCTTATCCATTCTTTCCTGAACCATTTCACCGATTTTGCTTTCAAGGGCAAGTAGCTTGCTCTCCCTTGCGAGAACGAAGCACAAATCGTTAAGGCGTTCAATGGGGTCAAGAATCTCAAGAACAGTCTGCTTATCCTGATATTCAATCATTATATTGCCGGCTATGTAATCGGCAAGAGCGCCCGGCTCTTTGATTGAAAGGATGTTTGTAACAATATCAACAGGCATCTCCGGGGCAAAATCCGCATAATTTACAAATTCATCCTTTGTTCTGCGAATAAGCGCCTCGGTAAAAAGCTCATCCTCTTTTTTTACATTTCTTTTGCGAAGCTCCGTAACTCCGCCGTAAAGAGCCTTGCCGTCATCTGTAAAGGTGACAAGCTTTACTCTTTTGAGTCCCTTAACGGAAACATGAATAATCCCCTTTTTCTGCGGAATACGGATAATCTGCTGAATTTCGGCAATAACACCGATTTTGTAAAGGTCATCCTTGCCGGGGTCCTCACAGGTTAAATCCTTTTGAGAAACAAGAATAATTTTTCTATTTTCACCCATCGCTCTTTGCAGAGATTCAACGGATTTTTTTCTGATAACATCAAAATGAAGAAGCTGTTCCGGGAAAATAACAACTCCTCTTAAAGCCATCAAAGGCAGGTTTATAATATTTTCAGAGTTCATAAATCGACACTCCTTGCGACAATTTTCCATAATATTTTTTGATTATAATACAAAACCTATAAATAGTCAAATAAAAAAAGCTGTTGCAAGCATTGAAATGATGCAACAGCCTTGTATTTATTTCAGGTTATTTCAGAAAAACTTTTTTCTGAGAATTGCGGTTGCGGCAGCGGCAAGGATTACCACCACAGCTGCGGCAATAATGAACGGGAGCTTATCAAAGCTTTTCTGCTCCTGCTTACTGCCGTTACCGTCCTCACGGGTTTCACTCTTTATTCCGAAAACATCACGGAAGCTTGTTTCTTCGTTTTCGGTGCTTTCCTCTTCATCCTCATCCGCATTTGCTTTGACGGTAATTCTGATTGTGGTGCCGGAAACATTTTCAATAACGGAGGGCACCTGTGTAGTGGTTTCTGCGGTTGTGGACTCGGTTGTTGAAGCATCCTGCTTTTCGGTCTTCGCGGCTTCGGTTTTCTTTGCGGTTGTCGGTGCAGTTGTCAAAGGCTCCGTAGCAACATTGGGAGCGGTTGTGGGTTGAGTTGTTGTCGGGGCTTGTGTTGTTGGCTTTGTGGTTTTTGTTTTAACCCTTAAGGTTTTCTTTTCGCCGGAAACAACAAATGTAAAGGTCTGTGTTTCGGCAAGAACGGCACCGTCTGCCGCCTTAATGCCCTTTTCAATGTAAACAATATATTTTTCACCCTCGGTGAAATTCTTTGCGGGAATAATGCTGACCGTGTTTGACATAGCATTCCCCTCGTCATCCTCACCGACATTAACATAAACAGGCACTAAGTTTTCGGAGGAATCGTAAACACGGAATTTAGGCTGATTGGTTCTTTTAACGCTTCCGTCAGATATATTGCCGGAAAACTTAATCAGAATTGCGGTATCTGTGGGAACAAAGCTTCCGTACGCAACCACGCCGCAATAGGTAACATTCAAAAGAACTGCGGAAAAAGCGACAACGCAAAGGGAAGCCGAAAGCACAAACGCCGTCAGCAAAGCGCATATTCTTTTCAAAAGAACATTTTTCATCTTTTCCTCACAAAATATTGATGTTTTTTATTCGTAAATGCACACTCATCCACTATTCTTTGTGTATTATATATCATCCGTCCGGAAAATTCAATATCAAAGGTGTAAATTTACACTAAATTCACAAATATTTTTTCCGATTTGGAAATTATCAAAATTCAGTGGGATTTTATCGTTTTTTTGACGTTTTTTTGATAAACAAATATCGAAAGTACTTGATAAATTCACGGATTTTCTTGCTTTTGTATGCACCGTAGTTTATAATGATGTAAAATTTATTTGTAGGATAAATTATATGAACAAAAAAATCACACCGTGGCAAGCTGCTTTGAGAATTATTCTTTTTATTCTCGTTATAGTCTGTGCCGCAACAATATTTTACCTTTCATCTCAGGTGGCGGAGGACTCAAACGAAACAAGCTATTCATTGCTTGCTTTTCTCGGATTCAGCGAAGAATTAAACTCAATCATCAGAGAAACCGCCCACGGAATCGAATACCTCGGCTTTTCCGCTCTGATATGTACATTTCTGCGTTCAATGGATATTAAGGCGTTAAAAAGCGTTATTCTTTCCGTAATGATCAGTATCGCCTATGCCGTAACAGACGAAATACACCAGATTCTTGTGCCCGGCAGAGCATTTGAAATCTTTGATATCTGTATTGATTCAGCCGGTGCGGTAACCGGGGCTTTACTTATGACGGCGTTTATCGCTCTTATTATCTGCATATCCCGTAAGCGTAAAAGCAAGGAGAAAAAGGCGTAAATGTATAAACTGATAAAAAACGAGGGTACAGCCCGCCGGGGAGAATTTAAAACGGTTCACGGAACATTTCAGACCCCTGCCTTTATGAATGTTGCAACCTGCGGTGCAATTAAAGGCGGTTTATCTTCAACCGACCTTGAAGCCGTTGATTGTCAGGTTATGCTTTCAAACACATATCATCTCCATGTCAGACCCGGCGACAAAATCGTTAAGGAAATGGGCGGACTGCATAAATTCACCGGCTGGGAGGGCCCGATTTTAACCGACAGCGGAGGATTTCAGGTTTTCTCCCTCGCATCCCTGAGAAAAATCAAGGAAGAGGGCGTTGATTTCAACAGCCATATTGACGGCAGACATATTTTTATGGGGCCGGAGGAAAGTATGCAGATTCAGTCAAACCTCGGCTCAACAATAGCCATGGCGTTTGATGAATGTGTTGAAAACCCTGCCGAATATAACTACGCAAAGGCATCCTGTGAGAGAACGGCCAGATGGCTTGAAAGATGCAAAAAAGAAATGGCAAGGCTCAATTCCCTGCCGGATACGATAAATAAAAATCAGCTTCTTTTCGGCATAAATCAGGGCAGTACATACGAAGATTTAAGAATCGAAAATATGAAGCAGATTGTAGAGCTTGACCTTGACGGTTATGCCATAGGCGGTCTCGCCGTTGGCGAATCCAAGGAGGATATGTACCGCATCATTTCCGCAGTTGAGCCGTATATGCCGAAAAACAAAATCAGATACCTTATGGGCGTTGGCACACCGGGTAACATAATTGAAGCGGTTTACAGAGGCGTTGACCTTTTTGACTGCGTTATGCCGTCACGGAACGCAAGGCACGGCCATTTATTCACAAAATCGGGCATAATAAATCTCAACAACAATAAATACGAAAAAGACCCGCTTCCCATTGACCCGGAATGCAGCTGCCCCGTCTGCCGTAAATATTCAAGGGCATACATCCGTCACCTTTTCAAATGCAAAGAAATTCTTGCAATGAGGCTTGCTGTTGCCCATAACCTTTATTTTTACAACAACCTTATGAAAGAAATCCGTCTTGCCCTTGATGAGGATAGATTTGAGGAATTCCGCAACAGATATGTCGATATTCTCGACACAAGAATTTAGCCTCTGTTTTGGAAGATTTATCAAATATTACACACCATTTATAGGCACTTAGCCGAAAATAAGGCTGGGTGCTTGATTTTATTTTAGTAATATGTAATAATAATCATAATATTTTGAGGAGGTGTATCAATGGCAGATTGTCCCAAATGCGGCGGCCATCTGAAGCTGACAAACTGGAAACAGCATTGTCCTCATTGCGGAGTTAACCTGACGGTCTATGACCTGCAGGAAAGACTGATGAAGGATGCGGATATTGCAGAGGTTCAGAACTACCATTTTCAGAAAAAAATCGACCGTCTGAAAGGCTCCTTTGTCGGTTCAAAGCTTGCTATTGTAAGAATCTTTACAACACTTTTACCTGTCGGAGCATTGTTTCTCCCGATTATAAACGCAAAAGTCAACGAGCCCCTTGCACCAATGGAAAAAACCGCAATCAACTTTATGACGATTTATAAAAACATTGACGGCGTTACCGGTGCGTTAGGCGATTTGCTTTCGGGCAAGCTTCTTCCCCTGGGCATTTCATTTGCCCTCCTTGCGTTATCGGTTGTTATGCTGCTTGTTAAATTTATTTTGCTTACCCTCTCCTGTTCGCCAAAGGGCAAGCAGAGAAATTTGACACTTAATATTATTCAGCTTGCAACGGTAATTATACCCGCAATTTTGTTTACGGCTGTTCCGCAGGATGCAGTTGTCGGCTCAATCGGCATCGGCGGAATTTTATACATACTGCTTCTTATTCTCAGTATGGTTATTGATATGCTCTGCTTCAAGCAGGGAATCGAAATTAAACACAAGCCCTGCTTTGTAGGCGGTATTCCCATTGAGGAATATTTTGAAATGCAGAAAAACGGCTGGACAACCGAACAGATTCGTGAAGAGCAATATAAAAGACTGACCGTTCTTCAGCAGGAAAAAGAAGCAAAGCTTAAAGCCGATGAAGAGGCTAAGGAATCCAAAAAAAATAACAAAGAATCTTAAGAGAGGAGGAAGTTTATATGGCAGAAGAAGTCAACAGAGTGATTGAGAAAAAAGACGAAGAGCCCCAGAAGATGAACACAGCCTATATGAACCGCCTCTTCTGTACAACCAAAGAGCGTGTTTCCTATATTCTGTTTAAGGCTTACGGTGCAGTAACTCTCGGCAAATACGATGTCGGCAGTGAAATCTGGCTTTATGATATGTACGGCGTTAAGCCCACATCCCTCGCAAAGGCAGAGGCGACCCTGACAATCTATGATATGATTAACGACCCCGTTACGGCGGCTATCATTGATAATATGAGAACCCGCTGGGGTAAATTCAAGCCCTTCCAGTTCCTTGCACTTCTCCCCAGTATTCTCGGCGGTGTTTATACCTGTATGTTACCGCTTATAGCAAATTTCTTCGGATGGAATCCGAGTGTAAGGCTCATAGCCTATATGGTTCTTCAGTATTATAACGAAACCGTAAACGCATTTTTCAGCGGCGGCGGTTACATTGAAAATGTTTTCACGCCAAACCCGAATGAACGAACGAGCCTGCTTGTTTCCGCTAAATTTGTAGGCGATTTGCTCGGTAAATTCCCATCGCAGCTATTTGCGATATTGCTCGACCTGCGAGGTAACGGCATTATCAAAGCGGATTTAACCAAGATGTTTGTTACAGGCAAATGGATAGTCTGGATTATTTCAATGGTGCCAACGATTATGTGGTACATAACAAGTAAGGAAAGAGTTCCGCAGTCCGAAAAACCGCCTCAGCCGATTAAGGGTCTGCTCTCCGTATTCAGGAACAGACCGCTGCTCGTAAATGTTCTTTCCGGCTTTATTGATGATATTAACATCGGTATGGGCGGCGACCTTTACTACAACGATGTTCTTCATTTCAACACCCTTGAAACAATCGGCGGTATTCCCGGCTCCCCTGTTTCATATTATTCATACGCCCTCGTTCCCAAGCTTCGTAAGAAATTCTCAACCAAGGCGCTCTGGTTCTTTGACAGAGGCTCCGTATTCTTCAAGGCTCTGATTTTCTTCCTTGTAGGAACAATAGGCGGTAAAAAGAACGGACTTTACCTCCATAAGATTCCCATGGTTATCACATTCGGCATCGGCAACACCGTTCAGATGCTGTTCTACGCAACAGGCAAGGTTATCAACGATGAAATCAACTATGAAATCCTTGACTACTGCGAATGGCAGAACGGCTACCGTGTTGAAGCAACGGTTACACTTGTTAAAGGCTATTTCACCAAGGTTAAAAACATTTTCTTAAAGATTGCAAATGCCTATCTGCTTGAAAACTGGGCAGGCTTTGAATCCGGTCAGGAAATCGTTCCCGGCGGTGATGTCGGCTGGAAGCTTTTCTTAACGGCATTCGGCCCGAAGCTTATATTTGACGCCCTCTGCTTCATCCCCATGATGTTCTACAACATTGATGCTGATACCCGTGAAAGAATGTATATCGACCTTGAAAAAGCAAGGTCAATGCGTTCACAGATGGAAACAATGAACAAAGAAGACCCCTTACCCGAGGATTGATAAATCATAAGGCTGTCACCCGGAAAGCTCCGAAGTGACAGCCGTTTTGATTACATAAAGGCTGCCGCAAGTCAGAACGATTTGCGACAGCTCGTTTTATTATGTTTTATTCCATAATACCCTTCATATTCGGGTCAAACAAAACCGCATTTGCAAGGGGAACAAATTTATAAATAATGTTTGCAAGCACACCGGCGTTTATACCGCTGAAATACATATAGAAAACAAGCAGGTTGCCGATATGAAGATTTGCATCGGATTTGATTTTTACATTATTACCGCTGAAAGTAAACTCCATAGTTCTGTTTTGGGTCATACCGATTGGGTGAATATTGAGAATAAGCTTATCGCCCTTCCATTCGCCCTGAACGCCTACCGAAATTATAACATCCGCAAAGTTTGCATCCGTTACGGCAAATTCGCCGTCCATACCGATTTTAACCGTATTTTCGGGGCTGTTCTTTTCTTTCCAGCTCATTGTGGGCACATCGCCTGAAAAATCAAATTTGAAGTATTCAGCCTTGCCGGGCTTTTTAGACCACATAAAATATGATGAAATGCCGAGAATTGAATTGTTTGCCTTGGGGCATTTAACTGTAATTTTTTTACCGCTGATAAGCTTTTCGATTTTCGGATTTCTCTGTGAAGCAGGCAGATAATCGTAGGTTTTTCTGCTCTGCTCTGCCTTGAATTTTTCAACCTCGGCAGGAGTTTTTTCGCTTATACCGTCAACAAACGCTCTGGGGAAATAATCAAAAATCATTTTGATATATTCATATTCTCTCGTATCGTGAGCATTGAAGAGCATAAATGCGTTCTGCTCCGGGAAAATTACGGAAATCTGACCGAACAGGCCGTCAAATCTTGTTGAGGTAACGGGGTTTGTGTTAAGCCAGGTCTGGTAGCCGTAATATGTACCGTCATGAATGATACAGGGAACGGAAGCAACCTGCTTTGACTGACAAAGCTTCATCCAGTTTTCGGAAAGAATCTGTTTGCCGTTCCATTTGCCGTTTTGAAGATAAAGGAGGGTAAATTTAGCCATCTGCTCCGTGGACATACGAAGACCCCAGCCGCCGGCTTCAACGCCGTCATGGTCGCCCTCCCACTCGGGAACGCCCATTTCAAGAGGTTCAAAGAGCCTCGGAGTCATAAACTCAACAACAGACCGGCCGGAAACAATGGTAACGATTTTTGCCAGCATATAAATATTTTCGCTGACATATTCCCACTTTGTTTCGGGCTCTTTCTTGATTTTGGTATTCATATAGTTTTCTGTCCAATTCATCTTTTCGGTGTTATTGAACATATTGGGCTTTTTGCCGGAGCGCATTGAAAGAAGAGTGTGGATAGTCATTTTATCCGCTCTCTTTTTTTGTGAGGGTGAAAGTGCGGCATATTTTTCGGGGAAGAAATCATATACCTTTTTATCAAGTGTAAGAAGTCCCTCATCAATGGCAAGGCCGACTGCCGTTGCGGTTACGGTCTTACTGAATGAATACATATCGTGTGTGTATTCTGGTGAATATGGCTTCCAGTAAAACTCACTTGCAACCTTTCCGTTTCTGAAAACCATAAGGCTGTCAAAACGGAAGCCTCTTTTTTCAACTTCTTTGACATACTCAAGGATAACATTGCTGTCAACACCAACGCTTTCTGGCGTTACCGCTCTGGGAAGTTTGGTCTGACAAGGTAAAATCTGTTTCATAATTTAACCACCGGGTTCATATTTATTTTCACCATTCAACGGATACTGTTAATCCGTTGACGGAGAATTTAACATCATTGTGCCTCTCGTTCTGTACAGCGTTTACGAACGCCTGAAGCATTTCTTCATTTTCAAAGGTTATTTCACCGCACAGGGTCAATTCATCGGCTTCATAAATCTCATCGCTGAGCTGAAAGCCATTCGCCCACCATGTAGGCTTCTTTTCGGTTGAGAAAAGCAAATCACCGGAACGGTATAACGAAATTGACATATCAAGCCTTTCTTTGTCTGTAACAACATCGTAATATGTTCCGAATTTAATCTTATCTCTGTTATATACGCCTATTTCGGCACCGTTGGAAATAACATAGTTACCTTTCCATGCCTGAATAAGCCATTCCTTATCGCCGTATTCAAAATAGAAGCGTCTTGTATCGTAATCAAACATACCGAGCCCGTTTGCAAGAATATCATATTCAACGCAAAAGCCCGTGTCACGCATCCAGCAGTCATTGGGAGCATAGACAAGCATATCTTCGAGATTAAAGTTATAGCCTATATCCGCAATACCCTTATCGCTTCTGCCGTAAACCTCACCTGTTTGACTGTCATAATAAATCGAGGGAATATGAATTTGCTCAACGCCGTCAAGATAATTCAGATTAAGAATAAACTGGCTTTCATTTTCTTTTGTCGGCTCAAGGTGAATTTCCATACTGTCAAGAACACCGATAAACACACCTGCAAGCTGAAGAAACAGTCCTGCTGTATCATTGCCGGTATGATAATATTCCATAGCGGCATCGTTCAGCTTTTTATGAAACTCCGGAGTGTTTATGCCGAGAACGCCCGAAAAGAATCTTGCAATGGGCTGAAGCTTCGGCAGATTGCCGACAAGAAGCTCAAGGTCAAGCGGTGAAGCTTCGTCAATTCTGTCGCAGATTTCCTTTGTTGCCTCATCCATTGTAACATCAATGGAATTGCTGAAATTATGTTCCTCATTGAACTGTAAATATTTCATCAGATTTTCAAAGGAATCCGTGCTTGAAGCACTGCACGATAAAGCCGGGGTAAGCATAACCGCCAAAGCGATGATAATTGAAGCAAATCTAACAGAAAATTTTTTCATATTCTCTCCGTACCGTACTCTATTCATCGTCATCTTCTTCGTCTTCTTCGGGGTCAATAACCGAAACGATTTTTTTGAAATCAACGCCGTCATATTTTTTCTTAAATCTGACCTTAATGCCGTAAACGGTGTCGCAATCGTCACATCTGAACTGTGCTCTGAAATATTGACAGCTGAATTTCCAGCCAGTCAGTCTTTCGCATTTATTTCCGCAGGAATCGCAGTAATGCTCAAGTCTTTTTTTATCAACAAGGGGATTTTCGAGGCTCTTTATTACCTTTGCCTTGAAAAGAAGTCTGTCATAAAACTCCTCATTGCAAACATAAATCTCTTTTTCAAAGGATTCCCTGTCATAAAGAGCGGTGAAAATGTCGCCTGTAAGCAGGCTGTCACCAAGCGCCCTGTGGTGGGCATATTTATCCGGCGGAATATCAAGCGCCTCCGCCGCAGCAGTTAAGCCCGGCTGTTGACCGGGGTCACCGTTCATTCTGTTTTGAAAGTATTTTTGTAAATCGCAGTATTTTCTGAGAAAAGGAATAACCGTAATACCGTTGAGGTATGAGTAATTTTCAATCAGCACTCTTATATCGCCGTCACCCCAGGTGAGTATGACGGTATCAGTTTCACCAATCCATTTGCGGAAAAGACCGAATGCCTTTGTAAAGGGAACGCCTGTGCTTATATCTTCATTTGTAAGATGAGTAAGCTTTTTAACGCTGCCCCTGAGCTTACGGCCTATTTGAGAACGGATAATACATTCAAAGGAATCTGCCGGTCTGAAATTGCAATCGAGCTTAATTGCGCCGATTTCAATTATCTCGTTAATGAAGCCCGCTGTTTTCTTTGCATAGGTATTATTCCATTCAAGGTCCATTATTACATACTGCACTCAGTCACTTCCTTTCATAATTAAGATTAAGAAACGCATAAAGAGTTAAAAGGCAAGCAGCCTCTTTACGCTGTTAAACCATTCATAAATAATGGTGTAAATCATCGAAACAAAATTATAACTTCCGTTATCAACAAGCCATTTTTTCATAAATGAAAGCTTTGATTTATCAAAGGGAGTTTCGGCATAGGCTGAACAGCTCTTACTGCCGTCATACTCCGCCTTTTCGCCGTTCATAACGGTAAAGCTCATAGTTCTCTGGCCGAGGGGCGTTAATGAGCCGACTGCGGCATAGGTAAAGGTTATACTGATTCTTTTTGCGCTGACTGCGGGAATTTCACCCTTAAACGGAATTTCAACGCTCTCCCCTGCCTTGATGAATTTGTTTTTAATATTCACATCAAATTCAAGGTCGATGCCGTCAGCGGTAACGCCGAGCAAAATCAGAGGAATCTTTTTCTTTGAAAGATTCTTTATGATAATTTTACTGTCATCAGCTGAAAGATAACCCTCAACCGATTTATCAAAGCAGCCCCATACGGCATAATCCGCATTGCTTGATTCGTGGAACTGGGGATAAGCCGGATTTGAATAAACATCATCAATCTCATTTGTGAGGGTGAGAAGCATCATAAGCTCCTTTGTGTAATCATCCCAGAAGGTCATTCCGTGGAAAAGCCCCTCAACAAACCATGTGTTATCAGGCAGATAGGCTGTTGAAGCATCAACCGTCATGGCAGGTGAAACCTTATATTTGCCGCCGCAGTCATTAACCTGAGCATAGCCGTCTGCAAACCTTTCGCCGTGGGGTGCAACAGTTGCGCCGGTTGAAGAGGCGGTGTAAATAATTCCGTCACCGTTTACGGCACAGCCGGTTGTCATATTTATATCAGTTCCGGCAACTATGGAAACATTCATACCGTATTCATCATTGCATTTCTTAAATGCGGTTGAAAACTCCGGCATTATTTCATAGTGCATTCTGTCGCTTTTTGCGATAAGTTCCGCATTTGCGGCTTCATCAAGCCACTTTGCTTTCATCTCTTCATAAATATCGCTCGGGCAGAAATCCCAGACGCTGCCCCAGTTGCCGCCGACCTCAAAGATATAGGGA
This sequence comes from Acutalibacteraceae bacterium, assembly GCA_045617665.1. GTDB lineage: Bacteria > Bacillota > Clostridia > Oscillospirales > Acutalibacteraceae > CAG-177. The sequence goes on along the minus strand of JAZLIZ010000053.1, from coordinate 36,081 downwards.
ACAAGAAGATTGAAAACTTCGTCAAGGAAACCCAGCTGCTGCGCTTCAACAAGCCAGTGAAAATCATCCTCAAGCACAAGTCCGTTTTCAATGAAATAAATTAAATTCAATTCATCAAACTTTATATTTCTGCTGAAAAGGTCATAGAGCACACCTGCGCCCTTAAGAGCCGGAACGGTCATAACCGCATTGTTTACATCCTGCTTATAGCCGTATTTAACAAGATAAGCTCCCGTAACCTGACCGCCGTGGCTGACGGCAAGAATATTTACCTTGTCGCAATCCGAAAAAGCCTTAACCTGCTGAATATATTCATCAAGCCTGTCGGCACAGTATTCTGCGCCCATACGCCAATCCACATTGAAATTATAGATTTTTTCGGCGCCTACATAGGTACGGGCAAGACCCATAATATCGGTTTCAAACTGATAATCCTTATAATTTCCGTATTCTTCAAACATAACGGCACAGTTGCTTTCCTCTGCGGTGGGGAACATTACTCTTGTTTTGTTGACGGGCGTGCCGTCATCATTGCAAGCCATATCGCCGAGTATATCAATCAGACCCTCGCCGACAACCCTTGCAAGCTGTTCCGGTTTATTGAAAACAGCCTTACCGAGACCTATGCCGATTTTGGCAATATTGCCGAGAAGAAACGGCAGAAAATCCTCAACACCGAGCCCCCAAAGCTTATCACCGAGAGAGCCGTCCTCTGCCTCAACAAAGAGATTGGTTGAGCTGTAGCCTGCAACCATAATGACCGGGTATTCGGTTATTTCAACGCCGTCATCAATGCCGTAAGCGGCAACCGAGCAGGCAGATAAAGCAATTATAATTGTGAGCACAACGGATAAAAACTTTTTCACAAAAAACACCACATCTCTCTATTTTAATTTTTTATAATATAACATAAACGCATCTTTAATGCAAGAGTTAATATTTGTATGGTTTTTTAATAATATTTGGCGGTTTTTTCAAACTGAATTATTTTCGGGTTTTCATCTTTACAAGCAGGTTTTATATGCTATAATGATTTATTGTAACTGCGGGTTGGGGCAACTATTTTGAGATTTTTTCAAAATTTTTTCAAAAAAGTTGTAGCCATTTTCGAAAATCGTTCATATAAAGATATGAAAAGAAAGTTTTAAGGTAAAAGAAGATGAAAAAGGTAAATTATCTTGACTGCCCCTGTGAAATACACGGGATTTACGGCTATAAAAAAGGCGATAAAATTCAAAGACTGCCAAATGATGTTATTGCAAGGCTGCCGGAGGTTTATAAGGGCTTAAGCAAGCACCCGACCGGCACAAGAATCTGTTTGAGAACAGATGCCGACACCTTCAAAATCAACATCAAGCTTAATGATGTTTACACCGACAGAGGTATGTCATTTTATCAGGCAAATGTCGGTGCGATTTATGTGGGTGAAAGAAAAACATCAAGCTATTACGGAATAATCTCCGCCGAAAAATCATACGATGAAAATGAAATTTACGGCACATTCAGTCTGCCCGGCGGCACAAATGAAATCACCGTATTTCTGCCGAGAAACCCGGAGGTGCTTGATATTGATTTTGAAATTGATGATAATGCGTATATTTTTGCTCCCACACCCTATTCGTTCGCAGGCGGTAAGCCTATAATTTTTTACGGCTCATCAATCACGGAAAACGGTCACACATCCTCACAGAACGCCTACCCTGCTCTGATTTCAAGGCTTTTTGATGCGGATTTCTGCAACCTCGGTTTTTCCGGCTCTGCAAGGGGTGAAGAAGCAATGGCTGAATACATTGCAAAAACAGATTGCAGTATTTTTGTTTATGATTATGACCACAATGCTCCGAATGCCGGACATTTGAAAAAAACTCACGAAAAATTCTTCAAAATTTTCAGGCAGTCACAGCCCGACACCCCGGTAATAATGATGACAAAGCCCTATGACGATATGCCCGAAACAAAGGAAAGGCACGATACCGTTTTTCAAACATATATGAACGCAAAAAACAGCGGTGATGAAAATGTTTATTTCATTGACGGTCTTTCATATTTCCCGGATGAATACCGTGAGGTCTGCACCACTGACAGAACACACCCCAACGATTTAGGCCACTTTTTTATGGCTGAAAAGCTGAAAGAGATAATAAATACCACAGTAAATAAAGCCACCTTTTAAGAGTGGCTTTATCTGTTTATCATCGTATAATGTTTTTTGAAATCACGCCGAAATATGAAAAAGTATGGACTTTTTCACTTATTTTATGATATAATTTGAATATCAAAAAGTAGCTTTAATTATGGCGAATTCGCCGCAATTAAAAGGAGGATCGTGCGATGAATAAACTGTCTGTGAATAATACGGAGATCAATGTTGTCCGCATCAACGACGAGGATTATATTTGCATAACGGACATGCTGAAAGCAAAAGACGGCGAGTTTTTCGTTACGGACTGGCTGCGTAATCGCAACACTTTGGAGTTCATCGGCACTTGGGAAAGTGTGTATAATCCGGATTTCAATGCGAACGGTTTTGAAGAAATCATCAAACACGCCGGACTGAACAATTTCAAAATCAGCGTGAAAGAATTTGTGGAGCAGACAAACGCCATTTCCATTATGGCAAAAGCAGGCAGATACGGCGGAACTTATGCCCATAAAGATATCGCCTTTGAATTTGCAATGTGGATCAGCCCGCAATTTAAAATCTATATTGTCAAAGAGTTTCAGCGGTTGAAGGCTGAAGAACAAAAACTGCTCGGCTGGTCAGCAAAACGTGAACTTGCCAAAATCAATTATCACATTCATACGGATGCCATCAAGAACAATTTGATTCCGGAGGAACTGACACAAAAGCAAATTTCGTTTGTCTATGCCGATGAAGCAGATGTGCTTAATGTCGCTTTGTTCGGAAAAACCGCAAAGCAGTGGCGTGATGAAAATCCGGAACTAAAAGGAAATATCCGTGATTACGCTTCGATGAATGAACTGATATGCCTTTCAAATCTGGAAAATATCAATGCAGTATTGATCAATGAAAATGTTCCGCAATCGGAACGGTTAGTGAAATTAAATCAAATTGCTATTCATCAAATTTCTGTTTTACAGGAAGCGGACAGCAAAAAAATATTGAAATAAACAGCACTCAATATTTAAGCGGCGGCAGTCTTAAAAAGATTGTCGCCGCTTTTTTGGTATGACGGGCATATCAATGCTCTGTCGTGAAAATCCGCTGAAGCATTGTTACCGATGAAGCAAAGTTCACTTTATATCCGACTTACCACTTAAAAAGATTTTTTGTTATTTCTTCGGGATTCATACCGTTTTTAATTTCCGTTACGGTTTCCTTGAGCAGTTCAACCGAGCCGCTGAAAGCATCCTTGAAATCTGCTTTTGTTTTTTCATCAAGGGATTTCCAGCCCTTAACCATTCCGCAGACAGATGAGGGTATGTGCTTTGCAAAGTCCGTAAGAGTTTTCTGACCCGTTCCCTCTGCCAGAGCTGCAAGCGTTTTGTTAAGAGCGTTTTTATAATTTTCATCAGCCGCCCTTGATGTAAGCTTTGCAAGAAATACATCGGTAATCTTTGAAAGCTTATCGGTATCGCTCACAAAAACAAGCTCACCGTTTTCAATCTGCCATGTGCCTAAATCGTGCTGAACGGGGCCGAGGTGCTTACTGCTCCTGACTACCTTGTAATCGTAATCATGGGCAAGCATAACTCCCACAAATGATGATGAGGGAATATAATGCCTGTAACAGGGCAGAATTTCACTGTAAGCCTCGGTTTTGAAAAGGTCATAATTCCAGAAGCCGGGGCCGTCATGGTTATAAACAGCCTTTATTCTCTTTCTCGTTTCTTCGCTGCAGTTAAGTGCGGCATAAAGCCCCACATTGCCGCCCTTTGAGTGACCGATAACAATAATATCACCCTCAAGGTGCTTTGCCGCATTTTCAATGTAATCAATACAAAGGGTATAGGATGCCGTTCCCTTATTGGTGAACAGCTCAACATCCTCCTGCCAGCCTGCTATATCATCGTTTGTTCCTCTGAAGCAGACAACAAGCGTTCCGTCCGGCAGAATAATTGTTGCGGCGCCGAACTGAAGAGCCGGTCTTTTGCTGTAAACTCCCTTGCAGGCAACAATTTTCATTTCGTTAAAACGGGTGAGCCTGCTCATTGCCGTCATATCCTTACTCGGTACGGCGGTAATCATAAGCCCGAGCTTCTGATGCTTTTCACTTCTTGCGGTAAAAAGCCTTTCAGCCGCTTCCTTAAACGGAACAGGCTCATCCGAAAACCTTTCACTGACAATGCTCTCAAAGGGCATATAGGTTACCTCGCAGAGAGCAAGTGCATCCGCATCACCAAAAGGACGATTGCAAAAGCTGACATTGCCGAATTCTGAGATATATTCTCTGATTGAAGGCATAAAATCACTTCCCCAATAAAAAATTTCTGTTATGAATCAAAAAATACTCTGCCCTCTTCTGTAATAAGCTTTTCAGATTTGGGATATTCAAAGCAGGGATTATTTTTAAGCACATCAAGATAAAGCCTTGCCTCATATTTTGCCATATTCAAATCATGGAGCAGATAATTACCGCAGTTTTTCGGGTCTGCGCCGGGTATTTCACCCTCGTAATCTGCAAGATATTCAAAGGCTCTTATGAGCAGGGTGCAAATTTCCTCCGGCTTCGGGCGACCCTGAACAATGAGGTAAGAGCCGGTAAGACAACCCATAGGCCCCCAGTAAATTATTCTGTCCTTCCACTCCTCATCATTGCGGAGAAAGGTTGCAATGATATGCTCAACGGTGTGCATTGCATTCGGGTGAATAACAGGCTCAAGGTTAGGCGTTTTCATTCTTATATCGAAGGTGGTGGCATAGTATTCGCCGAGTGTATCAACCCTCGATTCGTAAATTCCGGGTACTATTTTTGTATGGTCAACCTGAAAGCTGGGTATCAAATCCATTTTTCATTCTCCTGCCTGAATTATCTGTTTACACTTACATTTTACCACTTGATAACAAGGTGTCAAGTGATTTTAATAAATAAAACCGTTGCATTTTGCGGTCAATAATTATATAATGCCGATATGAGAACTTTTGAAATAAAAGTCAATAACTCCGGTGACTGCTTCAAGGCTGAAGGCGGTACGCTTCTTTCTGATTTTCTTTTGGAAAACGGCTTTGAAACCGCCCACCCCTGCGGCGGTAAAGGAATATGTAAAAAATGCTCCGTCACCGTAAACGGCAGGGAAGAATTATCCTGCCGCTACATAATAAACAGCAATATTGAAATACTGCTGCCCGAAAGCAAATTCCTTTCCGCTTCCGTCACGGATTATGATGGCGGTGCAGATGCAAACGCCTTAGTCCTTGATATCGGCACAACGACCCTTGAGCTCGGCATTGCCGACAGAAACGGAAATATTCTTTGCAGCAGCAGGGAAGAAAATCCGCAGAGATTTTACGGAGCGGATGTAATTTCCAGAATAGAACATTGCAGTAAACACGGTGCAAAGGAGCTTCAAAGGGTACTTACGGAAAGAATAAACAAAATGCTTTCCGAATTTTCTGAAAAATATCCGTCCGCCGAAAAGCTGCCTTTATTCGTCTGCGGCAACACGGTAATGCTTCACCTTTTTCTCGGAGTTGACTGTTCATCAATCGGCACAAGTCCCTATACTCCGTCATTTCTTGAAGAAAAAACGGTTAATGGCAGAGAAATCGGGCTTAACACCGATTCCCCGGTCACGACCCTGCCGTGCATTGATTCCTTTGCCGGGGCGGATATTTTTGCAGGGTTAATCGAATGCGAAAAGCCGTCAAAGGGTAAATACAATCTGCTTGCGGATTTAGGCACAAACTCCGAAATTGTGCTCTATTCCGAAAACAAGGCAATATGTACCTCCGCCGCCGCATGCCCCTGCTTTGAGGGGGTAAACATTTCATGCGGAATGACGGCAAGGGAGGGCGCAATCAATTTCTTTTATAGGGACGGAACCTTTGAGGTAATCGGCGGTAAAGCCCCGTTGGGTATATGTGCCACGGGACTTATTGATATAATTGCTTTTCTGCTCAAAAACGGCTTTATTGACGAAACGGGAGCAATGAGGCAGAGTGAATTTCAGATAACCGACGATATAAGCCTTACGCAGGAGGATATCAGAAGCTTTCAGCTCGCAAAATCCGCAATTTACAGCGGAATAACCGCCTTGATTTCCAAGGTCGGAATAAGCTTTGATGAAATAGAAAAGCTTTTTGTTTCGGGCGGCTTTTCTCAGGCAATAAATACCGAAAGCGCCATTAAGGTCGGTCTTTTCCCGAAGCAGACAGGGGGCAGAATTTTTCCGCTTGGCAATACGGCTCTTTTGGGAACAGCCGTTTACTCTGCCGCAAAGCAGAAGCCTGCAACAGAAAACATTAAATACATCAGCCTTTCCGGGAATGATGTGTTTGAAAATAATTTTATAAAAAATCTCAATTTTAACCGCAAAGGAGAAAAAAGACAATGAAAAAACCGGTAATGGGCATTCAGCTCTACACGCTTCGTGACCACATAGACAATGCAGAGGATTTTGACAAAACTCTTGAGCGCCTTGAAAAGCTCGGAGTTAAGGATATTCAGATTTCCGGCATAGGCGATTTCCCTGCCGAAATTCAGGGTGAAATTGTCAGAAAGCATAATATGAAGGTTTGCATCACCCATAAGGGCTTTGACAGAATGCTCACAGACCTTGACACAATGATTGAAGAGCATAAGGCAATCGACTGTGATGCAATGGGCATCGGCTCCGCTCCCTCCGAAAGCAGAGGTAACAGAGGAAATGTCCGCAAGTTTATTGCGCAGGCTAATGAAATAGGTAAAAAGCTTAAGGAAAACGGTATGACCTTTAACTATCATAACCACGCCTTTGAATTTTACCGCCTGGACGATATGAAATACAATATGATGGACCTTCTTCTTAAGGAAACCGACCCGGAATATTTCAATTTTATTCCCGATGTTGCGTGGATTCACTATGCAGGTCAGGACCCCGTTGAGGTTCTTAAGAAGATGAAGGGCAGAATAAAGGTTCTCCATTTCAAGGATTATATTTTTGATGAAGAGGGCGTACGCCGTTTCGTTTCTCTCGGCAGAGGCTATGTTGACCTTAAAGCAATTTATGACCTTGCATGTGAAATGGAAATTCCCTATATTATGTATGAGCAGGATATTGACTGGGTTGATGGCGACCCGTTTAAGGCTGTTGAAGAATCCTGGGCATTTATGCAGAGCTTGGAGGCATAAAAGATGGGCACAATCATTGCAATGGGCGGAGGCTTTGACGGTGAATACTGCTGGGACCTTGCCGAAAAGTTAATTAAAGAAACGGGCAAAAAAACGCCTGTTTTTCTCACAATTCCCACCACCTGCTATGACGATTCAACAGGTGATATAAATGTTTACAGCAAGATGGGCTGTGACTGTTATATTCTTAAGCTCACCGACCCCTGCCTTACGGAAGAAACGGTTGCAAAGCTTATTTCTCAGGCGGATTTAATCAATGTGCCCGGCGGAAATCTCAAATTCTGCCTTGATGTATGGAACAGAACAAATGCAGTAAAATATCTCCGTGAGGCATATAACAGAGGTGCAATTCTCTTCGGCTCCTCCTCCGGCAGTATGTGCTGGTTTAAGCAGGGCTTTGATGACTGCGGACCGAGAGGCGACTTTATGTTTATAGACTGCCTTGACCTTATTCCATATAACAATGTTCCCCATTATGAGGGCGAATTCTGGCATCAGTTTGATAATTACGCAAACAAAACGCCCCTGTCATCCATAGCCTGTGAAAACGACACGGCTTTTGTATGCAGGAACGGTAAATATTCAATTATGGTCTGCCCCAAAAGACCAGATGCAAAGGTATGGTTTTTTGATGCAAACGATAACTACAAGCGCCACGATTTAACGGCAGAGCCTGAAATCCTCGAAAAGCTTTAAGATGCCGCAATGCTTTTTATTGCACCAACGGCAACCGGCACGGTCACATTCAGCACGGCAATGCAGAGGGCTGTGGTGCAGGCATTTTTAACGGCAGATTCAAACACCTTTTTTGTAACTGACGGAATCACCTTTTTCGTAAGCTTTTCAGCTCCTGCACAGGCAGCCGTCTTTACGGCTTTTTTTACAGCCGGATTATTGAAATCAATTTTCATCTGTTCAACCTCAATTCATAAACTGTGGGTTATTGTATCAAAAACAGACAAAAAACTCAATAAAAATGCGTAATTTTTATATTTCGGCAATAAAATATACCATAAATGTTGCCTTATAAGAAAAAAGCACTTGCATTTATCAATCTTGTATGTTAAAATCAACCAAGTATTTAAGCGAACTGATTGGAGGAATAAAATATGGCTTGGTATGAAATCGTTCTCGGTGCCGTTCTTTTGGCAGCATCAATTGTTCTTGTTATCGTCGTTCTTATGCAGGAAAGCAAAACACAGGGCCTTTCCGGTGCAATTGCAGGCGGTGCCGAAACCTTCCTCGGCAAAAACAAGGGCAGAACAATGGAGCAGAAGCTTGTTAAGATTACAAAAGCTCTTGCAGTTGTTTTCTTTGTTCTTTCTCTTCTTGCAACCCTTATTGTACTTTTCATTAAGTAAGCTCAGCAAATTTTCATCAGCCACACCGTCATCATCAGATGGCGGTGTTTTTGAAAGCAGGTGTAACTATGAAAAAGAAGTTAAAAATCATTATCCCGGCAGTTATTCTCGTTCTTCTCATAATCGGCGGCAGTATAGGCTATTCTTTTTTGCCCCACCCTCTGAATTACGATATTGAATCAATTCAGAGCATTGTCACAGATAACCTTGAGGTTGTTTCGAAAACAGAGGATACCGTTACAGTCCGCAACAAGGGAGAAGAAAAAATAAAGGTGCTTTTCTTTACCGATATTCACCTTGACGGAAAAAACAAAACCTCGAAAATTACGGTTGCAAATATCGTAAATAACATTGTTAAAGAAAAACCCGACCTTGTTATTTTCGGCGGTGATACCGTCACCTCCGGCTTCAACAAAAAAAGATGTAATCAGCTTGCACAGATTTTTGAAAATCTCGGTGTTTACTGGGCAGGCTGTCACGGTAACCACGAGGGAGATAACAGCACCTCACTCAACCGTTCGGAAATGATTGATGTCTTTTCATCCTATGACCATTGCCTTATGCTTGAGGGCCCGGAGGATATATGGGGTGACGGCAACTATCAGTTAAACATTCTCAACAGCGATAACACCCTCTGTGAAAGCTTCTTCTTCCTTGATACGGGCGATGAGGTTCTGCCCGATACAAAGGCGGAATACGGCATTCCCGATGATGAAGACCCCTATGACGGCGTTAAAACCTCACAGATTAAATGGTACACCGACAAGGTCAGCTCAACAAAGCTTGCATACGGTGATTTCAAATCAATAATGGTTATTCATATTCCCCTGCCTCAGGTGGAACAGCAATACGAAAGCCGTCAGTTCCTTTACGGTGAAAAGAGAGAGGGCATTTGTGAATCCGGCTTTGATTCCGGCTTATTTGAAGCAATCAGAATTATGGGCTCAACACAGGCTGTATTCTTCGGCCATGACCATCTGAACGATTTCGGCTTTGAATATGAAGGAATACTGCTGAGTTATCTTCAGCCCTCCGGTTACGGCTCATACACCGCCGAAAGCAAGCTCGGTTATGAAGAAAAAGACTGGCTTCAGGGCTATGTTAAAATGGAAATTGACCGTAACGGCTCTTTTGCACAGGAAAGACACAGAAACAGCGAAAATATGCAATAAGCCGTTGACAAGTTCTTTTTCTTATGATAAAATTCAGACAAATAAAAAAGCAGGGGTGCTGACTGAAAGTCGGCTGAGATGCAGAATGCGAACCCTTTAACCTGAAACGGATAATGCCGGCGTAGGAAGACAGATAAAAGTTTAATGGCCGTCGGTCTTCCGGCGGTCATTTTGTTTTTCACCTGCTGAAATCGAGGAAAATATGAAAAGTAAAAATCCAATCAATATACTTGCAGAAAGCTCAATTCTTGTTGCAATGTCCGTTGTTTTATCTCTGATAAAGGTATGGCAAATGCCGCTCGGCGGCGGTGTTACCCTTGTGAGTATGCTGCCCGTCTGCCTTGTTTCAATCAGGCACGGCTTAAAATGGGGCTTTCTTTCAGCCTTTGCCGATTCTGTTTTTCAGCTTATTTTCGGCATAACAATGAGCGGTCTGCTCGGCTGGGGCTTAAATGCCAATATGCTCATAGGCTGTATTCTGTTTGATTACATTGTCGCTTACACGGTTTTGGGCATTGCCGGAATTTTCAAAAAAAAGGGAACAGCCGGAATAATTGCAGGGCTGTTTATTGCCGTGCTTTTACGCTTTGCTTCCCACTTTCTCTCCGGCTGCATTATATTCACAAACCTTGAGCAGTGGGAGCTTTTCGGCTCAACCTTTGAAAATGCCCCTGTTCTTTATTCCCTCTGCTACAACGGAATATATCTGCTGCCGGAATTTATAATAACCGCAGTTGTGGTATTCGTTTTAATAAGAGTACCAGCAATAAGAAAGAGAATTTTCTCTATATAGGTATGCTGTCAATGAAGAAGTTATATTCTCGCCAGTTCAAGCAAAACCGTTCTGATTATTACAAGAATGTCATATAATTCCTTTTCGGAATAACGGTCAAGGGCTTCAAAGGATAACTCATAAGCCTTTAATTTTTCGGAAACGGCGGAATAAATATCATTATAAAAATGTATCATTTCCGTTGCCTTTTTCTTATTGAGCTTTTCACCGAAATCCGTATATCTGATTGTAAGGTGGTCTATTTCATCCGCCTGTAAAAAATAGGTTGAGCGGTTGCCGTCCATTTTGTTTTCTCCTTATAAATCTCTGATGAAATATTTGCATCCGCCCTCAAAATAATCCCGGCGGCGCATAGCCTCTCTGCCGAGAATATCAATCAGCTTAACTGCTCTTGTTTCAAGAGCTCCGTCCTCAAAAAGGTCAATCACCCTGCCCCCTCTTAAATCATCGTGGGCAGACATATTATAGCCGATTGCGGCATCCTGTGCCATGGTAATTCCGCAGTATTTACCCTGTATATCAATCAGATGCTCATGGCCGAAGAAAAAGCCCTTAACATCTCCTCTTTGCAGAGCCGCACCGAACAAGCCGAAATTAAGCTCACAGCATCCGCTTGCCTCTCTCTTGTTGCCTGTTGCATCACACTGCTCCGGATTTCTGAAAATATGCAGAAGCTCCGGCAGAGGGATATGCATAAACATAATCGCAGGGATTTTTTTGCCCTGCTCCTTTTCAATCTGCTTTGAGGTATTATAGTACCACATAACCTGTTCAAATGTGGGAGTACAGCCTGTTGCGTTCTCGTTAAAATGGTGTGGCAAAATAAAGCAGGTATCCTTATCAAGATTGAATTTTTCAATCAAATCCGTTATTTCTCTGTGAGAATCAAGGGCAAAAAGATTGAATTTAAGCTCTTTACCATCTTTATCATAAACGGGAATACGAAAATTGCCTGTTCCGTCTATTTCTTCATCCCCTGCCTCATTAAGACAGCCCGGTATCATTTCATAAGCCTTTTCTTCTTCGCAGACAGGCAAGCCGATTTCATTATCGTGATTACCGAAGCAGGCAGCCCACGGAAGCTTTCTTCTCAAAACAGGCTCAATCAGTCTTGACATTTCTGCTTTTGCTTCCTCAATTGAAGAAGCATCTATGCACTGGTCACCGCCGATAAAAACAAAATCGGGATTCGTATTTTCAATAAGAGCATCAATGCCCTTTATCATCTTGCCGGAATAATCCTCCGGCAGTTTTTTGTTTTTTGCAGAGTGAAAATCGGAAACCATAAGTATTCTGAATTTTCCCTCATTGTTGAATTTCAAAACAGGCTTTTCCATAGAACCAAAACCTCCGTGCTTTATGGAAAATATAATAGCAATATTTCACCTGAATATCAATAAAATTATTGAATAAAACTGCGATAAAGATTATAATATACGCTAAAATAACGGAGGTAAATTTATAATGCTAAAGGTTGCGGTTATAGGATGCGGCGGAATCAGCGGTGCTCATGTGCCTAACTGGCTTGCGATGGATGATGTTGAGGTTGTTGCGGTTTGCGATATTCTGCCCGAAAAAGCCGAAAGATACGATGTTGAAAAGAAATATACCGATTTTGATAAAATGACGGATGAAAACGAGATTGATATTCTTGATATCTGCCTGCCCACATATCTGCACGCAGAGTACGCCGTAAGAGCAATGAAAAAGGGAATAAATGTGCTCTCCGAAAAGCCCGTTTCTCTTAACGAGGATGATGTTGACTTGCTCTACAAAACCGCAGAGGAAAACAATGTCAAATATATGGTTGCACAGTGTCTGCGTTTCTGGAGCGAATACGAAATAGTAAAGCAGATTTATGACAGCAAAAAATACGGCAACCTGCTTTCTGCAACTCTGTGGAGGCTCGGCGGTTACCCTTGAATTTGACCGCAAGCTGATTCCTGTTATTTATGATGAATTCAGCTATAACACAAAAATAAAAGCAAACGGCAACACTTGCACCACAAAGGTTGATGTGCAAATTAGCCCAACATTTTGGGGCTGGCTCTTCACCTTTGCCGGAGAAATGAAAATTACCGCCCCGGAAAAGGCGATTGAATTAGAAAAAGAATATATAAAAAAGATAAAAAAATACAGCCTATCAGGCTGTAATAATTCGGTGGATTAGACATTTGTCAGGATACCACCATACCCTACGGCATATTGCCTTATCTTAGAACTATTGATGGATATTGATAAACTTACACCCAAAATTGCTTTAAGATGTCACGCCTCAGTTTTAGCCCTATGATGGATATTGATAAACTTACACAACAAAATTGATTTGCACGACACCGGTTATGTTTTAGCCCTATGATGGATATTGATAAACTTACAGTTAATATATTTCATTTTTCAACATCTGTAACTTATTTTCGCCACTGCCAATCAATAATGCTTATAAAAATTCATAACCACCCGTCACAAAACGGGTGGCTTTAATTTATGATTGACTTTATTTATGATTACGAACAAAAAAGATATTCCCGACAAATTGACGGATTGCGTTGAGCTCTTGTAAAATCAAGGTGAAGCCTTATATATCATCAACGCAAAGCGTTGTATATCATCAAGCCGCAAAAAAATACACGGTTGATGCCGTGATGAGATACAAAGGCGGCAAGCCGCCTTTGATGATATACCGCCTGACGGCGGATGATATTGAACATTTAATGATATATCGCCTTACGGCAATATGATATACGGCTGATGCCGTATGATATATTTTCGCTTTGCTCAAATATGATATACTATCCGTTCCTTCATATGCGAAGCATATATCATCCACCGCAGGTGGATATCATACCGAAGGTATATCACCCGTTCCGCAAGGAACGGATATCATTGAAAAAAAGCACCGACAAAAAGTCGATGCTTTTTTCTGTATAAGAGCAACCAAAAGGTACATTTTTAAGGTAAGAACGAGTAAAAGGTACACCTCAAAAAGCCGGGATTTATCGTCGTAATAACTTTCGCAGGGTTATCAATTCATCTTCTTTGCCGATTTTTGAAAAACCGAGTTTTTGAAAAAGTAAAAGTGACGGTACATTTGTTTCTTCAATATTTACTTCGATCACATCCACGTCGCTTGTCGGCGCAAGAAACAGTTGATTTAATGCCGCTTCGGCGATACCGCGACGACGGTATAATTCATCAACACATACACTCATAAACATTGTTCCGTCTGTATATTCACAATGAACGCCACCTGCTAATATACCGTTCCATATTATTTTATAATAAATTACTCCGTCCGTATTTGTAACATAGTCAAAGTAATTTTCGGATATGGAAATGTATTTTGCAACAGACAAGGAAGTGTGTATCTTCTTCAAATCTGATATATCTTTATCTTCGGGATGCAAAGGAATAAGTTCGATATTCATGACTGTTTTTCTCCCGAAGATTTGGATTTGTCAGAATTTTTAAGTGTTTTAGAACTTGCAATAAGCATTCGCCTTATTCTTCCGCACAAATTTCGGTGCTTTTTATATGTATCTTCATCAATATCGTTTGAATTGAATAATAATTTGAGCCAACCTTCAGTTTCACTGCATTCTTTTGTTGCAATTTCAAATTTTGAAAGCATATCCGCTTTGCTTTGACCGTAATTCGCTTCACGGATGTTAGCATAAACACTACTGGAACTTTTGCGGATTTGGAAAATGGTATTGGATGGTGCTTTAATATTACGGCAAAGCAATTCTATATCTGTCGCAAGTTGTTCCGAATAATCGAGTAAATAATTTTTAGCCATAAAACCACTCCTTTCAAAAAGTATTAAATAATACTTCGGTAAATAAATCAAGGCGAAGCCTTGTATATCATCAACACGAAGTGTTGTATCTCATCAATTCCGTAGGAATTGCATATCATCAAGCCGCAGGAAAACAATACACGGCGTTGCCGTGATGAGATACCGCCATACGGCGGATGATATACACGGCTACGCCGTGATGATATGCCAAGCCTGCGGCTTGGATAAACAAATAACACACTTTTGGTAGACAAAAGTGTGTTATTTGTTGGCGGAGAGTAAGAGATTTGAACTCTTGAAACGGTGTTTGCCGTTTACACGATTTCCAATCGTGCTCCTTCGGCCAGCTCGGACAACTCTCCAAATCTGTCAAACTTCATCTGCATTTAACGCTTTAGTATTGTAATGTATTTTACGAAGAAAATCAAGTATTTTTTAATAATAATTAAAAATATTTGACGAAACGGGCACGGGAATATATAATATTGTTATCAAAGATAAGCGGTAAATGAAAATGAACGAAAAAATCAAGGAGCTTCGTAAGAAGGCAATGAGCCTCCCCCTTACGCCGGGGGTTTATCTTATGAAGGATAAAACCGACAATATAATATATGTGGGCAAGGCAAAGGCACTGAAAAACCGTGTCAGCCAATATTTCGGCTCTCAGAACAATCACACAGCCAAGGTAAGAAAAATGGTTGAAAATGTTGACCGCTTTGATTACATAATGTGTGACAGCGAATTTGAGGCTCTTGTTCTTGAATGTTCTCTTATTAAGCAGCATTCCCCGAAATACAACATTCTTTTGAAGGATGACAAGGGCTACAGCTATATCAGAATTGAGCATAAGGGCTGGAAGAGTATTTCCGTTGTTCGCCGTGCGGAGGATGACGGCGCCGAATATTTAGGACCCTATATAAGCTCATTCGGTATTTCTAATGCTGTTGATTCCGCTAAAAAGATATTCAAGCTGCCACAATGCTCAAAGGTTTTTCCGAGGGATTATAAAAAAAGCCGACCCTGTCTGAATTATTCAATCGGTTTATGCTCCGCACCCTGTGCCGGAAAAATCACTATGAGAGAGCATAACGAGGCGGTTGATAACGCTCGCCGTTTTATAACCGAGGGCTCCGGCAAGGTGATTGAAGAGCTGACCGCAAAAATGCAAAGCTACTCTGAAAATCTGGAATACGAAAAAGCGGCTAAAATCCGTGACAAAATCAGCGCCATAAATAAGGTTACGGATAAGCAAAAGGTTGTTGCCGCCGCAGTTGAGGAGCAGGATGTTTTTGCGATAGTCGGCGGAGCAAACGGCAGCAACGCAAAGGCCTGTTTATCCGTTTTAAGATTCAGAAATTCAAGGCTTTTTGACAGCGAGCATTTCATCATTGATTTGCCGGAGGATTTAACCGAGGCACGCCGTGAACTGCTCAGAAGCTATTATTCAATGCGTAATGATGTCCCCTGCCGTGTTGCTCTTGACGGTGATGTTGCCGATTCCGAGCTTTTACAGGAATGGCTTACATCAATCAGAGGTAAAAAGGTTAATATAGTTATTCCGCAGCGTGGCGAACAGCATTCACTTATTGAAATGTGCCGTTCAAATGCTGCACAAAAGCTTGCAATATATATGGGCTCAAAGGGCGGAAAAGTTACCGCCGCACTTGATGAGCTCGGCAAGCTGCTTGGCTTGAAATCACCGCCGGAATATATTGAATCCTACGATATATCCCACACAGACGGCACAAACAATGTTGCCGGAATGGTTGTTTTCAAAAACGGTCAGCCCTTTAAGAAAGCATACAGGCGTTTCACAATCAAGGGCTTCAGCGGTCAGGATGATTACGCATCAATGGCTGAGGTTATTGACAGACGACTGAATGAATACGAAATTGCCGAAAATAAAGAAGAAGGCTTCGGCAAGCTGCCCGATTTAATTCTGCTTGACGGCGGCAAGGGGCAGGTCAACGCTGTTTTACCCGTTTTGCAGAAGCATAATCTGAACATACCCCTTTTCGGTATGATTAAGGATTCTCACCACCGCACAAGAGCCATTGCCACCTCCGGGGATGAAATCGCTTTGACCTCTGTGCGCTCCGCATTTACGCTTGTTTCGAGCCTACAGGAGGAGGTTCACCGCTATTCGGTTGAATACCACAGGTTGAAAAATAAAAAAGCTTCCATTTCCACAACCCTCGTCAATATTGACGGCATAGGCGAAGCAAGAGCAAGGGCTTTGCTTAAAAAATTCAAAACAATCAAGGCAATCTCCGAAGCAACTGTTGATGAGCTGAAATCGGTCAAGGGTATGACGGAAAAATCAGCACAGGCAGTTTACGAAGCATTCAGAAATTAAAAAGCACCCTTCTTCTCATATTAGGGTTTATGCATTGAAATACATATCATATTTATTTTTCATTCAAAATGGCATTTTTGAACAGCAAAAACGGACAGAAGTAAAGGACGGTACAACTTAGTTTAATCGCTAAATTGTGCCGTCCGAAATTTCTATCCGTTTTTGTTTATGAAATTGTACCGTTCAATTACTGAGCGGAAGCAGCTGAGCCAACCTTGTTGGGGTTGATTTTAATGCCGGGGCCCATTGTTGTTGCTACACAGCAGGAACGGATGTACTGACCCTTTGATGCGGCAGGCTTTGCCTTAATAACAGCATCAAGAAGAGTATCAAAGTTTTCCTTAAGCTTATCAGCACCGAATGAAGCCTTACCGATGGGGCAGTGAATGATGTTTGTCTTATCAAGACGGTACTCAATCTTACCTGCCTTTGCTTCTGTAACAGCCTTTGCAACATCAGGGGTAACTGTGCCTGCCTTGGGGCTGGGCATAAGTCCACGGGGACCGAGAACCTTACCAAGACGGCCAACGAGACCCATCATATTAGGTGCGGCAATACAAACATCAAAATCCATAAAGCCTTCGCCCTGAATTCTTGCAACAAGGTCTTCAGCACCGACAACCTCTGCACCTGCAGCAACTGCGGCATCGGCATCAGCGCCCTTTGCGAAAACAGCAACCTTAACTGACTTACCTGTTCCGTTAGGAAGAACAACAGCGCCACGAACCTGCTGGTCAGCGTGACGGGAGTCAACGCCGAGGCGGATGTGAACTTCTACTGTTTCATCAAACTTTGCAGTTGCGGTCTTAACAGCAATGTCAAGAGCCTCTGCGGGTTCATAAAGGTTTGCCTTTTCAATGAGCTTTGCGCTCTCGTTATATTTTTTTCCGTGTTTCATGTTAATTTTTCCTCCCAATCATGTGGTTAATCGGATTTTTCCTCCCACAAGTTTACAATCAATCAACAACAGTGACACCCATACTGCGTGCAGTACCGGCAATCATGCTCATTGCAGTTTCAACAGATGCAGCGTTAAGGTCCTTAAGCTTTGTTTCAGCTATTGTCTTAATCTGCTCTTTGGTGATTGATGCAACCTTGGTCTTGTTGGGAACACCTGAACCGCTCTCAATTCCGCAAGCCTTCTTAATAAGAACTGCTGCGGGAGGGGTCTTTGTAATAAATGTGAATGTACGGTCTGCATAAACGGTGATAACAACGGGAATGATGAGACCCATATCGTTCTTTGTGCGCTCATTGAATTCCTTTGTGAAAGCCATGATGTTAACACCATGCTGACCAAGTGCGGGACCTACAGGGGGAGCCGGAGTGGCCTTACCTGCGGGGATTTGTAACTTGATTAAGCCGACAACTTTCTGTGCCATAATTAGTTAACCTCCAATATAATGTGGTAAATGGCGGAGTAAAACGGATTTTCTACTCCTCCCACGAAGCCGGAAATTTCCGACTGCACCGGTTAAGGTGCTGAATTTGAAAGGGTTATTGCCCTCAAATTACCGTGATTATTCGGCAAGCTCAACCTGGTCAAGCTCAAGCTCAACTGTGGTTTCCTTACCAAAGAGTGCGGAAACAACAACCTTAACAGAATTGTTTTCAAGGTCGATTTCCTGAACAACTCCCGAAAAGCCGTCAAACATATCATCAACAATGTTGACTGTGTCGCCAACTGCATAAGATACTTCAACAACCTTCTTCTCGACTCCGAGCCTGATAACTTCTTCATCGGTAAGGGGAATTGCTTTGTTTTCGGGACCAACGAAGCCTGTAACACCTCTTGTGTTACGGATAAGAAGCCATGTTTCATCGCTCATTTTGGGATGCTGATACTCATCGTATGTTACGGCAACCTTAACAAGCACATAGCTTGGGAAAAGCTTGCGTTCAACATCCTTATTTGTTTCAACATCGTGAACGATTTCAACAGGAATCTGTACTTCAAAAATCTGATCCTGCATTCTGCGGTTTTCAACCAACTTTTCAATATTGGTTTTAACCTTATTTTCATAACCGGAGTAGGTATGAACTACATACCATTTTGTCTCAGCAGACATCTCAAAACCTCCTGCGTCAGCCGATGAAGAACTTTCCTAAATTCATCATCTCTTTAGTTACTGCCTGTGCCTCTGCGCCGACATCGGCACCCGAACCGACCTTTTCGGCGGCTTTTTCAAGCAGTGAAAGTGCAAGTGCGAGAAGCTGGTCTACGCCGTAAATTGCGATTCCGCAAATCGCTACTGCAGCGAGAACGACGAGGGTTGATTTGAGAACGGTTTTGCCATCGGGCCAAACGATCTTTTTGACTTCACCCTTAAGATCCTTAAAGAATTTTTTGATTGCCTTGCCGGTTCTCTTGAACCAGTTACCGTTGGGATTGGCAACCTTTTTATTCTTTTTCTTTTCAGCGGCGGCAACCTTTTCTGCAGCTTGAGAAACTTCTTTCTTAGCCATTAGGTTTACCTCCCTGCTTACTTTGACTCTCTGTGAAGAGTGTGCTTTTTGCAGAATCTGCAGTACTTGTTCATTTCAAGTCTGTCGGGGCTATTCTGCTTGTTCTTCATTGTGTTGTAATTGCGCTGTTTGCATTCGGTGCAAGCAAGTGTAATCTTGACTCTTTTACCGTTAGCAGCCATTGCGGCACCTCCATTTTTTGGAATATTTAAGCATCATGACCGGTCTATCAGGCAACCGACCTGTGCTCGGCCTCCCTCTGCACCTTTTTTATCAGCAGGCACGAAAAATAAACCCTGCTCGCAGAGGTGTTGATATATTATCACAGTTTTATAGCGGTGTCAAGCATTTTTTATCGCCTGATTTTTCAGCCTGATTTTATTAAGCCCTTGTTAAGCTCTTTACGCCTCAGCTTTATTGAGCGCCCATACGGAAAGGTATTCATAAACCTTTTCTCTGTCGGGCTCATTGTGAATCTCGTGGCGCATATTTTCCCAGAGCTTAAGAGTTAAATCCTTAACGCCTGCGTTTTTATAATTGTTATAAACCTCTTTTACACCCTTACCGTATGCACCGACAGGGTCATCAAGACCTGCCGTAAGCAGAACGGGTAAATTCTTATCTGTTTCATCAAAGCATTTCCTTGAAGAAACGGTATTAAGAACGGTGAATAAATCCCTGTATCCGACTGCGGAAAATAAAAATCCGCAATACTTATCGGCAATATACTTATTTACGATTTCTTTATCGTTGGTCAGCCAGTCAAACGGGGTTTCGGGATTTTCAATCCTCTTGTTATATGTGCCGAAAGCAAGGTTGTTTATAAAATCACTTTTATATTTATTTCCTTTTGCCTTTGCTATTGCTCCTGCAATGCCTATTGCAACGGCGGCGGCAGGGTTTTTACCGGCAGTTCCGCAGATGATTGCTCCCTTGATTGCTTCGTCGCTTCCGTATCTTCTGATATACTCTCTGCCTATAAACGAGCCCATACTGTGACCGTAGAATATAATCGGCAAGCCCGGAAATTCTTTTTTTGCAAGCTCGGCAACAGCCTTTTCATCCTCAACAAAGGCATTCCAGCCGTCCCTATCTCCGAAATAACCTAAATCATCATCGGAATTAACGGATTTGCCGTGACCGATATGGTCATCAACAATTACCGCAAAGCCCTTTGAGCAAAGGTGTGAAGCAAAATCCTCATATCTTTCGCCGTGCTCCGCCATACCGTGAGTAATCTGAAAAACCGCTTTCGGCTCATCGGGAATCCAGCAGCGGATAAACAAATTGCAAACACCGGATGTTGACGGAATTGAATACTCTTTTCTGTTCATAAGCTCACTCTCTTTTCTGAATTTATTTCATATATGAACCGGGAACCGCTATTTTAAGGTCTGATGTGGGGAAGGATGCACAGGGATGTATATAACCGCATTCCTTGTCGGTATATCTTCTGCCTGTATCGTTTTCCGCCGGAATATAAACCGTTCCGCTGACAAGCTTGCTTCTGCACCAGCCGCATTCACCGCTTCTGCAACGGGAGGGAGCAGGAATACCGGCTCTTTCAACAGCCGTTAAAACGGTTTCATCGGATTTTGCATCAACAACCCATTCATTTTCACCGATAACAACTGTAACCTTGAAGGTCTTTTCCTTTGCTTCCCCGGGATAATCGGGCAAAGCATAAACATTTTTTGTAACGCCGAGAAGCTCACGGCGGAAATATTTTTTCTCAATGCCGAGCTTTTCAACCTCTTTTTCGGCAAAGCGATACATTGCTTCGGGACCGCAGATAAATACGGAATATTTACCGTCAGCAGGTGCATATTTCTTAATAAGCTCTGCATTTATAAAGCCGTGCTCATAGCCGTCCTTTTCTTCATCCGAAAGTATATGAACAATTTTGACCTTTTCGCACTCCGCGCTTATTTCATCAAGCTCTTTTTTGAAGAGTACATTTTCTTCGTTTCTTGAGCCGAAAAGAATTGTTAAATTGAAATCCTCAAGTCCGTCACGGATTGCATATGCCATTGAAAGGAAAGGTGTTATACCGCTGCCGCCTGCAAGAGCAATAACGGTTTGAGCATCACGCAGAGGCTCATAATAAAATGTGCCGTCCGGGCCGGAAAGAGTAACATTATCACCGACCCTGAAGTTTTCAAGCATATAGGGAGCGGCATAACCGTCCTTAACATTTCTGACGGTGATTTTAACAATACCCTGCTTTGCCTCCATAGGTGATGAGCAAATCGAATAAGGTCTTGTAACAAGGCTTTCACCCATTTTAAGAAGCACGCTCACATACTGACCGGCTCTGAAAAACGCCGCCTTTGAGCCGTCCGCCTTTTTGAAAACAAAGGTTTTTGCATCTGCGCCCTCGTGACTGACTATTTCCGTAATCACCATTTTCTGATAATCGGGGTGCAGTTCCCTTGCAATTTCATTTATTTTGAATGTTGGGTTTATTTCATTTTCGGGAGCGTTTTTGATTGCATTTTCACGGTCAGTGATAAGTCCGACAAACTTTTTAAGGTCGGCAGCACCCGAATTAACTCTGAATTTCATTGCCATAATTATTTGCCCTCCTTTTCAAAGCTTGCCAATGCTCTCTGAGCGAGAATCTGACCATCGGTATAGGCTGAGGAATATCCGTCACCACGGACACCGTTTGTACCTATGGGGTAAAGTCCCTTAACCTTGTAATCCTTGCCCATTGTCATTTCAATCGTTCTTGAAATAATGCCGTCCCACTCTGTGGTTTCATAACCGTAAACGCCACCCTCTGGCGCATTCAGGTAACGGGCAAATGTATAGGGAGAAGCAACTGTGATTTCTTCAATCGCTCCGGAAATATCAATACCCGCCTTTTCCTTGAGGGTATTAATAAACCTCTTTGCCATTTTTGTTTTCAGCTTGTAATATTCGGTTTCGTCAAGGTCATTGAAATCCTCGCCGGAGGTAAACATCGTCGTAAACGAGCAGACACAGGTGCCATCGGGTGAAAAACCGGGATTGTGAATATTATAGCAAAGGAAGATTGAATACTCGTTTGTGTCAATCTTTTTAAGCGATTCATATTCCTTAACGGAATCCGAGGACTGCGGGAAGAAAATGCTGTAATCCTTAATTCCCAGCTCCTCTGCCGTTTTATTAAGTCCGAAATAAGCGGTGAACATTCTTGCGCCGAGTTTTCTTTTTCTTGCGGCGCAAAGCTTCTTTTCTCTTGCGGGAACAAGCTCCTTCGGAATCATTTTTCCGTAAATAATATCGGGGTTGATATTGGCAAGAACGCCGTATTTTGCTTCAAATGTGCCGAGGTTTGTTTCTGCTCCGCAGCATTTGTCACCGTTAAAGATGAATTTTTCTGCACGGCAGCCCATCATAACCTCACCACCGAGTTCAGTAAATCTTTCAACCATTTTTACGGAAATTTCGTGGGATGTATGCTTCGGATAGTAGGCGGAGAATTTAACATAACTGTTTACCATTGAGGCGTAATGGAGGAATGAAAGCTTATCCATATCAACACCGAGGTATGACCAGTAAACAGAAAGAATATCCTTTGCTCTTTCGGGCAAATCAAGGGCATTGAGAACATCAGATGTATTGTATCCGCCGGAGCGTACCATAGGCATATATTTTTTTATAATATCTGCCGGATTTATTTTACCGCCGCCGAGGTAAGCAAGTCCGTCCTCAATATTCTGTGTCAGCTCAAAAAATCTTTCCATTGACGGTCTTGAGCCGGGCACATAATATTCCATTTTGTCAATAAATGCTTCTTTGCCGGAGGGCATTGTTACATCCATTTTTTCGCCGTCCGAATATTTTGAAATTACTCTGAAGCAGTCCGTTGCTTCATTCCATTCAACATTAACGCCGTAGCGTTTGAAAATAAGCCCTGTTCCGCCGGGATTTTCGGCAGAACCGACACCGCAAAGCTCGTGGAGTGAGGGGTCAAATTCAAATCTGCCCCTTACAAAGCCTGTTGCACATCCTCCGGGGATATTGTGCTGTTCAATCAGCAAAACCTTTCTGTTGCTGATGGCCAGTTCAAGGGCGGCACTGAGTCCGGCACAGCCTGAGCCGACAACGATGTAATCATATTTTTTCATTTATCTTCCTCCGAATTGCTTGATTAAAGCATATATTCACTGTAATGATAACACAATTAAGGCGGTTATTCAATCCTGTGTTAATGAAAATTAATGAAAATAACCAAAATAAAATCAATATTAAATCTTGTATTTATACGAATATCGTGTATAATAAACTGATAATGGGTTTTTATATTCTGATTAGGGCAAAAATCTATCTTAACAGTCAAGGCGGAGAAATAAACTATGATTCTTGAAGTCAAAGGAATCAAAACCGAATATCAGGTTTACGGCAGGGGTGAGCCCTTACTTTTGCTCCCGGGCTGGGGTGCGGTAACGGCGGCTTACAATATGCCTGTCAAGTCGTTAAGTGAAAGGTATAAGATTTACGCCCTTGAGCTGCCCGGCTTCGGCGTAACCCCCGAACCCGGTGAGCCCTGGAGTGTTGATGATTACGCTGATTTTGTTACGGAATTTGCAAGCAAAACCGGGCTTGAAGATTTCACAGTCTGCGGTCACTCCTACGGCGGAAGAATCATTCTGAAGCTTTGTGCAAGAAAAGAATTAAGCATAAAAAAGGTTATACTCATTGATGCCGCAGGCTTAAAGCACGAATTAAGCGGTGAAGCAAAGGCAAGGCAGGAAAAATATAAAAAGCTTAAAAAGTTTTACAGCAAAAAGCTTATGACGGTGCTTTGCCCCGGTGCAGTTGAAAAACTGCAAAAAAAATACGGCTCTGCGGATTATGCAAACGCCTCCCCCGTTATGAGGCAGACTCTTGTAAAAAGCGTTAATGAGGATTTGGAGGAGCTGATAAAATTCATTCCGGCAGGTGCATTGCTTATATGGGGCAGAAACGATACCGCAACACCCGTTGCAGACGGCGAAAAAATGCACTCGATTATTCCGGACTCCGAGCTTTTCATCATAGAGGATGCAGGCCATTTCCCGTTTATTGACCAGCCCTTTGAGGTTATGAAGGTACTTAAAAATGTATAAAAGAAAATTGTGTCTCGGTCTCGGCTCCGAGTTCGGAGTACCGTATACAGACCAGATTAAACTTATAAAAGAAGCAGGCTTTGATGCCGTATTTACGCCGTGGAGCAAGGATGCTCCCCTTACCGAATGGGTTAAGGAAGCAAAAAGCTGCGGTCTTGAGGTGCAGTCCGTTCACGCTCCGTTTAACAAAACGGATGACCTGTGGGACTGTGACGAAGAAAAAATCAAAATCGCTTATGATGAGCTTATTGCCTGTATTCACGCCTGTGAGCAGAATGAAATTCCGATTATGGTTTCTCATGCTTTCATCGGCTTTGATTCGGACTTAAAGCCTAACCCGGCAGGGCTTGAAAGATACCACGGTATCATAAAAGAAGCGGAAAAGTGCGGAGTTAAAATCGCCTTTGAAAATACGGAGGGTGAAGAATTTTTAAGAGAAATTCTCGACAACTTCGGTGGCGGAAAAACCTGCGGCTTCTGTCTGGATACAGGCCACGAGATGTGCTATAACTATTCAAAAAATCTGCTTGAGGATTACGGAAAATATCTTTTCTCGACCCATATTAACGACAATCTCGGCATTTCCGATTATAACGGCAGAATTTACTGGACGGATGATTTGCATCTGCTCCCCTTTGACGGAATCCGTGACTGGCAGGAGCTTGCGCACAGGCTTGCAAAGTGCGGATATACCGATACTCTGACCTTTGAGCTGAGCAAAACCTCAAAGCCCAACCGCCACGAAAATGATTTTTACAGCAGAATGAGTACGGTTGACTACCTTTCTCAGGCTTACATCCGTGCCTGCCGTGTGGCAACACTCTGCGAAAAGGCGTTAACCGAAAAATGAATTCCGGCAGATACCGAATTTTCTAAAAGGAAGAAATAAAAATGACAGTCGTATATATTCTGATGCTGCTGCTTATTATTGCAATTTTCGTTTTGAGAACATTGCATTATACCCATATGTTCCAGCTCAATTCATACCGCCCGGAAAGGCAGATGAGATGGTTCAAAACCGCATTAAAGCCTTATTTTATTACAACCGCCCCCCTTACGGCGGCTTTGATTGTTCCGTTTTTATCAAGCAGCAAATTCATCGTAGCCGTTTGCATAGAATGTGCCTTGCTTGTTGCAGGCTTAATTCTCAATATTCCGAAAAAAGCAAAAAAGCCCCTCGTTTACACAGCAAGGGTTAAAAGATTTCTCGGCGTGAATTTCGGGCTTTTCGCCTTGTTATTCATTGCCTGTGCATTTGTTTTTATGAGGGTTTCAACGGATATCGGCATTTTGGCGTTTGCATTTTTCTTCCTGATTACAATTACGCCGTTTTACCTGCTGTTATGCAGTTTTATCATTGCACCTGTCGAAAAGGCAATCAATAACCACTATATAAACGATGCAAAGAAGATTATTAAAAGCCACAGCAATTTAACCGTTATCGGTGTAACGGGCAGCTTCGGTAAAACGAGTGTAAAATATATGCTCGGCACTCTGCTCGGTGCAAAATATAATGTTCTCATCACCCCGGCAAGCTTTAACACACCGATGGGCGTAACAAGAACAATAAGAGAAAATCTGCGTGCAACACACGATATTTTCATCTGTGAAATGGGTGCAAAGCAGGTCGGCGATATTAAGGAAATCTGCGATATTGTTTCCCCTGCACATGGCGTAATCACCTCGGTTGGCCCACAGCACCTTGAAACCTTCAAAACCCTTGATAATGTTAAAAAGGCAAAATTCGAGCTTGCGGATGCCCTGCCCTGCGGAGGTAAGCTTTTCATAAACGGTGAGGATGAAAACATCGCCTCATACAATAAAAACGAAAACGCAATCACATACGGCTTAAACAGTAAATGCAAATACTATGCCGACAACATTTCCGTTTCCTCAAAGGGCACAACATTTTCGATTACACACGGTGATGAAACCGTTGATTTCACGACCTCCCTTATCGGCGAGCACAATGTCATAAATGTTGTCGGTGCAATAGCGGTTGCCTGTGAAATGGGCATCCCCCTTGCAAAGCTTCCCCCTTATGTCAGAAAGCTGACAGGCGTTGAGCACCGTCTTCAGCTTATGAAACGGGGCGATATGACGATTATTGACGATGCCTATAATTCAAATCCCACCGGCTCTGCCTATGCGGTTAAAGCTCTCGGCTTATTTGAGGGCTGTAAAATAATCATCACCCCCGGAATGATTGAACTCGGCGATGTTCAGTATGAAGAAAACAAAAAGTTCGGTATGCATATTGCCGATGTTTGCGATTATGTTGTTCTTGTCGGCAAAAAGCAGACACAGCCGATTTATGACGGACTTATCGAAAAGGGCTTTGATAAAGAAAAGATTTACATTGCGGAAAGCCTCCGTGAGGGTGCCGACAATGCCTTTGCATACAATGACGGCAGAAAGAAAACAATTCTTTTTGAAAACGACCTGCCCGATAATTTCTGAGAAAGGAAAAGGAAAATGAAAATCAATCTTGCTGTTCTGTTCGGCGGTAAAAGCGTTGAGCATGAAATATCAATTATTTCCGCTATTCAGGCAATTAACAATCTCAATAAAGATAAATATGAAATCATCCCCGTGTATATGACAAAGAGCAACGAAATGTACACAGGCGAAAAAATCGGTCTGATTTCATCATATAACAATGTGCCGGAGCTTCTTAAAAGCAGCAGAAAGGTAACATTCATTAACGATAACGGCAGGGTTTACCTTACCGACCACCCCTTTGTTAAAAAGTTCAGAAAAGAAAAGACACTTATTGATGTTATTTTCCCCGTTGTTCACGGCACCAATGTTGAGGACGGCTGTCTGCAGGGCTATATAAAAACTCTCGGTGTTCCCTTTGTGGGCTGTGATGTTACCGCATCCGCACTCGGTATGGATAAACACCTTATGAAGCTTGCATTAAAGGATGCCGGAATACCCGTTCTTGACTGCGTTGTTATAAATAAATTTGATTATGATTCAAACAGCGAATCTGCAATTTCAAAAATCAAGGCAATGAGCGATTACCCCGTAATAGTCAAGCCCATTAACCTCGGCTCCTCCATCGGCATTACAAAGGCAAAAACCGACGATGAGCTTTCAGACGCACTTGATGTTGCATTTTCGTTTGCTTCAAAGGTTCTTGTTGAAAGAGCGGTCACATCATTGAGAGAAATCAACTGCTCCGTTGCGGGCGATATTGAAGAGGCTGAGGCCTCGGAGTGTGAGGAACCCCTCAATGCAACCGATATCCTCAGCTATGAGGATAAATATGTCGGCGGCAATTCCTCAAAGGGAGCAAAGGGCTGTAAGGGCGGCTCAACAGATTCACAGGGTATGGCTTCACTTGCCAGAAAAATTCCTGCCGATATCAGCACCGAAAGAAGAACTGAAATCAGAGAAATGGCTGTCAGAGCCTTCAAGGCTCTCGGCTGTAACGGTGTTTCAAGAATCGACTTTATGATTGACGGTGCGGAGGATAAGGTATATGTCAACGAGATAAACACAATTCCCGGCTCGCTTTCATTCTACCTCTGGGAGCCGCTCGGCATAAGCTATGACAAGCTTCTTGACAGAATGATTCAGCTTGCTCTTAAAAGAGTCCGTGACGAAAACGATATAAACTACACCTTTGATACAAATGTTATTTCACTTTGTAACGATAATGCTTTAGGCGGTGTCAAAAAATGATGTCGGTTAAAAAATTTTCAGCAATTCTTCTGAGCCTTGTGCTGATTTTTTCTCTTTCCGTTCAGGGCTTTGCCGCAAAGGATTTTAAGCCATACGAAAACAGCAGTTATTACACAGCCGGTGATTATGCTTTGCATTACCGTGTTCAGCCTGCAAAGGGTGAAATGCAGGGCAGAATACTTATGATTCACGGCTTTCTCTGTTCCACATACGCCTGGAGAAATATGGCTGATATTCTTTGTGAAAGCGGCTACGAATGTGTTATGGTGGATGTGCCGAACTTCGGTTACAGCACAAGAGAAACAAAGAACATGAAGATTATCCCCCGTGAAGAGCTTATCATTTCTCTTATGGAAAGCATTGCCCCTGCGGAGGAATGGATTGTGGCAGGTCACTCAATGGGCGGCGGAATCGCAATCAACATTGCCGAAAGAATCCCCGTTAAAGCACTTATGCTCTACTGCCCCTGCCCGCAGGAGGAATTTCCGCCGTTTGCGGAAAAAATATGCACATCAAAGCCTGTGGAAAGATTTATGACCTTTTTCTTTAATGTCGGAACGAGGTGCAAGCCTCTTGTAAAGCTCGTTATTTACGCCGCAACCTTTGACCGGCAATTTGCAATGAATTACGATGTAAGCGGTGTGACAAACGCCGTTCAGTATGACGGCTTCGGTGCAGGACTTTGCGAAATGATGTATAATGTTTTGCCCACGGATATGGAAAAAGCAAGCGAAATCACCTGCCCCGTGCTTCTCTGTCAGGCGGAAAAGGATATTATCCTTAACGGTAAACAAAAATCGGCTGTCAACAATGCCTTTCCCGATGCAACAGCACACCTTGTCAGTGGCGGCGGTCATCAGTGCATTGAAAACAGAGCCGATGAATTATGCAATGTAACACTTGATTTTATCAGCGAAAAAGCAAAATAAACGGATGAATTGAAAACGGAAAACCGGAGAGAACGGCTCGGCAGCCGCCCCGGATTTATTCTTTAAGTGCCGGCTGTGTGCGATAGGCTGCGAAAATGTCCGGAAATTTCCGTGGATAGCAGGTCAATACGGTGGCGGCGGATTTGTTCTGTGCAGGTCTTATCTTTATTCTTTCGCTTACCACCGCTCTCGGCTACAGTGTTATCAAATTTCAGCCCTTTGCAGAGGGAACGGCAGTTCTTCTCTTTTACCTTAATATTGAGCAAAGCTCCTCGGAACGGTCTTCGTATTTTTCAACATAATAATCCCAATCCCAGTCGGGGAACTCTGTTTCTTTATATCTGAGCATCTGAACATCGTCATCATGACCTACAAGCTTTTCAGTTCCGCTGTCACCCCTGCCGAGCTGTCTTTCATATCTTGAGGGGGATTCAAAGAATCTGTAAATATCCTTGCTCTTTGCCTTACCGCTTTTGAAGGTTACAACAGAATACTCTATATAGGTGGGGTAGGTAAGCTTGTAGCAGAAGGTTTTATTCTTAACGCTCTTTCCGACCTTTTCGGCAACCTCTGAAATCGCCTTTTCTTTTTTCTCGGCAAGCTTTGATTGCTCCGCTTCGTATTCGGAAACATCCCTTGATAAGTTTTCACTGTACTTTTCTTCGGAAAAATATATTTTTTTACTGAAGCCGCAGGAAGACATTGCAGCCATACAGGCAAGAACTAAAAGAAAAGCAACTGCTTTCTTCATAAAATCACTCCCCTTTCCGCTGATTATAATATGCCACTTTTTTGAAAAAAAGTCAAGAAAGATTCCTTAAAGACACAAGAAAGATTCCTTAAAGACGGCATAAATCAGTGCTAAATCGTTTGATTCCCAAATTGTACTGACCGACCTTGAAACTTTTAGTAATAAATGTTATTATAGCAGGGTCAACACTGAAAAAAGGAGGTTCAGCCTGTGCTTTACACCATTGCGGATACTCATTTATCCATTTCAACAGGCAAAACAATGAATATTTTTAACGGCTGGACCGACTATGAGGAAAGGCTTGAAAAGAACTGGCGGCATCTGGTCACTGATGAAGATACGGTTGTAATACCGGGCGATATTTCATGGTGTATGAATATGGATGAGGGCTATGAGGATTTCAAATTTCTTGATTCCCTGCCCGGCAGAAAAATAATACTCAAGGGTAATCACGATTATTGGTGGCAGACGAAGAAAAAGGCGGATGATTTCTTCAAAAACAACAGTTTTACAACCCTGAACATTCTCCATAATAACGCCTACACCTGCGGTAATATAGCAATCTGCGGAACAAGAGGCTGGTTTTTTGATGCGGAGGATGATGAAAACAAAAAGGTGGTGCTCCGTGAGGCAGGCAGATTGAGGGCGTCCATAACCGAAGCAAAAAAGACAGGGCTTGAGCCTGTCGTTTTTCTGCACTACCCCCCTGTCAGCCGTGACAGGCAGTGTGAAGAAATATACAACGTTTTGCTTGAAGAGGGCATAAAAAGGTGCTATTACGGTCATCTTCATTCCTACGCCCATGCAACTGCGGTTACGGGCAAAAACAAAGACGGCATAACCTTTTCTCTCATTTCCGGCGATTTTCTTGAATTCTGCCCCATGCTTGTGCCGGAATCATCGGGAAAATAATCAAATATTTACACGAAATTCACACTTTTTTGTTACATATATTGATTTTTATTATTTACAGAAAAATTTACAGTTTTCAGTAGAAATTTTTGAAAGTATCTGTTATAATCAAAAAGTTAAAAATTGTCGGCAAGTATCCATTTGCCGAATACGGAGGAAACTAAAATGAGTTTAGTATCAGCAAACAAAACAGGCACCAATGAATACACCGTTGAAATCGCTGTTTCCGCAGAGGATTTCAAGGCCGCTGTTCAGCAGGCTTACCTGAAAAACAGAAAGTCCATTCAGATTCCCGGCTTCCGCAAGGGCAAAGCTCCCAAGCAGATGATTGAGAAGCTTTATGGCGAAAATTTCTTCTATGAGGATGCTCTTGAAGCAATCTTCCCCACAGAGGTTGAAGCAGCTTATAAGGAGGCTGAAATCAATCCCGTTGACCAGCCCAGAGATTTTGACCTTAAAACAATGTCAGTTGCAGAGGGTCTTAACTTCACAATCAAGGTAACCGTTAAGCCCGAAATCACCGTTAAGCAGTATAAAGGCATTGAGGCTGAAAAGGCCGCATCAGATGTTACAGATGAAGAGGTTGAGGGCGAAATCAAGTATATGCTTGACAGAGGCTCAAGACTTGTTGATGTTGATGACAGAGCCGCAAAGAAAGGCGATATGACTGTTATTGACTTTGAGGGCTTCGTTGACGGCGTTGCTTTTGAGGGCGGTAAAGCGGAAAAATATAATCTTACACTCGGTGACGGTCAGTTCATTCCCGGCTTTGAGGACCAGATTATCGGTCACAAAATCGGTGACGAATTTGACATCAATGTTAAGTTCCCCGATGACTATACCGAAGAGCTTAAGGGCAAGGATGCCACATTCAAAATCAAGCTTCATGAAATCAAATTTAAGGAAATGCCCGAGCTTGATGACGAATTTGCAAAGGACCAGGGCGATTATGAAACAGTTGCCGACCTCAAGGCAGGCATTAAGAAAGACCTTATCGCAAGAAAAGAAGAGTCAGCACAGCATAACTTTGAGGATGCGGTTATCAACGCTCTTTGCGAAAATGTTGAGGGTGAAATTCCCCAGTGTATGTTTGATGCAAAGGCTGAAGAGAATGTTAACAACTTCTCACAGCAGGTTCAGCAGCAGGGCATCGACCTTGAAACCTACCTCAGCTATATGGGTATGACCCTTGACGCATTCAAGGAAACAATGAAGGCAAGAGCAGTTAACGATGTTAAATATGACCTTGCTGTTGAAAAGATTGTTGAGCTTGAAAAGGTTGAGGCCGCTGACGATGCCGTTGAAGCAGAGTACACAAAGATGGCTGAAATGTATAACCTTGATGTTGAAAAAATCAAGGAGCTTGTTCCCGCAGATATGGTTGCTTCACAGGTTAAGAGCCAGGCCGCAGTAAAGCTTGTTCTTGACTCCGCAGTTGCAGTTGCTCCCAAGGCTGAAAAGAAAGTCGCAAAGAAGCCTGCCGCAAAGAAGACAGCAACCAAGAAGGCAGAAGAAAAGGCTGACGATAAGGCTGAAGCCGAAAAGAAGCCTGCAGCAAAGAAAACAACAACCAAGAAAACAGCCGAAAAGGCAGATGCCGAAAAGAAGCCCGCAGCAAAAAAGACAGCAACCAAAAAAACTGCCCCCAAGGCTGACGAAGCAAAGGCTGAATAATCCAATCTGAATTAAAGACAAACCAATCGGCAGCCTTCCCGGTTGCCGATTGACAAATAAGACCACTGTAAACAAGTTAAAGGAGTATAGTCTTATGGCATTAGTTCCTTATGTTATTGAGCAGACCGGTCACGGTGAGCGTTCATACGACATTTTTTCAAGACTTCTTAATGACAGAATTATCGTTCTTTCTGACGAGGTAAACGATGCAACCGCTTCACTCGTTGTTGCACAGCTTCTCTACCTTGAAAGCCAGGACCCCGATAAAGACATCAGCCTTTATATCAACAGCCCCGGCGGCTCCGTTACCGCAGGAATGGCAATTTATGATACAATGCAGTATATCAAGTGCGATGTTTCAACCATCTGCATCGGTATGGCGGCATCTATGGGTGCATTTCTCCTTTCATCGGGTGCAAAGGGCAAAAGATATGCTCTGCCCAACAGCGAGATTATGATTCATCAGCCTCTCGGCGGTATGCAGGGTCAGGCAAGCGATATGGCTATTGCCGCCGCACATATGCAGAGAACAAAGGATAAGCTTAATTCAATCCTTTCCGCAAACACCGGCAAATCACTTGAAGAAATTGCAAAGGATACGGACAGAGATAATTGGCTTACAGCCGAAGAAGCAATGAACTACGGCCTTGTTGATAAGGTAATTGAACACAGATAAAGGAATTAAACTTTATGGCAAGAGATGATATTCATTCACGCATTCCCGCCTGTTCATTCTGCCACAAAAAGCAGAATCAGGTTGCGAAACTGATTGAGGGTAACGGTGTATATATCTGTAACGAATGTGTTGAGCTTTGCCTTGATATTATCGAGGGTGACAGGGGCTACGGTGAAAGCCGTTCCCACAGCACAATGAGTTTTGATGAACTGCCGAAGCCGAACGAAATCAAGGCTAAGCTTGATGAGTATGTTATCGGTCAGGATAAAGCAAAGGTCACTCTCAGCGTAGCGGTTTATAACCATTACAAGAGAATTTCAAACCTTAAGGAATCGGATGTTGAGATTCAGAAATCAAATATTCTTTTGCTCGGCCCCACAGGTGTCGGCAAAACCATGCTTGCGCAGACCCTTGCAAAAATACTTGATGTTCCCTTTGCCATTGCGGATGCAACAACACTCACGGAAGCCGGTTATGTAGGTGAGGATGTTGAAAACATTCTACTGCGTCTTATTCAGGCGGCTGATTACGATATGGAAAGAGCCGAAAGAGGCATAATCTATATTGACGAAATTGACAAAATCGGCAGAAAGAGTGAAAACCCGTCAATAACAAGAGATGTCAGCGGTGAGGGTGTTCAGCAGGCACTTCTCAAAATCATTGAGGGCACTGTTGCAAATGTCCCTCCCCAGGGCGGCAGAAAGCACCCGGAGCAGGAATGTCTTCAGCTTGACACATCAAATATCCTCTTTATCTGCGGCGGTGCGTTTGCGGGTATTGAGAGCATAATCGAAAAAAGATGCACGGGCTCCGCTGTCGGATTCGGTGCAGATGTAAAGAGCAAATCCGAATTCAACCGTGAAAATATCATTTCAAAGGTTACACAGCAGGACCTTGTAAAATTCGGAATTATTCCCGAGCTTGTAGGCCGTCTGCCCATTGTTACGACTCTTGATGAGCTTGATAAAAACGCTCTTGTCAAAATCTTAACAGAGCCTAAAAACGCAATAACAAAGCAGTTTATGGAGCTGTTTTCACTTGACGGCGTTGAGCTGCTGTTTGACAGAGGCTCACTTGAAGCAATAGCGGATAAGGCTATTGAAAGAAAAACGGGTGCAAGAGGTCTTCGCTCAATAGTTGAAGATGTTTTGCTCAAGCCGATGTATGAAGTACCCTCCGATGAGTCAATCACCAAGGTTTTCATCACCGCCCCCGTAATCAAAGACGGAATCGAGCCGCTTTACGAAAGGAAAGCGGAATAAATAAGTAAAAGAAAGAGGTAATTAGTAATGAAAAAGTTTTTTGCAGTTCTTCTTACTTTAGCTTTGTTTTTCTCACTCGCCGCCTGTGGCGCAAAGGATGATGTAACAACCACCACAGAAACAACAACAGAAGAGGTTGTTACCGAAGAAAAAAGCACAGCAGAAGCAACAGAGCCCTCAACTGACGAATCAAAGCCTGACGGCAGAGTAGCAGAAGAGTCCTCAACACAGGCAGAGGAATCCGCAGAAGAAACAGAGGAAGAAAAGGAAGAAGAAAAAGCTCCCTCAACAAAGGAAGAAATCGTTGCAGCCTATGCGGCAGTTATGAATCAGGCAAAGAAGGATGCCCCAGGCTTCAAAAAGATTGAATGGCAGACCTTACCCGATGATGCAAATTCAAGAATAGTTGCACAGGGCGAATCGGTTGTTAATACAGCACTTAACCTTGCAGGCAATAACTTTATGACCACCAAAGAAAAGTCAACCTCAAACCCCGAAATTACGGATAAGGGAAATGATATGTCAATCTTCCCCATTTCAAATTCGGATTACGGCTGTCTGCTTAAGGATGCAAGTGCGGTAAAGACTGCAACCTGCACAGTTCTCCCGAACGGAAACTACAAAATCAAAATCGTTCTTAAGGATGAAAAGAATCCCGAACCGATTAAGAACAAAACCGATAAGGTTGCTCCCTCAAATCACGGCTCGGTTTTCTCACCCGTTTCAAAGAAAGAGATTGATGATACACTTAACGGCGGCATAGTTTCAGCAGTTGCAAGGGATATCACCTATTCACTCACCTACCATGACTGTTCATCAACAATCGAGTATAATCCCAAGGATAATAAGCTTGTTTCACTTGAACAGTTTACAAAGGTAACAATCAGCGGCTCCGGCAGAATTGCTTTCATAACACTTGATGTTACAAAGCAGGAGCTTGTTGACGAAATGCATATCACCGATTTCAAATACTGATAAAAACTCATTACAGAATCGAGTAGGAGGGATTTTCTCCCTCCTCTCACACCACCGTGCGTGCCGTTCGGCACACGGCGGTTCAACTCAAAATTAAATATGTACCTTTTGGTAGTAATCGAAAACGCTGACTAAGCCTCGCTTGGTCAGTTTCTCTTTGGAAATTGCTTTCTTTATGGCGGGCATTTTGCTTACTACCATATATCGGTTCTTGAACCCCGACATCAGTTTTGCCTGCCACGGATTTATTCCGAGTTTGGTAAGTCCCCATATTCTTTTGCTTGCCGTTTTCCATTGCTTCCAAATTATCACTCTGAGCATTCTTCTCAAATGCTCATCTATGCTTTGAAGTTTTTGCTTCATAGAGCCTATACGAAAGTAGTTTATCCACCCTCTCGTTACCTCGTTAATCTTCTTAATTCGGTATGTCAGGTCTACACTCCAACTTCTTTTGCACAGTGCTTTGAGTTTTCTTTTGAATTTCTCCACAGAGTCTTCGTGAGGTCTTGCTTTCCATCCGTCTTTGTCTTTCCAAAAGCCAAAGCCGAGATATTTAAGTTTGCTCGGCGGTGTAATATGCGTTTTCGTCGCATTTACCTTTAATCCGAGTTTCCTTTCTATCCAACTTGTTATGGAATACATTACCCTTGTTGCCGCCGCTTTGCTCTTTACTACAATTACGCAATCATCTGCGTATCTTGTAAATCTTTGTCCACGGTTTTCAAGTTCTCTGTCGAGTTCGTTCAGCATAATATTGCTGAGCAATGGAGATAAATTTCCTCCCTGCGGAGTTCCGACATTCGTTTCTTCGTATCTGCCCTGCACCATAACCCCTGCTTTGAGATATTTCCGTATTAAACTTTCCGTATCTCCGTCG
>JAZLIZ010000052.1:0-25580 GCA_045617665.1 Acutalibacteraceae bacterium | reverse complement strand
AGGGCTTTTTTGCTGTACATAAAATTTAAATCATTTAGCAAAATTGAATCCGATTTTCATCCGAAAGGTTAAAAAATGACCGAGGCCCACTTTTTTATGTGAACCTCGGCTTTTTTAGGCTGTTTTTTTACAGCCCCTTTTAATTTCGTTATTTATGCTTCGTTAAGCTGTGCCTGCTTTTCGGCTCTCTTTTCTCGCATTTCACAAAGCTCTGCAAAGATTTCCTCCTTGCGCTTGCCTGTGTAATTGTCAAAGAGGAAGATTACGCAGGAGAGCAGATTGCCAATAAGACCGCAGAGCGAGAATATTCTGTATATTCCACGGAGTGTTTCGCCTGTCTGAACAACCTCGATGATTTTGCCTGTAACGGGGTCTTTTGTGCTCTCTTTATATTTGATAAGTTCGAAGAGGAGATAATAGAGATTTGTTCTGAAAAGCTTGATTGCTTTATCAATAACATTTTTAGCGGCACAGAGCATACCGTCAGACCTTACGGGAATACCGTAATGCTTTTCGCTGTACCATTCCATATAATCCGTTGAATCCGCAACAATAATCTTTCTTGCCGCACCCTGTGCTGTATTGGGCATACCGGCAAAGCCTATCATAATGCCTATAAGATAGCGGAGCTTTCTTATTCTGCTGAGCTTGAATTTGAAGTTGAACAGGGACATAATGGCATAGAAGAATCCTGTGTAGCCGTAACCGAACGAAAGCATATTTTTAGCGGAAACCTTTGAGCCTACAAGAGGAACGGCAAACAATCCGCCGTATGAAAGAGCGCCGCTGATGGCATCAATAATGGCTTTCATACCGTAATCGTCAAAGGTGTTTTTATAAAGGTAGGGGAGAGTGTTGTATGTAACCTGTCTGATACCGTCAAATAGAACGGAGGCTTCAAGAATCATAAAGGGTCTGTTATGAAGAATTGCGGAAATCATATCCTTGTTCCAGGTGATTTTTTCTTCGTTTTCTTCTTCCTTAACAGTTATGCCGACCTTTTCGTTAAGCGTGAAATACGGTGCGCACATTGAAGAAACGCCGAGAATACAGAAGATGAGAGCAACGGTAAAGTACATCCACTGCTGTTTTGTGGGGTCATCCGTGCTGCCTACAAATATGGGTATCAGCCAGCCGGGGAGCATTGAGCCGAGAGTTGAAGCCAATGAAGAAATTGTGTAGAAATTCTTTCTGTCATCGGGGTTTGCGGTCATTCTCAATGATATTGTGCTCAGTGAAATATCATAGAAGCTGTCAAGAATATTAAACA
This sequence comes from Acutalibacteraceae bacterium, assembly GCA_045617665.1. Lineage (GTDB taxonomy): Bacteria > Bacillota > Clostridia > Oscillospirales > Acutalibacteraceae > CAG-177. The sequence continues at coordinate 24,310 of JAZLIZ010000052.1, read as the reverse complement.
GAAGTGACGAAACAAATGCCCAGATGAAGTTTATCATAACATTTGAGGAGGGAACGATAAACATCAGCATTGACATAATTGCAAAAGGAATCGGAACTATTCCGAGCACCTTTTTTGTGTTACTCTTTTTGCCCGCAGGGGTGGGTCTGTCCATAATCGTTCCGGCAATGGGAGGAACTATGAAGCTGAGAACCGTTGCAATATTTGCCTTTATGGTCATCTTTTCGTTGGTGATGCCCATATAATCACGGTTAAACTGGTCAGAGTATGTTTCGGAGCTGTCCTGTGCCATACAGTTGCCGAAAATACCGGCTGAATAGCCTAACTGTTCCTTGACCGTGAAAGAGGGGTTATGAACAATACTGTCCTTAAGGTCAACAAATGTTTTCTTTAAGCCCATTTTTTCACATCCTTTTTATTTATGAAGAAATGTTACCATATATTCGAGGCAAATACAATAAAAATTTATACACCTTCAATTGTGATTATATCACCCGGCTTTGTGATTATTTCGATTTTGCGCTTGTTTTCGTCATATTCGCAGTTCGGGGTGGTGATTCTTGCAAAATCAAAGGGATTGATTATTCGCAGTCTGCCGCCGATTTCACAGTATATTTCCGTTTTGCCGATTTTACCGCTTTTAATTGATGATGAAACAAGGAAAGCACCCTCGGCACGCAAAGAGGTAAAACTGCAGTCAATATCATTATTCCAGTTCGGAAAAATGCGGATGGCATCCTGAAAGCTTTGCAGCGCCATTTCGTTAATGGTGTTAGCGACTATTGCCGTGTATTCATAGCCTCCTGCGGCAAGGCAGTAGAGCAGATTCGGAAATTCGTGGTCATCTCTGTCTTTTTTTAGCTCTCTGATTATTTCCTTCGGGTCAATACCGAGGTGAGCCGCCATGGGGTAATAGGATGAATTTGCGTTCGCATCGTGCCAGCAGATTCTTTTTCTTGAATTGAAGGTGTTTTTTGCAATTTTCAGCTCTTTCGGATTTGACGAAAGACCGATACAGTTGCCGGGGTAAATATGCTGTAAGCCCACATCGTTATCGTTATTTGTGCGCTGACCCTTTTCGGTGTATCTGTATATTTTACCGTAAAGGCTCGGTGTGGTTGCAAAGGGCGAAAGTTTATCAAGCATATTTTGCCATATCTGCTGTTTATCCTTATCAATGCCAAGCTCCTTTGCCATATCAATGGCGGCAGGAATACAAAGGCGGAGCATACCGAGAGTGAGAGAATTGTTTTTATCGTGAATAAATCTGTATTCCCTCTTTTTCGGGTCGTAGGTCGGGCGGTACATCGGTACCTCGTGGGCGGCATCGTCATTTATCGAATATCTGCCGTTTTCAAATGTGGCATAATCCTCGAAAAATTGCAGACATTCCTTAATATAGGGATAAGCGTGATTTTTGGCGTACTCCTTATCTCTTGTTGTTTTCCAGCGGAAAACCATAATATCGGCAGGGTGAATAGCGTTGCTTTTTTGACCGAGATACAGCCTTTCAAACCAATGGGGCAGAATGGGAGTGTATTCGGTATAAATACCCTTTGGACCTATGCCCACAGGCAGAATAATACCCTTACAGCCGAATTTTTCGGCATCCTTTCTGCCGTTTTCCATAAACTCCTCAAGGGGAACATGGTAGGTATCCGTAAGCTCAATATGGTTAGATGAGCAGGCGGCATAAAACGGTGCCTGATAGTTGTAATTCAGGTGATAATCGCTGTGCCATGCAGGCTCTTCAACCGTTACGAAATTTGAGAAAAGACCGGGGGCAAATTTACCGTTTCCGCATCCGCAGGCAAGAAAATACTGGGAGGCATACCACCTTAATTCAAAATATTCATCGCTGAGTGTTACGCTTGATTTTTTATAAAAATCTTCCCATCCCTTCAAATGCGCTTCTTCAAGTCGGTCAAGGGATTCATCGCTTATTGCATCCGCTTTTGAAACAACAAATTCTCTGACACCCTCGCCGTTTTCCTTATCTAAATCATGGTTGGTTGCAACAACAACGGCGTATCTGTTTTCAAGCTCTTTCATTGCGGCATAGCAATGGGTTTCAAACACATTTTCCTTATCGTCAAAGCTTCTGAAAATGATGCTTAAATCTCCGTCTTTTTCTTCACCCTTTTTGCCGTCCTTTGCAGCTTCATAAACCTTTAAAGCAGGGTTTACGGATGTGTTTCCCTTATTCTCAATCAGAATTATGTTATCCGTTTTGCACACCTTGATATTAAGAACGCATTTTTCTTCGCCTTTTGCAAAACGGCATCTTATTTCACCGTTATCCATATCCTGCTCAACATAATAGTTTGCATAGAGATAGTTCGGAATATCAATATCAACATAACCGAGAGGCCTTAAGCCGCCCTTGTTATACATACTTATTCCGTACCACAGGTCGATTTTGCAGATATAAATGCGAAGTCCGTTTTCGGAATTGCCGAGTATAACGGCAAGGTCGCCGTTACCGTTTATTGCACCGTCCGGCGTTGAGTTTTTACCGCTGAATTCCGGCTTCTTTGTGATTACTGCTATATGCTTCATAATGAAAGCTCCTTTGAATTATCCGTTACATTACAGATAATAGATTGCCTTATTTTTTTGCCTGTGTCAAGTGAAATAATTGATTTATGAAAGAAATAATTTCATATTTACGAAAGAAATAATTTCATAACTTACTTGAAATAGCTTTTACTGTATGATAAAATCCGAAATATGAGAATTAAAAAATATTTTTCCCTTGTTCTTCTGCTGACTGCTGTGCTTGCTTTTTCGTGCTGTGGAGTTAACCGAAATATCACCTCGGATTATACCGAAGAAACAACCTCCAATGTTGTCAGAGTGACATTCCCGGAGGGCATAACCGTCAGAGGTATTGCCGAAAGACTTAAAAAAAACGGCGTTTGCGGTGCGGAAGAATTTATTGCGGAATCGAATAAAACTGAATATCTTGATTTGTTCGGCATTGATATTGCAAGCCCGGAAAACAGAATGTATTTGCTTGAGGGTTATCTTTTCCCGGATACATACGATTTTTATTACGGTGAAAACCCCTCTTCCGTTCTGAAAAAATTTCTTGTAAATACAAAATCAAAACTGACTATTGATGTTCTTCAGCGCTGCAATGAGCTTGAATTATCCGCCGATAAACTGCTGACACTTGCCTCGATTGTTCAGCGAGAGTGCGGCAACGGCAGGGATGACGGAAAGGTTGCTTCGGTTATCTTCAACAGGCTTGAAAATTCTCCGAATGCAAGGCTGCAATGCGATTCCTCAACATATTATCTGAGAGAAAACGTCAAGCCCTATGTTGATGAAGAAAAATATTCATTCTATGTTGACTTATACAGCACCTATGATACAGGCGGATTGCCGGAGGGTCCCATAAACAACTGCGGTATTGGCGTATTAAATGCCGTTCTTTACCCCGAACAGACGGATTATCAGTTTTTTGTAACCGATAATCAGGGCAATTTCTATTTTTCCGAAACATACGCAGAGCATATTTCAAACTGCAAAAAAGCAGGAATTTACTGATAAGCAATATCCGAAGGGAGTAAGAATATGAAAAAAACATTCAGCATTGTCCTTGCGCTTATTATGGCGCTTTCCTGCCTTTCCGTTGCAGGCTATGCCGCAGAAAAGCAGAGTGATTTGAAAATTGCCGTTGCCTCCGACCTGCACTATAACCCTCCGAGAGCATCTCTTGACGGCGAGGTTACTCTTGATGATGAAATTTATTTTTACGGTAACCGCAGAGCCGCAATGGAGGATGAAAGCGGATTTATCATTGATGAATTTCTCAAGCAATGTGCAGAGGATGACAGCATAGAATATGTCTTAATCCCCGGTGATTTGGCAGATGACGGTAAAACAAGACCACAGGACCATAAAACAGTTGCCGCAAAATTACAGGCGTTTGAGGCTTTGACAGGCAAACAGGTTTACATCGTAAACGGAAACCACGATAATTCGACCGATACAAACCCTGAAAGAGATGAAACATCAAGTGCCGATTTCAGAGAAATCTATTGGAATTTCGGCTACGGTGAAGCGCTTGAATCCACCTTTGAGGAGGACGGCAGTCTTTCATACACCGTCAACCTCGGTGAAAAATACCGTCTTATTGCGGCAGACAGCTGTGACCCGAGTGTTTCAACCGAGGACGGCTTAACATTCAAAAAGGTTACCTGGATATGCAATATGGCTGAAAAGGCATATAATGAGGGCAGATATCCTGTTCTTATGATGCACCACAATGTTTTAGACCATATGCCGCTTCAGAGAATCGTTTCTCATAACTTTATTGTCAGAACGCATAATCTTACTGCTGAACGCCTTGCAAATGCAGGCATTAAAACCGTTTTAACAGGTCACGAGCACGGAAGCGATGCCATCACATATACCTCGTTAAAGGGCAATAAGCTTACCGATTTTTCAACCACATCCCTTACAATGTATCCTCTTGAATACAGGGTTATGACCTTTACGGATGATGAAATCGGATATGAAGCAAAATCCGTTGATAAGATTGATACACAGGCTCTTAAAGAGGCTTCCCCCTTTATTTCCGAAAAGAGCCTTGAAATGATGAATGAGGATATGGACGCCTATGCACTCGGCTTCCTCAAAGCCGGCGTTAAATACCGTTTACAGCTTTCTCTTTCAATGGAGAAAATGGGAATAAAAGAGGATGCAATCTACTACAATCTTGTTAACACTGCAGTTGGCGGACTTCTTAAAATTCTTGAAATGCCTCTTTACGGTGAAAACAGCGCTTCAAAGCTTGCAAAGGAATATAACATTACAATTCCGCAGACCGATTATGAAAACGGCTGGGATTTGGCTTTGACAGTTCTCTCTTATCACTATTCGGGTAATGAGCCCTTTGACCTTGATTCCAAAGAGGTTGAAATTGTTTTGAAGCTTGTTGATTTGATTTTGCTTGACTCTCTCTCAACCACCAATGACAGAGTATTTTTGCTCGGTGCTAACACGCTTATGTCCGTTTTCGGCACAGAGGGAATATGCAAGGAGCTTACAAAAGCCGCAACAAAAATTTTCGGCCCTGCCACAATAGGTGAAAGCTTCCTTGTTGCCCTTGCTTCGCCGCTTCTCTACGGTCTTGCCTATGACCGTGACGGGCTTGATGATAACAACGGAACAATAGATGGCTATGCCGTAACAGGCAACAATGCTTCAAATGTATTTGCAAAAATTACAACATTTTTTGAAAAAGTAATGCTTTATGTTTCTTTCTTCTTCAAGTATATTTTTAAGGCATTTTCAATTAAGCTTTGATTGAAGCTCAAACTGAACATAAAAACGGCTGTGACGATTTTCGCCACAGCCGTTTTGCCTGCTGTCAAAATTTAATCTGCTTGATTGCACTTATGAATTTTTCCATATCATTGAAAATTACTTCAACAATTCTCAATTATTCATGCTATCTTTATGCCTTCTCTCATTACCGTTTCATAAAACGGTGTATTCGGGTTTAATTCACATATTTCAAATACATCGGCATTTTTTGAGTGATTTGTCTTAAATCTTCTGCTAAAGAGAAAATATCTGCTTTAATAAAATTATCGCCGCCGAAAACTACTAAATCAATATCAGATTCGGGTGTTGCTTCTTTCCGGGCGTATGAGCCGAAAAGTAATGCTGATTCGGCATGATAACGCACGAGCAGTTCCTTTATTATCTTTTCAAGGTCAATAATTGTCGGCATATCATCACCGCCTTTCTGATTGCATATTAACATATTTTGTTCGCTCAGTCAAATTTTATTTTTTTTATTCTGTTTTCCGTAAAATAATTTCATAAAATTATTGACAAATCGGGCGGTTTGTCTTATATTTTATCTATTATAATGGGTTAGGAGTATTTTTATTCCGAAATCCGAAAATAAACTTACAGAGAGGGGTTGCATAATTGGAAAAGAAATCCGTAATTGTTGATTTGAGAAATATATCCGTTTCCCTCGGTGAAAATCAAATTCTTAAAAAATTTAATCTCGAAATTCGAGATGGGCAGTTTGTAACACTGCTTGGTCCTTCCGGCTGCGGAAAGACCACAACACTTCGTATTATTGCCGGATTTATTGACCCGGATGAGGGTAGTGTTATTTTCGGAGGCAAGGATGTTACTAATCTTCCTCCGCACAAAAGACAGGTTAATACTGTTTTTCAGCGTTATGCCTTATTTCCGCATCTTAATGTTTATGAGAATGTTGCTTTCGGTTTAAGAGTTCGTAAAATTCCCGAAAAGCAGATTAAGGAAACGGTTGAAGAGATGCTCGCTCTTGTTAACCTTGAGGGATTTAACAAGCGTAATATAAATTCTCTTTCAGGCGGTCAACAACAGAGGGTTGCCATTGCACGAGCCCTTGCGGTTAAGCCCGGAGTTCTTCTTCTTGATGAACCTCTCGGTGCTCTTGACCTTAAGCTCCGCAAAGATATGCAGGTCGAGCTTAAAAAGATTCAGCAGCGCCTCGGTATCACATTTGTTTATGTTACCCATGACCAGGAAGAGGCACTTTCAATGAGTGATGTTATCGTTGTTATGGATAACGGTCATATTCAGCAGATTGGTACTCCCAGCGATATTTATAATGAGCCGAAAAATGCCTTTGTTGCCGACTTTATCGGTGAAAGTAATATAGTTGACGGCGTTATGCGTGAGGACTATGTGGCTGATTTTTCGGGTCAGCGCTTTAAGTGCCTTGATAAAGGCTTTGAAAAGGATGAGCCGGTTGATGTTGTTGTCAGACCCGAGGATGTTGATATTGTCGAAAAAGAAAAGGGAATGCTTCAGGGTATTGTTACATCCGTAACCTTTAAGGGCGTTCACTTTGAAATAATCGTTGATATCGGCGGCTTCAAGTGGATGGTTCAGACAACCGATTTTCACCCCGAAAATGCCGAGATAGGTCTGGTAATTGAGCCTGATGCTATTCACATAATGAAGAAGAGCAGGTATTCCGGCAAGTTCGGTGATTACAGCTCGTTCAGTGAGGAATTTGATGAGCTTTCAAATCCCGATGAAGAAAACGGGGAGGAAGCCGAAGAATGAACAGTCGCTCTTCCTTTCGTACAAAGCTGATTTCAGCGCCCTATGTTGTGTGGGCGGCTCTGTTTATTATTGCTCCGATGTTCTTTGTCGTTTATTATTCTTTTACAAATTCGGCAGGGGATTTTACATTTGAAAATGTGGCTATGATTTCAAAATATCTGCCCACATTTCTCCGCTCAATCTGGTTCGGAATTGTTGCAACAATAATCTGTCTTTTGATTGCTTTTCCCATGGCTTATATAATTTCACAAAAGACCGATAAGGTTCAGCGAACAATGGTAATGCTTGTTATGCTGCCTATGTGGATGAGCTTTCTTATCAGAACATATTCGTGGATGGCTCTTTTGCAGGATACGGGTATTATCAACAACTTTCTTGTAAAAATCGGTATTGACCCCATCCATATGATAAATACATCAGGTGCGGTTATTCTCGGTATGGTTTATAATTTTCTGCCCTATATGATAATGCCGATTTATTCCGTTATGGCAAAGCTTGATTTTTCAATGATTGAGGCGGCGCAGGATTTGGGCTGCAACAGAATTTCCGTTTTGAAAAGATGTATTCTGCCTATGAGTGTGCCCGGTATTGTCAGCGGAATAACAATGGTTTTTGTGCCCTCCGTTTCAACCTTCTATATTTCACAAAAGCTTGGCGGCGGTTCATTTGACCTTATCGGTGATGTAATTGAAAGACAGTTCCAGCAGTCTTATAATTACAATCTCGGTGCTTCACTTTCTCTTGTTCTTATGGTGCTTATACTTGTCTGTATGGCTGTAATGAACAAATTTTCAGATGATGACGGAGGTATGGTAATATGAAAGCTGCCTCCAGAATATATTCATTTCTTGTTTTTCTTTTCCTTTATGCGCCTATTATTGTGCTGATTATTTTTTCATTTAATTCAAGCACAAGCACAAGCGTATTTTCTGGTTTTTCACTCAAATGGTATCAATCCGTGCTTAATGACGACACAAGCCTGAGGGCATTATGCAATACCCTTATTCTTGCCGTCTGCTCTTCGGTTACGGCAACCGTTCTCGGCACTGCCGCCGCCGTTGGACTTGATAAATACAAAAAAAGTGCTTTCCGCACATCAATAATGGCAACCACCAATATTCCTATGATGAATCCCGAAATCGTAACGGGTATTTCAATGATGCTCCTTTTCGTTTTCCTCGGAAAGATAATCCATGTTGAATCCGTTCTCGGCTTCGGAACACTTCTTGTAGCCCATGTTACATTTGATTTGCCCTATGTCATTCTGACTGTTATGCCAAAGCTTAAGCAGACTGACAGAAACCTTTCCGAGGCGGCGCAGGACCTTGGCTGCAGACCGTTTTCAGCCTTTATGAAAGTGGTTCTCCCTGCAATTATGCCTGCAATCATCACGGGGCTGATTATGTCATTCACCTTATCTCTTGATGATTTCATAATCAGTTATTTCACAGGCGGGCCGGGCTTCCAGACCTTACCTATTGTTATTTTTTCAATGACAAAGAAGAGGGTTAAGCCGGATATGTATGCCCTTTCGGTTGTGATTTTTGTCAGCATACTCATTCTGCTTATACTTTACAACATTGTTCAGGAAAAATCGGAATCCAAAAACAAGTCAAAATAATGCTGTAAGGCCGAAACGGATATTCGGCGCTATTTTAAGAGGTGGTGATTTGATGAAAAAGATTTTATCTGTTTTCTTTTCAATATTGATTGTTTCACTTTGCTGTGTTCCCGCCTTTGCGGCAACAGACAGCGAGATTAAAGCCCTCAGAGGAACAAAGCTTTATGTTTACAACTGGGGCGAATATATTTCGGAAGGTGAGGATGGCACCATTGATGTTAATGCCGAGTTTGAAAAAAAATACGGCATAGATGTTATTTACGATACCTTTGATAACAACGAGGTTATGTATTCAAAGCTTAAGGGCGGCGGAGTTTCCTATGATGTACTCATTCCCTCCGATTATATGATTGAGAGAATGATAGCGGAGGATATGCTTGAAAAGCTTGATTTTGATAATATTCCGAATTTCAAGTATATTCCCGAAAAATACAGAAATCTCAGCTATGATGAAACTAACGAGTATTCCGTTCCCTATACCGTCAGCTATACAGGTCTTATATATAACACCAAAATGGTTAAGGAAGCCCCGAAAAGCTGGTCGGCACTCTGGGATGAAGAATATACAAACAATATCCTTATGATAAACAATCCGAGGGATGCCTTTGCAATTTCACAAAGTCTTCTCGGTATGGATTATAACAATGAGAGCGAGGTTTCCTGGAGAACGGCGGCACAGCTTCTCAAGGAGCAGAAAACCGTTTCTCCCGTCTATGTGAATGACGAGGTTTTCCTTAAAATGGAATCCGGCGAAGCGGCTCTTGCACCTTACTATGTCGGCGATTTTCTTTCAATGTATGAAAACAATCCCGACCTTGCCTTTGTTTATCCTGAGGAGGGCGTAAACTATTTCTTTGATTCCGCCTGTATTCTCAAGGGTACAAAGAATAAGCTTGCGGCAGAGCTTTACATAGATTTCCTTAACGAGCCTGAAATTGCCCTTGCCAATGCGGAATATATCTGCTACGGCAGTCCCAATTCATCGGTTTATGAAAATGAGGATTATTCATACTATCAGGATGAAATTCTTTACCCTGAAGAGGGTGCGTTCAAAACACAGATTTTCCGTAATCTTTCGCCCGAAACGCTTGCACTTATGAGCGAGCTTTGGGATGATGTTAAAAACTATATTCCGTCAGACGGCTCCGGCACAAGGTCAATTTTCTTCGGCGGTGATACTGCCGCATCCGTTGAGGGTGAGCAGATGACAGCCGAAACAAGAAAATACGGCATCTGCATAGGCGTATTTCTTCTTCTCTGCATTGCCTATGCAATATTCAGCCTTATCAGAAAAAAATACAGAGAAGCTTAAAATTGTATGGACAGTATAAGAGAAAAAACATACGAAATTGAAAAAATGACATTGTCGCCCTACGCTATGCTTTCCTGCAACACAAAAGGCAGACTGCATCCGCAGGAGCAATGCCCCATAAGAACCGAATATCAGAGAGACCGTGACAGAATTATCCATTCAAGTGCCTTCAGAAGATTAAAGCATAAAACACAGGTTTTTCTTTCACCTGAGGGGGATTATTACCGCACAAGGCTTACCCATACCCTTGAGGTTTCACAGATAGCAAGAACAATTGCAATCGCCTTAAGGCTTAATGAGGATTTGACGGAAGCCATTGCTCTTGGTCACGATTTAGGGCATACGCCGTTCGGTCATGAAGGTGAAAGAGCTCTTAATTCTGTTGCACCGGGCGGCTTCAAGCATTACGCACAGTCCCTTCGTGTTGTTGATAAAATCGAGCACGGCGGCGAAGGACTTAATCTTACCTGGGAGGTTCGCAACGGTATTGAAAGACACACAAGCGGTGAGCCTGCAGCAACCCTTGAGGGCAGAGTGGTTCGTCTTGCAGACAGAATTGCATATATAAACCACGATATTGACGATGCGAAAAATGCAGGGATAATGACAGAGGACGATATTCCGGTTGAAATCAGAGATGTTCTCGGCTATTCAAAAAGTAAAAGAATAAACACTCTTGTTATGAACTGCATTGAAAACAGCAGAGAAGACATTGTTCTTTCACCCGATATTGAAATGGTTTTTGAAATGCTCCATAACCTTATGTTTGAGCTTGTATATACCAATCCCGTTTGTAAAAGCGAAGAAATAAAGGCAAATGAAATGATAAGCGTGCTTTATCATAATTTTGTCAAATACCCGGAGAAAATGCCGGAGGAATATGTTAAAACAGCCCGCCTTGAATCGCCGGAGGCTGCCGCCTGCGATTATATTGCCGGTATGACCGACAGATATGCAGTAAAGGTTTTTGAAGACCTTTATGTTCCGAAGGGCTGGGGCAGAGTATAAAATTTCTGAGGGAAAGGGGGAGAACGGAAGGTGGCAATTGATAAAAGCTTTATACAGGATTTGCAGGAAAGAGCAGATATAGTTTCCGTTATTTCTCCCTATGTCAATCTGACAAGAACAGGCAAAAATCTTAAAGGTCTTTGTCCTTTCCATAACGAAAAAACGCCGTCGTTTATTGTTTATCCCGAAAACAATTCCTTTTATTGCTTCGGCTGCGGAGCAGGGGGAAGTGCAATAACATTTGTTGAGAAAATGGAAAATCTTGACTATGTTGAGGCGGTTAAATCACTGGCGGATAAGTTTAATATGGCAGTTCCCGAAAGCGGATATGATGATTCCTATGCAAAAATGCGTATGCGTTTATACAGTGCCAACAGAGAAGCGGCAAGGTTTTTTAACACACAGCTTCATCTGCCGGAAAACCGCTCTGCATTGGAATATTATACCGTAAAAAGGGGTCTTTCACCTGCCACAATCACTCGTTTCGGCTTAGGCTATGCGCCGGATTCCTGGTCGACTCTGACCGATTTCCTTAAATCAAAGGGATATACGGAGCAGGAGCTTCTTCTTGCAAACCTTTCAAGAAGAAGCACGAAGAGTAATAATGTTTTTGATAATTTCAGAAACAGGATGATGTTTCCGATTATTGATATTAGGGGCAATGTTGTTGCGTTCAGCGGAAGAAGATTCAATGATGCGGAGGAAAGAAAGTATGTAAATACCTCCGACACTCCTGTTTACAGAAAGGGCAACACCGTTTTTGCTCTGAACTTTGCGAAAAATACAGGTGACAGAACCCTGCTTCTGCTTGAGGGGCAGATTGATGTTATAACCTGTCACCAGGCAGGCTTTACAAATGCCGTTGCCTGCCTCGGAACGGCTCTTACCACCGAACAGGCGGGGATAATGGCGAGATATGCCGATGAGGTTTTCATTTGCTATGACAGTGATGAAGCCGGTCAAAAGGCAACAAGGCGTGCCCTTGATATTCTCGGCAAAACAGGGCTTTCTCTTAAAGTTATTCCTATGGAGGGCGGCAAGGATGCGGATGAAATTATCCGCACATACGGGCCGGACAGATTCAGGGATATGCTTACGGGTCAGCTTAACAGAGTGGAATATGCCATAAATAATGCAATGGCAAAGAATCCGCCCACAACAGATGCCGAAAAGCTTGTTTTTCTGAACAATGTGGCGGAAATTCTTGCAGAAGCGACACCTATGGAAAGAGAAATTTATGTCAATCGCCTTTGCGGTGAGTTCGGCATAAATAAGGATGCTTATCTCGGGCAGATAGGTATTGCCGAAAGAAAAATGAAAAAGCAGAAGCAACAGCAAAGGGTCAGAGAGGATGACCGTGCTTTGCTTGAAAGCTTTGCAGATAAAAACAACCCGGAAAGAGTCAAGAATCTCAGAATTGCAAGGGCGGAGGAGGTTCTTATTGCCTCCCTTGCGAGAAACCCGGATTTTTACAGGAAGATTAAGGACGGCTTTTCCTGTGACGATTTCAAAACCGAATTCAATAAGCGTATAATAGTAAAACTCGTTGAGCTTATTGAGGGCGGCTACACAACCGAAATATCAATGTTTGCAGAGGATTTTTCAACTGACGAAATGGGTTCGGTTACAAAAATTATTATGCAGAATGATAAATTGGCAAACACCATAAAAGAATGTGAAGATTGCATTTCAATTCTCAAATCATCCGGTGGGGGAAATGATATTGATATTGCCACGGCAAGCGATGAAGAGTATTTGAAAATGTTCAATAATAAGCACTGAAACGGAGGAGTTAATAAATGGAAAACGAAAAGAAAAATCCTTTCAAAGCGCTGATTGAAAAGGGTAAGGCATCAGGTAAGCTCACAACCCAGGAAATTGATACGGTTATGCTGGAATCAAATATTGAGGTTGAGGCTCTTGATAAGCTTTACGAAACCCTTGAGGCGGAAAATATCGAGGTTGTTGATGACCTTACGGCAGGTGACCTTGACAATTTTGATATTGATATTCCCAAAACCTCTGAAATGGGAATAATCGAAGATAAAGCCGCTAACATTGATGACCCGGTTAAGGTTTATCTTAAAGAAATAGGCAGAGTTACTCTTCTTTCGCCCGAAGAAGAAATTGAGCTTGCTATGAGAATAACCGATAAAATTGAAGAGGATGAAGAAAGACTGAATGCCGATAAGGCAGACCTTGAAAACAGAATTGCAGAGCTGGGTGATAAGGCAACCGAAGAAGAAAAGCAGTCCTTTGAGCTTGAAAAGGAATCTCTTGCTCTTATGGAAAAGGATATTAAAAAGAGAAAGGACGATACCCAGAGAGCAAAGCAAAGACTTGCGGAGGCAAACCTGCGTCTTGTTGTCAGCATTGCAAAGAGATATGTTGGCAGAGGTATGCATTTCCTTGACCTTATTCAGGAGGGCAACCTCGGTCTTATTAAGGCGGTTGATAAGTTCGATTATACAAAGGGCTTCAAGTTTTCAACCTATGCAACCTGGTGGATAAGACAGGCTATCACAAGAGCTATTGCCGACCAGGCGAGAACAATCCGTATTCCCGTTCATATGGTTGAAACAATCAATAAGGTTAAAAAGACCTCAAGCCAGCTTCTCCACGAAAACGGCAAGGAGCCCACGGCAGAGGAAATTGCTGACCGCATAGGAATGTCTGTTGAAAAGGTCAGAGATATAATCAGAGTTGCACAGGAGCCTGTTTCACTTGAAACACCCATCGGTGAGGAGGAGGACAGCCACCTCGGTGATTTCATCCCCGATGAAGAAGCTCCCGCCCCCGAAAATGCAGCTTCAATGATGCTTCTTAAGGAACAGCTTAATGAGGTTCTCGAAACACTCACACCGAGAGAGGCACAGGTGCTCAGACTTCGTTTCGGCCTTGAAGGAGGCCATCCCCACACACTTGAAGAGGTTGGCGCTGAGTTCAAGGTTACCCGTGAAAGAATCCGTCAGATTGAAGCAAAGGCACTCCGTAAGCTTCGTCACCCCAGCAGAAGTAAGAAACTTAAGGATTACATTGAGTAATTCTGAAATAAATCTTAAAGGAGTAACACTTATGAAAAAGGTATTATCGGTTCTTCTTGCAGTTGCAATGATTGCGTGTCTTTTTCCTACTGCATTTGCCTCGGAAAAATGTGATTGCGGCTACACTCCGCTCATCATTGTTCCCGGTATTATGCAGAGCCAGACCTATCTTGTTTCAACACCTGAAGAATACACAGGCAACGGCAACATTTATGTTCCCACAGACCCGTCAGACCCCGCATATATTGACGGCAAAAAGGGCTACATTATGACAAACGAAAAGACCTCTGCCAATAACAACAAGGGCTTCCCTGTTGTTGAGGGTATGGATATGGGCTTTATGTTTGACACAAATGCAATTCTTGAAAATGTTAAGGACAGACTCCCGGAGCTTCTCCTTAAAATGACCTTGGCAGATAATGAAGGAATTTTCAAAATTGTTTCAGAGGTTCTCGATGAGGCACTTCAGGACCATTATTTCCATAATGACGGTACTCCGGTTTACGAGAGAAGCGTTGATAAATATCCTTATTCATATAAGGAAGCAGAGCTGGTTCCCGACAGAGCACAGGGCTTTGCAAAGGGCTACAGAAAAGATGATGCCGGTAATGTTAAGCCCACCGAAAACTATCCGTTCCAGTCAAACTTTATTGACCGTCAGGTTGATATGAGCAAATATATGACCGAATACGGCGGAAAAGACCATATTTATTATTATTCCTATCCCTCATTCGGCAACACCTTTGATTCCGCAGCAGGCCTTAAGGATTATATTGAGCTTGTTAAGGCACAGACCGGCCACGATAAGGTAACAATCTGCTTCATTTCTCTGGGCGGTACCCTTGCAAATGTTTTCCTTTCTGAATACTATGATGAGTGTAAGGACAGCATTGACAGAATTGTTCTTGCAGCCTGCGCCATTGACGGCAGTTATCTTTTAGGCGACCTTATGGACGCAAGCACAACTCTTGCAGACACAAGCGTTATTTATAACGACCTTATTCCCAACCTTGTTTCACTTGCGGATGAAGCATATATGCCCCTTGCTTATATGGGCAACACCATAGCAAGAATTTTACCCGAGGAGCTTTTCAACAGCTTCCTTGAAAGAGCATTTACAAAGGCTGTTAACGAAGCACTTGCAAAGATGATAAGAAACTGCCCCTCAATGTGGTCACTTGTTCCCTCTGACCAGTATGAAGAGCTTTCCGCAAAATATATCAGCGATGCAGACCATGCAGAGCTTAAAAAGATTACAGATAAATATTACAATATTCAGAAGAATGCAAAAGCCACCATTCAGCAGAGAGAGGCAGAGGGTGCCGATATATTCGTAATTTTCGGCTATAACCTTGAATTGCCCGCACTTGTTAAGCATTTCAGAGAAAGCTCCGATAATATTATTCAGGCTTCCTCCACATCTGTAGGCGGAACCTTTGCCAAGGCAGGCGAAAAGCTTGATACTTCAAAAATCAAGGATTTTGATGCAAAGTATCTTTCACCTGACGGCAACGCTTATATCGGAACCTGCGCACTCCCCGAAAAAACCTTTGCCGTTTACGGTCAGAGCCATCTGAAGCTTCAGAGCAGTATCAGAGATGTTATTGAACTTTGTATTCAGATTGCCGTTGACCCCGAGCTTAAAAATGCAACAACCGACAACAGCGGCTATGCACAGTTTAATCAGTACAGAGATTTATCCGAAATCGAGCACCTTGTCAATGCATATCTGAAAGCCGATGAGGGTAAGAGAGCCGCCGCAACTCAGTATTATGACGAAGCTGTTGAAATGATGAACAGCAGAGTCTGGAATAACAGCGAAGCAAAGGAACTTGAAGCAAAATTCGCAACAGCAATGGATAAGGCAAAGATTACAAAGGAAAAATCCTTCCTTAACTATAAGGTTGCTCCTTTCTTTGAAAAATTCTTCAAGGTATTAAGCGGCATATTTGAAAAGATTTTCAATAACAGAGATTTTTATCCTATTCCCTGGTTTCTGCTTTCTAAATAAATGATTATCAACAAAGCGGAACAGTTTTTGCTCCGCTTTGCTTTTACAGGAGAAATACACTTATGTCAGAATTAACAAAAAGAAAAATGCCAAAGGGCTATGCCTTTCTCTGGCTCATTATTACGGCAATTTACGGCTGCTGGATGTCCTTCTATATGCAGGATGTTGTTTTGAACAAATATGCAACCGAGGCTGCAAGAACGGTTGACGGAGCATTACACGAAGATATAACCGGAATCCATACAGTTGATACCTTCGGCTTCTGGGTTATAATTTCCTGCATTTGCCTGTTGCTTTTCATTGTTTATATTTCAAGAATACTCTATGCAGAAAAGCTTGACGGCACCATTAAAGCAGTCTGTGCCGTTTCACTTGTGTTCGCCGCAGGATTTATGACTGTTTACAGCTTTTTAAGCTTCAGAGGTGATATCGGCGGCGTAATAAAAGAAGCATCTCTTATGGATAAAATCAAAGTCGTAACAGCAAGTATGATTGGTCTTGAATGGCCGTGGATGTTCAGAGGCTGGGGCATCTTCTCAACCGCCTCCGTATTTATGAACACAATGTATGCCTACCGCAAGTTTGATTATAATAACAGACTCGGTGTTATTGCAGGCTCACTCGGAAGTGCCGCAATTTTCATTACAATCAATCTTCCGGCATTCGGTCAGACTGTAGATTTCTCCGTTCCGAGGTGTGCAGGTCACTGGGCAGGCACATTGCTTTTTGCAGTTCTTTGTGCCACACCGCTTATATTGTTTATGTTCAGCAAGGCGAGAAAAGAAAAGGGCGTTTTCCTTGTTGCATTGATAATCTTCTGCGTTGTTCTCATACTTATGCTTGTTTTACTGCTGACAGTAGGCAAGAGCGCATTGATTGAGAATATTCCGATGTATGCGGCTTATATTCTTCTTGCTCTTATGAACTTTACAAACATTTTCAAGACTGAAGTATAATTCGTAAAAGTAAAAAAATAAAGGTTGTGATTGATGTAAAAATCGTCACAACCTGTTTTGTTATTTATGGTATTTTCCGCCGGATGAAATCATAAAGGCTCTGTAAATCTGTTCCGAGAGCATAACCCTTGCAAGCTGATGGGGAAAGGTCATTTTGCTCATTGAAAGACGGAGCTTCGCTTTGCCTTTAACTCTTTCACTTAACCCGTAACTGCTCCCGATAATGAAATCAACCGTGCTCGTTCCGTTCATTGCACAGCTTTCGAACTCTTTTGATAATTCTTCGGATGTAAGCTGTTTCCCCTCAATGCAAAGGGGATAAACCGCATCACCGGGCGATATTTTTGCAAATATTTTTTCAGCCTCTTCGTCAAGTGCCGAGGCAATCTGTGCCTCGGACGGATTATCCTGCAATTTGCAGGGTGAAAGCTCAATGATATTGAATTTGCAAAAGGCTTTAAGCCGTTTTTCGTATTCGGCACAGGCATCTCTTAAATAATTTTCTTTAAGCTTGCCTAAACATATTATATTTACATTAAGCATCAGAAAATAATCGGCTCATTCAAATCACCTGCAACGGTGAGAATGTAGTCTTTTCCTTCCTCCGCTCCTAATTCGGAAAGGGCGGCTTTTGTTGTTTCAAGGGCAAGGGGAGGGTAATTGTTTTCTTTGCTTAAATGCCCTAAAACAAATCTTGTTGTGCCGTTTACATAAAGCCTTGCAACTTCCTTTGCACAGTCATCATTATTAAGATGGCCTGTGTCGGATAAAATTCTTTCCTTGAGAAAATAGGGGTATGGACCGAGCTGTAACATTCTTATATCGTGGTTTGATTCAATCAGTACAAGGTCACATCCGCAAAGTGCTTTATCAACAACGGGGGTTATTTTGCCTATATCTGTTGCAACGGCAATTCGTTTTCCGTCCGGGGTTACAACAATATATCCGCAGGAATCGTTACTGTCATGAGGCGTATCAAAGGGCTTTATATACATACCCGAAATTTCAACGCCCTCTTCCGGGATTATATAGGCATCAAACGGAGATTTGAAAACGCCGAAATCGTTCATTCCGTTAAGGGTGCCCTCCGTTGCAAAAACATCAATATGATGCTTTGAAGCGAAAACTCTTACTCCGCTTATATGGTCGGAATGCTCGTGCGTAATGAATATCGCCTTGATTGAATCAGGTGAAATGCCGATACCTTTAAGCGCCTCTTCGGTTTTTTTTGCCGAAACACCTATGTCAACAAGAATACCGCCGGAGGATGAGCCTATATATGTACAGTTACCACTGCTTGAAGAATAAAGTGAGCAGAATTTTGCCATTGTGTTACCCCTAAAAAATAAGGCTGTTACCTGAATATGCAACAGCCGTTTTCTTTAATTATATTGCCTCCTGCGGAGCAAGGGCATCATAAACATAAACTCTTTTCATATTTGCACCGAGGTTTGTGAATTTTTCAACAACATATTCATAGCCTCTGTCAATATGAAGTATATCTTCTATTTCAGTTGTTCCGTTTGCCGCAAGGCCTGCAATTATCATTGCCGCACCGGCTCTTAAATCATCTGCCTTAACAGGCGCACCCTTAAGCGCTTCAACACCGTGAATCATGGCAAGCTGACCGTCAACATTTATTTCAGCGCCCATTCTTGCAAGCTGCTCGGTATAGCGGAATCTGTTTGACCAGACGCCCTCCGAAATAATGCTTGTTCCCTCTGCAAGTGAGAGGAGAACCGCTATCTGGGGCTGCATATCTGTGGGGAAACCGGGATGAGGAGCGGTTTTTATATTGCATTTACCCGGCCTGCGATTCATTGAAACTCTGATGGCTTCGTCAAATTCCTCAACCTCTGCACCGCATTCTATAAGCTTTGATGAAATGGATTCAAGGTGCTTGGGAATAACATTTTTAATCAGAACATCACCCTTTGTTACGGCGGCGGCAACCATATATGTGCCTGCCTCAATCTGGTCGGGAATAATTGCATAGCTGCAGCCGTGCAGATGCTCAACGCCACGGATTTTTATAACATCCGTTCCCGCACCTCTGATATCCGCACCCATAGAGTTCATAAAGTTTGCAAGGTCAACAATATGTGGCTCCTTTGCGGCATTTTCGATTATTGTTAAGCCCTCCGCTTTGACAGCGGCAAGCATAATATTAACCGTTGCACCGACAGAAGCCATATCAAGATAAACAGGGCTGCCGATGAGTCCGTTGGAGCTTGCCTCAACAATGGCGTTATCCTCAAGCTCAACCCTTGCACCGAGAGCCTCAAAGCCTTTGATATGCTGGTCAATGGGTCTTGGACCGAGGTAACAGCCGCCGGGCATTGCAACCTTTGCTCTGCCGAATCTGCCTAAAAGAGCACCTATGAAATAGTATGAAGCACGCAGGTGCTTTGTTATATCGTGAGAAATAACATAGGAACTGATATGCCTTGCATCTACTTCGACTGTTGTTTTATTGATGAGCTTTACCGTAGCACCGATACATTGAAGTGCTTTTATCATAAAGCCTATATCACTGATTGAAGTGGGGAGATTTTCGAGCCTGCAAACATCCTGTGAAAGAATTGTTGCCGGGATAATTGCAAGAGCGGCATTTTTTGCACCGCTGATTGTAACCTCGCCGTGAAGGGGAGTGCCGCCGTTGATAACGAACTTTTCCAATTGCAAGTCCCTCTTTCGTTTATATCTGAAAATCAGGCGAAATATTCGCTTGATGAAGAAATCATAATTACCGCATTATTTTAACACAGCAGAATGCGTTTGAAAAGTGTTTTTTTATAAATAAATTAAAAATATTAAAAATTTATTAACATTATATATTATCAGTCAAACGCAATATGAGCGCAAAGCTTTAATAAATCGCTGACTGACTTATCGTATTCCGGCAGGTCGAAGGGAATATTTGTTGTATCCTCACCGAAAATTGCCTCGTAAAAACAGCATGAGCCGAGGAACTGACCTATTTCATTGCCGTGAAAGCTGTCCCTTGTGAGCTTGTCGCCAATGGCGGTTTGCCTTGTATATTGCCACGCCTTGCCGGTCGGGATGATTATTTCTATTTCAGCCTCTTCGGCGGCTTCACGGTAACATTTTGTAAGCTCCTCATACATTTTAAGCTGGTCACCGTTATAGTATTTTTGAAATTCGGGTATCTGACAGCCCCGCTCATAAGCCCAGGTCTGGTGAAGCATAATTCTTGCCTTCGGATACATCAGCCTGCAATATGCGGCAAGCTCCGCAAGGTAGGGAGTGTAGCTTTCTCTTACACCGCTTAAGGGACTGCACTGCTGGAGTGTGATAACGTCCCATTCTTCATCCTCTATTGCATCCTGCATTGCAACATTTTCAGGCCTTATCAAATCAGTTGAGTCAGGCAGAAAACACTCGTAGGCGTATTCCTCTGTTTCGTTGAGATAATTGTTATAGTGCCTTTCAAGTGAACAGCCGGGGTAATAGAGATTACCTAATGTTAAATCCTTTCCCGCCGCCTTGGCAAGGTGAGGGAGAAATGTATGTGCATCGGTTGAGAAGCTGTTACCGATTGATAAAACTTTCATCCTTTTGAACCTCCATAATTGCAAAATAAGCTGTTATCATAAAGAGATAGGGGAACGGAACGAATACGCCGGGATTGACAAGCGACATCATTTCAAGCCCTGTAAATGAAACAAACATTGTCAGATTAAAGGGAGAAATGTTTTTGATAAACAGCTTAATACGCTGAATGTTAAGGTAAATGTATGCGATTATTCCGACAATACCGAATGATGCGGGAACCTGAATAAAGGTGCAGTGATACCAGCAAAGGGTGTGCTTTGCACTTGCGTGAACATCACGGTTGCCCATATAGGCAAGCCCCTGACCGTTGAAAATGTTTCGCTTGAAATCATTGATACCTCTGCTGAACATTTCAAGGCGTATGGAATTTTCGCCGGGGTCCTTGATTCGCTCTATTGTATATGCAAGAATTTCAAGCAGATATTTTTTTGCAATTATCAATCCGGCTGCTGCAAATAACAGCATAAGAATATTATAAAGTCTGTGCTTCTTATCGAATATCAAAAGCAAAATAAAACAGATTCCGAGTTCGACAGTGCCGAAAAGCAGTCCGCCCCTTGAGCCTGTGAAAATAATTTCGGCATAGCTTAATATTCCCCAAAAGAAATATCTGTATTTTTTCATTGCACGGTAAAATGCAAAGGGCATTGCAAGCATCAGCAGTGTTGCGGCGTTGTTGCGCCACTGAAAGGGAATAACACTCATTGTTGCAAGAAATTCATCTTTTCTGGAAAGATATTCCTGCAAAAGGCAGACCGCAAGAACGGCGATAACTTCAACCATTATTCCGGAAAACCTCTCCCGG
This sequence comes from Acutalibacteraceae bacterium, assembly GCA_045617665.1. Lineage (GTDB taxonomy): Bacteria > Bacillota > Clostridia > Oscillospirales > Acutalibacteraceae > CAG-177. The sequence continues at coordinate 2,888 of JAZLIZ010000052.1, read as the reverse complement.
AAATCATATTCGTATTTCTTATCAAAGCTGCTGTAAAAGAAAGAGTATATAATCAACATTCCGAAGCCGAGGGAGAACATATAAAACAGGGACGTCGGCGAAAAATATGTTTTCCAATAGATTACACCGACTCCGCCGATGATTATGGCGATTGAGGTGGCAAGCAATCCGCCCGTCAAAGCGGAGCGCCTGAATTTTCTAGGATACAGAATAAAATGTGAAAAGAAAAAGAAAGCTATGGGAATCGCAAAGGGCCAGAGCTTAACAAAATCCCCTGCGGAGTTTTTACAGCTTATTGCAAAACAGGATGTAACAAGTATTCCCTGTAAGCCCGGCAGCAGGTCATCACCGATGAAAAGGGTTGCGGCAATAATTGTTGCAAAAATTATTGTGCCGAGCACCTCCTGACCCGTGAAAACAAAAAGGCAAGCCCCCGCAAACAGCAAAGCCGAATATTTGCCGGAAGCCAGAAAGCCTCTTAAAGGCTTCATTATCGAATTGAATTTTTCTCTCTTTTCCATACTCTATAATTATAACTTTAATTATATTAAAGTCAATCAAAAAATGAAATGTTACCATATTGTAAACATTATAAAAACAGGGGTGCAAAATGCACTTTTTTGAAAAAAGGACTTGATTTTTGCTGTGTTTGTGCTAAAATAAATTAGCACTCGAAAGATGAGAGTGCTAAAACGCATATTTACAAATTATAATTTATTCCCGGAGGTAAATATTATGAAACTTAAGCCCCTTGCAGACAGAGTTGTTGTGAAGCTTGTCGAAATGGAGGAAACCACCGCTTCAGGCATCATTCTTGCCCCCTCAGCCCAGGAAAAGCCCCAGGTTGCAGAGGTCGTTGCAGTCGGCCCCGGCGGAGTGGTTGACGGTAAAGAGTTTGAGATGTATGTTAAGGTCGGTGATAAGGTAATCACAGGCAAATACAGCGGCACAGAGGTTAAGCTTGACAAAACAGAATACACAATCGTTCGTCAGAGCGATATTCTTGCAATAGTAGAATAAGGAGAAATTAATTATGGCAAAGCAGATTATTTTCGGTGAGGATGCCCGCAAGGCTCTTCAGGCAGGCGTTGATAAGCTTGCCGATACAGTTAAAATCACACTCGGACCCAAGGGCAGAAATGTAGTCCTTGATAAAAAGTACGGCGCACCTCTCATCACAAATGACGGCGTTACAATCGCTAAAGAGGTTGAGCTTGAAGACCCATTTGAGAATATGGGCGCACAGCTTGTTAAAGAGGTTTCAACAAAAACAAACGATGTTGCCGGTGACGGCACAACAACCGCAACTCTTCTTGCACAGGCTCTTATCCGTGAGGGTATGAAGAATGTTACAGCCGGTGCAAACCCCATGGTTGTTAAAAAGGGTATGGCAAAGGCAGTTGATACTGTTGTTGCAGAGCTTAAAAAGAATTCAAAGCCCGTTACAGGCTCAAAGGATATAGCAAGAATCGGCACAATTTCAAGCGGTGATGAAGAGGTCGGCAAGTTCATTGCAGATGCAATGGAAAAGGTTTCCGCAGACGGTGTTATCACCGTTGAGGAGAGCAAGGTTGCCGTTACAGCCGCCGAGGTTGTTGAGGGTATGCAGTTTGACCGTGGCTATATCAGCCCCTATATGGTTACCGATACCGATAAGATGGAGGCTGTTATTGATGACGCTCTCATTCTTATCACCGATAAAAAGATTTCAAATGTTCAGGATATTCTTCCTCTTCTTGAACAGACAATGCGTGCAGGCTCAAAGCTTGTAATTATTGCCGAGGATGTTGAGGGCGAGGCTCTTTCAACAATTCTTGTCAACAAGCTCAGAGGTGTGTTCACCTGCGTTTGCGTTAAGGCTCCCGGCTTTGGCGACAGAAGAAAGGAAATGCTCCAGGATATTGCCATTCTCACAGGCGGTGAGGTTATCACAAGTGACCTCGGTCTTGAACTTAAGGATACACAGATGGCACAGCTCGGTAAAGCACGCCAGGTTAAAATCGGTAAAGAAAATACCATTATCGTTGACGGCGCAGGCGATAAGAATGAAATCGCTTCAAGAGTTGCACAGATTAAGATGCAGGTTGAAAACAGTACATCTGATTTTGACAGAGAAAAACTCCAGGAGCGTCTTGCAAAGCTTGCAGGCGGCGTAGCCGTTATCAAGGTCGGTGCCGCAACTGAAACAGAAATGAAAGAGAAGAAGCTCCGCATTGAGGATGCCCTTGCGGCAACCAAGGCGGCAGTTGAAGAGGGCTGTGTTGCAGGCGGCGGTGTTGCTCTTCTCAACACAACAGGTGCTCTTTCGGCTCTTATCGAAAAGACAGAGGATGCTGACGAAAAGACAGGTATGAAGATAGTTCTTAAAACTCTTGAGGAGCCTGTCCGTCAGATTGCCGCTAATGCCGGCCTTGAGGGCAGTGTTATTGTAAACGCTATTCTTTCATCAAAGAAAATCGGCTACGGCTACAACTTTGCCGAGGATAAATATTGTGATATGCTTAAAGCCGGTATCCTTGACCCCACAAAGGTTACAAGGTCTGCTCTTCAGAATGCGGCTTCGGTTGCTTCAATGGTTCTTACAACAGAGAGCCTTGTTGCCGACAAGCCGGACCCTGCCGCTGATGCGGCTGCGGCGGCTGCTATGGCAGGTGCGGGAGCAGGCGGAATGTATTAATATTGACAACTTAATGTTTATGGGCGGATTTTATATCCGCCCATTTGCTTATGCTAAATTGGTTTGGAAGTGGTTATTGTGGATAAGAAAAAAGTGCAAAGATTGGTTCTTGCGGCAATGTTTTTGGCGGTGGGAATTATACTGCCTTTTCTTACGGGACAGATTAAATCCGTGGGGAAGATGCTTCTTCCTATGCATTTGACAGTTATAC
>JAZLIZ010000051.1:0-1708 GCA_045617665.1 Acutalibacteraceae bacterium | reverse complement strand
AAAATACGGCGTTATCAGTAATCTTAAATTCATGATAAAAGAGCATAACGCTTACGGCAGAAAATTTATTCCGTGCGGTTTTGCTTCGGCTCCGCTTGCGGCAATAACCTCGGTCATTACGGCTTTCTTGCCTAAATTTGTACTTGACTGCCTTGAAAATGACAAATCACCAAGCTTTATGGTTACGGTGATAGCTCTTCTTTCGGTTGTAATAATCGTTTTCGGCTATGCGCAGTTCTTTTTATCGCAGTACTACTTTCGCAATTTCAGAGAAATGAACAATGTATGGTTTTATTCCCGAATCAACAGCAAGCTGATGAATATGGAATATATGAAATACATCAGCGGCGAAACAAGAGTAAAGCGTGAAAAGGCGTGGACAGCCCTTGAAAGCTGGGAAGACGGCATTTGCGGATATGTGACAAGAGCGGTTGAAATTTTATCGTCGCTGTTCGGATTTACGGCTTTCACGGCAATTATCGTTCAGGCTTCCTGGCTGTTCATTCCCGTGCTTGTTGTAAGCTACGGTCTGAGTATGGTCGGTTGGCTCCTTTTGCAGAAATACAAGGATAAGCTCAAGGATGAACGCAGTGCTGTCAAACTTAAGCTCGGTTATGTTACCTACAATTCAAAGGATTTCACTTCGGCAAAGGATATTCGCGTTTACGGTATGACGGACTTTATCATGCGTAAAATCAACCGTCACGTTGACGATATGACCGACATAAACAGGCGTGTCAATGTCGGCCATATTTCAAATACCGTTTTGGAGGATGTGCTGAAATTTGCCATAGGCATTGCGGCTTATGTGTATCTTATAAAACTGAAAATGAGCAGTTCAATGACGATAGGTGATTTTTCGCTCTGTTTCGGCGCGATAACGGGATTCGGTATGTGGCTTTCAAAGCTTGTTGACGGTATTGCAACATTTATTGAGGCTGACCATAAGGTGAACGATTTCAGAAATTTTCTCGATATTCCCGAAGAACCCGAAACCGAAAATCCCGTTCCCGTGCCGACGGGTGAATGTGAAATTGAGCTTAAAAATGTTAGTTTTGCCTATGAGGAGCAGGAAAAGGATACGCTGAACAATATATCTTTGAAAATCGGAAAAGGCGAAAAAACAGCGATAGTCGGCGTGAACGGAGCGGGAAAATCAACGCTCGTAAAACTGATTTGCGGACTTTTAAAACCCAAAAGCGGTGAAATACTTGTGAACGGTGTGAACATATCCGACTACGGCAGAAAGGACTATTATTCTTTGCTTTCAACCGTATTTCAGGAGGCTTCGATTCTTCCCTCAAGCATCGCAAAAAATATTGCACTCTGTGAAGAATCGGAAATTGACCGTGAACACCTTTTTGAATGTATGCGCCTCGCTGGCATTCTTGAAAAAGTAAACTCTCTGCCTCAAAAGGAAAATACCCTGCTTGTGCGTGAGGTACACGAAGGCGGTGTGGCACTTTCCGGCGGTGAAACACAGCGACTGTTGCTTGCGAGAGCACTTTATAAGAATTCACCTATTCTCATTCTTGACGAACCGACGGCGGCACTTGACCCCATAGCCGAAAATGATATGTATATGAAATACGGTGAATTCTGCACGGGTAAAACAGCGATATATATTTCTCACCGCCTTTCTTCAACACGCTTCTGCGACAGAATTTATCTTTTAGGCGACGGCAGAATTATTGAGGAAGGCACTCAC
>JAZLIZ010000050.1:0-2454 GCA_045617665.1 Acutalibacteraceae bacterium | reverse complement strand
TGGCATTGTGCTAAAATCACAAAAAAGAAAGCCGATTTTATCAAGCTTTTTAATCTTGATCTATCGGCTCTCATTAGTGAAATGAATGCTACGGATGCTTTGATGTAATCAACCTAAATTTAGGAATTTACGGATTAAACATCAGTCTTTATGCGCCGATGTATTCGCATTGACGGCACTCTGTAATGCTTCTGTATGAGCAGTTTTTAACATAGGCGGCGAAAATGCCGATTACCATTACAGAGATAGCGATAATTGTTGTGAGAATTATGCTGAAATATGTTTCACCGAATCCGTTTTCGGTAATGTGTCTGATTAAGATACCCACATAAGCCCAGATTATTGCCAAGGTCGGCAGATATTTGCCCCTTGCGATTGCCATAACCATTCCGATTATTCCGCCTATGGTGATTACAATGCAGGTCCAGACTACGGGTGAAATACCGAAGCCGTTCCAGTTAATGCTTACAAGAAATGTGCTGATGTTGGCAATTGTTGCGGCAATAATCCAGCCGAAATAAACCTGAAAGCCTGCGCTTGCCGCTGCTCTGTCAACCGAATTCATTTCAACGGTTCTTAATTTGTTATTGATTACCGCCAGTGAAACAAGCAAGCCTGCCATAAGAATTACGGAAAGCCATATTACATCATAGTGCCAGGCTAAAATCCAGGCGGTGTTAAAAATACAGGTTACGGGGAACCAAAGACCGATTTTTTTGCTGATTTTTCCGCTGTGCTCTTTCTTATCGAAAATTCCCCAGCTGTAAAGCACATAAGCGCCCATAAACACATAAATCATACTCCATATAACAAAGGTTATGGGGGACGGCGTAAACAGATTTTGGTATTTAGCCGATACATCTCCTGTTGTACCTATACCTAAAGGAATAATATTTGCCAGAGCATTTATCGCAATCATAACCGCAAAGGTTACGGTGTTAATTATTCTGATATTTCTGATTTTCATTGCTTTTAACCCTCCCTTACCCAAAGTCCGTGAAGATTACAGTAGGCATAAGCCGAATCAATACATTCATCCTTGCAGATGCAAAATTCCGCAACGGGCTTATCGTTTGGCTTAAGCTCCTTAACATACATCTTTTTACAGGTGTTGAGCATAATCCACTTTATATAGTGCGCCTCTGTCATAGGGTGCTCAACCTCACCGATGCAAACGGTTACTTTATCATCTTTTTTTGTGATAACCGGTATATGCTTTTCAAATTTATCCTCTTCGGTATTGACTGTTAACAAGCTCATTTCACTGTCGCAGCAAACGGGAATTACCCCCGAATCTTCAACGGAAAACAGTAAATTTCCGCATATTTTACATTTGTAAAGCTTAATATTTTTCATAGTTATTTTCCTCTCATTTCTCTTTTTTGTTTTTCCCTTATTCAGCTTCGTTCTGCATTGGTAACACCCTCTTTCTTTTGCATATTGTTTTTCGCTTGTGATATGTGATATAATGCACTCAGATGAAGCTTCATCTGTTTTCAACTGCATTGTAGCAATTCAAAAAATGTTTGGCAATTGTGCGGAATACAAAAATCAATGTATTTTTTCACGGAATCTTTTTCGCAGATTCAGAAAGGTAAAAATGGACAATATTTTACTCGGAAAAACCATAAAAGCAATGTATAAATTAAGCGGTAAAACCCTTACGCAGATTGCTGATGAAACAGACCTTACGGTTGATACTCTTAATAATCTTTTTTATGCAAGGCTGCAAAAGCCGGGATTTTTCGGCGTTGAAAAGCTTGTTGAGGCAACGGGCTACACAATAGAGGAGCTTGTCGGCTTTATGAAGCTTGCGGAAACCCTGCCGGGGGATGCCGATATAACAGAGGAATTTACCAAATATATCTTTTCTGTAAAGGAAACAGCCGCTATTGTAAATTCTGCAATAGCAAGCCCCGAATCTGCAGAGGAGGGTAATAAATGTGCACGCTGTGAGCAGATGAAAATACTGAATGATGAGCACGAAAAACAGCTTGACCGTTTCAGAGCCACTCACCTGCACTATGTTGATGAGCTTCATTTGAGGTATCAGGAGCAGATAAATCAAATGGATTTATCAATGCAGCGCCTGAAGGAGCATTATGACCACAGCGTTTCGGAGATAAAAAAAGCGCACGAGCATCAGCTTGACGACCATAAGGCGGAAATACACCGTGCACAAAATGTAAACCGCTGGCTGACTATTGCATTGATTGTTGTTGTAATAGTTTGCGGAGTAATTGCATTTGTATTGAAGCAGTGATAAATAAAAATATAATGAGGTCTGCCGGAAAAGGCAGACCTCAAATTTTGTTAGCGCTTCCAGCACGAAAAACCCCTGGTTGAACCAGGGGTGAATAAAAAGCCTTGGCATATAAAAACCTCAGTGGTATAAGTAAAGTGAAGGTTTGCCGACCAGATCACTAAACAAAAACACGGAGGTTTTTAACAATG
>JAZLIZ010000049.1:0-1419 GCA_045617665.1 Acutalibacteraceae bacterium | reverse complement strand
AGGAAAGCTTGCGGCAGGTTTGACATAAACAAAATAAAAAGCAAAAGCCTTGACTGGTATGTTCTGTGGGCTGTTAAGCACAGGCTTTATATTATCGGTCATCTGATATGCAAATATGTTCTTTATAAATAAACGGAGGCGTTTAAAATGATTTTATCAACACAGACTGCTTTATGACACAGGCAGATATCTGATTTTACAGATTGAAAGCAAAAAGTAATGCAAAAAATAAGAGGGGCTGTCGCAAGTAGGAAAAATTTGCGGCAGCTTTGAGTTTTCTATAAAAAATGTAGAAAGAATCAAGAGAATTGATAAAAAAGGACATACCAACACTAAAGGTCGGAAAAAACCGCCTTTTTGTTGGTGTGTTTTCAATTTTTTCAGTTGTTAAGCAGCCGAAAGAGGGAATAAAGATTGATTAAAACGGTTTCCGGCAAGTCTGTTACACAATTTATTGATGTTAAAAGCAAAAGCAAGCAGCAAAAATTGTGTTTCTGTTTTCTTTTTGCCCCTTGTTAAAAAGCGTTTGAAATGATAATCCTGCTTGATAACGCCGAAAGCACCTTCGACTTGTATCGAGCGGTTTTGTCTTAACAAAATGCCTTGTTTCGTTGTTATCAGTTCCTCGGCTTTTCTGTTTTGCTCGTTTAATTTATGAGAAACTCTGATTGTTCTGTTCTTTTCCGAGTGATAGCAGTTTTCACGGTACGGACAACCGGAGCAATCCTCACAACGATATACTTTTCTGCTTGTTTCATAATTGTTATCGGTGGTGTATTTGCTTGTATATATGTAGTTCAGATGTTTTCCGTTAGGGCAAATGTAGTAATCGTTTTCTTCAACATATTGCATATGTTCCGACTTGAAAATATCATTCCTGTATTTTCTCGTTTTCATTATCTCATGATTTACCGGCTTGATGAACGCGTTTTGATTGTGACTTTCCAAATATGTAAAGTTTTCTTCACTTGCATATCCCGCATCCGCTATCAGATTTTCAATTCTTCGTTTTGTTTTACTGTATACTCTTTCCATAAACGGTATCAGTGTTGTTGTGTCTGTCGGATTCGGAAACAACCCCACTCCGACAATGTACTCGCTTTCCACCATAATCTGAACATTGTAGCCCGGCTTTAATTGTCCGTTTTTCATATAGTCTTCTTTCATTCTCATGAATGTAGCATCGTTATCGGTTTTTGATTAACTTTTCCTTTTCCCGAATTTGTTCATACTTTCGATATATGCCTGTCTTTTATCACCTAATTCTATTAACAACTCTATATCTCTCTGCAGCTGAGTTTTGTGTTTTCCTCTGCCGTGAACAAACTGTATTTTCTGCATTGCCGCCATTTGCATTAATATTTGCAGACACTGTGTAAGACTGATTCCTTCATTTAAAAAATATCTTCTTGCTATTTC
>JAZLIZ010000048.1:0-87386 GCA_045617665.1 Acutalibacteraceae bacterium | reverse complement strand
TAACAGCTCGTTGCTTTACCTCTTTGGATACGGTTGTGGGGTCTTTTCCGATTCGAAATGCGATTGCCTTAAAGGTCATTCCTTTATTTAGGCATTCTTGAATTTCAATTCGATCGTCAAGTGTCATGTGTTTGTTTTTTTTACTCATAGTCTGAGCCTCCTTCTCAGACTAAATTCTACTCCTTTTTTCTTCTCAGACTAAATTCCACCGCAAATTCCACTGTGGAATTTACTTTGAGAAATCGCCCTTTTTCAGCCAAAACCATACACATAGTATTACAACTCTTGACAAAACACAGAATATAGTATAAAATAAACCATAATTATGTTTTTATAACAAATGATAGGAGTTGATTACAGCGTGAGTGAAGAAATTATCCGCTATGTCAATGCTGCCTGTGAGGGCGATACCACGGCAATCGGTATGCTCTATACAAAAACTCTCCGCACATCCTATTATCTTGCTCTCAAATTGAGCAACGGTAAGGACTCTGCGGCTGAAATCCTTAAAAAGGCTTATGCAAGAGCGTTTTGCACAATCGGTAAGCTTAAAAAGGCAGAGGCCTTTGAAATATGGATGAAGCAGAATGTTGCCGCAGTCTACAAAGAGGGTCAGAGCTTCACATTCGGTGAGGCTGATGCCGCCGCTGAAGAAAGCTCAATCGAGTTCCTGCCCGAGGAAGTAATCGAAAGCAGAGAAAAGTGTGAAGCAATCCTTAAAGCGGTCAGCGACCTTAACCCCGAAGCAAGAATAGCAATTGTTTTGCATTATTACTGCGGAATGCCCGTAACCTCCCTTGCAAAATTCCTCGGAGTATCCGAAAGCACCGCTAATTCCCTTCTTGCCTCCGGCAGAGATGCAATACTTGCCTCCTGTGAGGCGGAAACACCCTCGGAAACACTTCCCGGCGTTCTTCCCGTTCTCACAAGACTTTTCCAGGTTGAGGCTTCAAACTGCGAAATAGACGGAAAAGCAGTTCGTGATGTTTTTGCATATTCACTTGAAATATTCAATTCATTCAAGGCAAGCGAAAAAGAAAAAGCCCCCGCAACACCCAAGGCAGGCTATTTTAATTCAAATGCCGGTGATGACGGACTCAATATTCCGCAAAAATCCATGGGTGAAAATGCTCCCCATGTTACGGCAGAGGAAATCGGAATTGATTTTGACCGTTTTGTTGATACACCTGAGAATGATAATCAGAGCAGAGGAAATGTGAGCGTTGTTGAGGCTCTTCTCGCAAAGGTCGGCATCAATAAGCTTAATTTCAAGGTTGTTATTGCCGCCGTTGTTGCTTTGCTTGTTGTTATTATCGGCATCAGTGCAATCGTCAGCGCAGTTAAAAATAAAAATGATAATCCCGGCGGAAATCCCGCCGCCGTTCAGAGCGTTGACGATTCTTCATATACCTGGAATCCCGGCGGCTTTGAAGAATGCAGAACCATTGAATACCTTGACGAAAACTCCTGCGTATTCAAGTCCGCAACAACAGGAAAATACGGCTTGCTTGATTACAGCGGTAATGTTGTTCTTGAGCCGAATTATGAGGGTTTTGAGCGCTGCAGCTCCGGCAGAGATTATTCATCAAGAGGCAGTTACCATACTCTTGTTAAAATCGGCAATGATGATTATGAAATCACCTACGGCAGCGGAACCGTTTCTGTTTCAAACACTCCGCACTCATCCCACAGCCTTATCACAGATGATAAGAACTCCGACTCATACGATGAGAGAGACCGTTATTTCAACGGCTATGCCGCCGCAAGAAAGAACGGCAAATGGGGTTATGTAAGCCAGGAAAAGGATAAGAAGGTTATCCCCTATGAATATGATGCGGTAAACAATCTTCAGGTCGGTGAAGCATCAGGCTGTGATTATTGCCGCCCCGTAACCGCAAACGGACTTATTCCCGTAAAGCAGAACGGCAAAATGGGTATCATCAATCTTGATAACAAGGTTGTTGTTCCTCTTGAATATGATAACATTATGCCCGGTTCAAACGGTGTATTTATTGCACAGAAGGACGGCACATGGGGTGTAATCCTTGTCGGCTCCGCAATCACAAGCTTCCGTGGTGTAAATATTCAGGTCAGTGAAGCGCTCGACCCCGGATATGTTGATGAAAGTGCTCCCACAAGATATTTTGTTGTTTCAGATAGCGGTGCAAATATCAGAAAAGAACCTGACGCAACCGTTGACACCAATGTTATTGCGGTGATTTCATCCGGCGATGAGGTTGACGGCTACGGCACAAAGACTGCGGCTAACGGTAAGGAATGGGTCATTATCAAATATAATGACGAATATGCTTATATTTCAATGAGCGTTCTTCAAAAGGTTGCCAATCAGTAACTTGTTTTACAAATTCATATTGAAGCTTTGACGAAGAAGAATTTTTCTTTATGCTTTACAGAGAACCGGCGAGGGATGAGATGCCGGCAAGCCGAATGAAGAAAAAAGGCCGCTTCCGAGCTCCGTGCCGATGAGGTGCGGCGTTGTTCAGCCGTTAATGAAATTGAGAGGTGCATTATGCGCAATCCGGGTGGTACCGCGGTTTTTAATCGTCCCGACGGATAGGCATACTGCACCTTTTTTGTGCTGAAAAATCGTTTTTTTCACACATAAATTTACAAATTTTTAAGCAGAGGTATATAAAATGGAATGGATGGGACTTAACGAGATAAGAGAAAAATATCTCGAATTTTTTGAATCAAAGGAGCATTTAAGGCTTCCGAGCTTTTCACTTGTTCCGCAGGGTGATAAGAGCCTGCTTCTCATTAACGCAGGTATGGCACCCCTCAAAAAGTATTTTACAGGCGAGCTTACTCCTCCGAGAACGAGGGTTACAACCTGTCAGAAATGTATCCGCACCCCGGATATTGAAAGAGTAGGCATTACCGCAAGGCACGGCACATATTTTGAAATGCTGGGAAATTTCTCATTCGGTGATTATTTCAAGCACGAGGCAACTCGCTGGGCTTGGGAATTTTGCACCGAGGTTATGAAAATGCCTGTTGACAGGCTCTATGTAACCGTTTATCAGGATGACGATGAAGCCTACGATATATGGGCAAATGAAATCGGTGTTTCACCCGACCACATTTCAAGGCTCGGCAAGGAGGATAACTTCTGGGAGCACGGCGCAGGCCCCTGCGGTCCCTGTTCCGAGCTGTATTTTGACAGAGGTGAAAAGTACGGCTGCGGCTCACCCGATTGCAAGGTAGGCTGTGACTGTGACAGATACACCGAATTCTGGAACCTTGTTTTCACACAGTTTGACAATGACGGTAACAACAATTACACAAGACTTAAAAGCTGTAACATTGATACGGGTATGGGCCTTGAAAGACTTGCCTGCATTATGCAGGGCGTTGATAACCTCTTTGAGGTTGATACCGTTCAGAATATAATGAAGCATATTATTGATATTGCCGGCGTTAAGTATCACGATAACGAAAAGGACGATGTTTCTCTGCGTGTTATCACCGACCATATCAGAAGCACAACCTTTATGATTGGTGACGGAGTTATGCCGTCAAACGAGGGCAGGGGCTATGTTCTCCGCCGTCTTTTGAGAAGAGCCGCACGCCACGGCAGATTGTTAGGCATTGAGGGAACATTCCTCTACAAAGTCTGCGAAACCGTTATCAAAGAAAATGCAAACGCATATCCGAACCTTGTTGAAAAGAAAGACCTTATCGTTAAGGTTATCAAGGCGGAGGAGGAAAACTTCAATAAGACCATTGATACAGGTCTTTCACTTCTTGAAAATCTTATTGCAAAGAACGATTCAAAGGTGCTTTCCGGCGCAGATGCATTCAAGCTTCAGGATACCTTCGGCTTCCCCATTGATTTAACAAAGGAGCTTCTTGGAGAAAAGGGAATGAGCGTTGATATTGACGAGTATAACCGTCTTTATGCCGAAAGCAGAGCCGCCGCAAGAGCAGCCCGTAAGGATGCCGGCGCAGAGGCTTGGAAGGGCGGCAGTGCATCCCTCAAGGATATTGCCGCAACCGAATTCCTTGGCTATAAGGAATATTCCTGCGAAGCCGAAATCAAGGCAATCGTTGTAAACGGCGAAAGAGCAGACTTTGCGAATGCCGACAGCGAAGCGGCGCTTGTTCTTGACAGAACCGTATTTTACGGTGAAAGCGGCGGTCAGGTCGGTGATAAGGGCGTTATCACGGCAAACGGCGTAACCTTTGAGGTTGAAACGACAAAGAAAACTCCTGACGGCAATGTTCTTCATATCGGTAAAATCACAGGCGGTGAAAGTGTTTCCGTAGGTGATAAGGTAAAGGCTGAAATCTGCGTTAAAACAAGAGAGGCAACTGCCAGAAACCACACAGCCGCCCATCTTCTTCAGGCATCCCTCAGAGAACTGCTCGGTACTCATATTGAGCAGGCAGGTCAGCTTGTAACTCCCGGCTCCGTCAGATTTGACTTCACACATTTCTCCGCTCTCACGGCAGAGGAAATACAGAGGGTTGAAGACAGAGTAAACGAAATCATACTTTCCGGTACAGATGTTAATGTTAATGAAATGCCCATTGAAGAGGCTAAAAAGCTCGGTGCAATGGCTCTCTTCGGTGAAAAATACGGCAAGATAGTCAGAGTTGTCAAGGCAGGGGATTACTCCGTTGAATTCTGCGGCGGTACTCATGTAAGCAACACGGGCAAAATCGGACTTTTCAAAATTGTTTCCGAATCCTCTGTTGCGGCAGGTGTTCGCAGAATCGAGGGTGTAACCGGCTTCGGCGTAATTGACTATATTGCAAAGAATAATGAGCTTATAAGAAATACAGCCGTATCAATGAAGCTTGCAAACACAGGTGAAATTGATAAGAGAGCGGCAAGCCTTATGGCTGACCTTAAAGCAAACGAAAAAGAAATTGAAAAGCTCAGAGGCGAGATTTCCGCAATGAAAACAGGCGACCTTATGAGCAACGCCGTTTCAGTCGGTGCATTCAAGCTCGTTACATCAAAGGTTGAGGGTGTTAATCCCGGCGAGCTTCGTAATATGTGCGATAAGGTAAAGGAGGATGATAACCTTATTATCCTTATCTGCGGTGTAAACGGCAACAATGCAAACTTTGCCTGTGCCTGCGGTAAAAATGCGGTTGCAGGCGGAGCACACGCAGGCAATATCGTTAAAAAGATTTCTGCCGTTGCAGGCGGCTCCGGCGGAGGAAGACCCGACAGCGCCATGGCAGGTACAAAGGACGCTTCAAGGGTTGATGAAGCAATGGCTACGGCAGAAGCAACCGTTAAAGAAATGTTAAAGTAAAGCTTATCGGCTGTTGCGGTAAGTGAATAATCTTGTTGCAGCAGCCTTTAACAAAACGGAGGAAAATAAAATGGATTGTATTTTCTGTAAAATAGCATCGGGTGAAATCCCCTCAACAAAGGTTTATGAGGATGATACCGTTGTGGCATTCAATGACCTTGAGCCTCAGGCACCCGTTCATATACTTATTATTCCGAAAGAGCATATTACCTCTGCGGCGGATATAACAAAAGAAAACAGCGGTGTTGTTGCTCATATTTTTGAGGTTGCCGCCATTATCGCAAAAGAAAAGGGTCTTGCAGACGGCTTCAGAATCGTAAACAACTGCGGCGAAAGTGCCGGCCAGAGCGTTAAGCACCTCCATTTTCACCTTATGGCAGGCCGTGAATTCGGCTGGCCCGCAGGCTGATAAAATATTATGACAAGACCTTTTGCCCTTATCGGCTTCACCGTTTTCTTTGTTCTTGCCCTGCTCGGTAATTACGGCACGGGGGCTTCGGTTGTGTTCCTCTGCATATTTACAGCCGGGCTTGTGATTTCTCTGCTTGTTAAAACGGTAAAACAGCAAAGAGTGATTCCTGCTGCTCTTGCAAGCGGTGCGGTTGCCTGCTTAATGCTGATTTGCGTTAACGAGTTTTATTACTGTCCGCAGATTTCTCTTGCAGATACCGTTCATCAGGCAACAGTAAAAATCACCTCCGAATCACAGGCGGAAAACGGAAATTATTATTATGAAGCGGTGACCTCCTCTGTGGACGGCGAAAGGGCAAAAATACGGCTCAGGCTGATGTTTTCGGAGTGCCCGGAGCTTGAGCCCTATGATGAGGTCAGCGGTAATTTCAATTTCTATGTTCTCGGCAGGGATTTTGAAATTTCACTTAAAAACAATAAGGCTGAAAACCGTTTTTTAGGGGCTTATGCAGAGAACGGAATTTACAGTATAAATAATATTCCCGAAGCGGAAAAACCGCTTGCATATAAAATCGTCCGGCTTCGCAGTAATATAGAAGCACGCATAATGGGTTTACTGCCGAATGATTACGGTGCATTGTGTACGGCTCTGCTTCTCGGTAATAAGGATTATCTTTCCGATAAAGCATACGGCAACCTTAAGGCTTGCGGAATTACGCATATTATCTGCGTTTCGGGGCTTCATATTTCTCTTTGGTCGGCGGCAGTTCTGTTCATATTGAAAAAGCTTCATATAAGCGAAAAAATATCTTGTGTCGTTACAGGTGTTGCAGTTCTTTTTCTTATGCTTCTGACGGGTATGACCTATTCAGCAGTTCGAGCCGGAATAATGATGCTTGTTTACCTTGCTTCAATCATTCTGTCAAGAGAAAGGGATTCTCTGAATTCTCTGGGCTTTGCCCTGACTGTGATTGCCCTGACAAATCCCTTTGCAATGTGCTCCGTTTCGCTTCAGCTTTCGGCAATTTCAACTCTCGGTGTAATCTGTTATTCCGAATTTTTAAGACCGAAGCTGAAATTTGCGAAAAAGAGCAGGGGTATCGGTAAAAACCTTATTGATACGGTTTTAATAACTCTTATTGTAATTCTCTTTAATCTCCCTGTTACTCTCACAACCTACGGCAGTTTTAATCTGCTGAGTATTCCGGCAAATCTGCTGTCGATTCTCCCTGCGGAATTATGTATGATTACGGCAGGGGCAGGGGTGATTGTTTCACTTGTTGCAGTTAAAATAATAAATATTCCTGCTTTTTGCTCGGGAATGATTGCAAAATATATTATTCGGATAACCGAAAAGCTTTCAAAGGCTTCATTTCTGAATTTTTCCGTTTCGGAAAAATATGCCCTTATGCTCGGTGCGGCGTTCCTGCTTGCGGTTGCTTTTCTGATAATCGTTTATTGGACGAACGGTAAAGCAAATATAAAGTGTTACGCCTGCTTTATATTAGTGCTTGTTTCCGCAATTCCCGTTTATGCCCTTATGCAAAAAAGAGAAACAAGAATAACCGTTTTTGATGTGGGTGACGGCTTGTCTGTTCTTGCTTCAAAAAACGGCGATAATGTTCTTGTAGGCTGCGGCGGAACATCGTTTTACGGCTTTAACACAATATATTACGGCATAAACGATAACGGCGGCAGGGTGGATGAGCTTATTTTGCCCTGCGGAGCAGATGACTGCTGTGAATATATGCCGAAGCTTTTTGACAGTGCTTTGCCGGAATCGGCTTATTATGATTCTTTGCCTGTGGGGTTTGATACACTTACGAAAGAAATCAGAAAAGGCAGCCTTTCGGAGGCTGAAAGCACAAAAAATATATCGGTTGAAATTTATAATGCCGGTGGCGTAAATACCGTGCTGATTTCAACCGCTGACGGAAAATTTCTTATTTGTGATAATCCTTGCTTTGATTATGAAGAGCTGCCCGAAAAATTCAGAAACAGCGATGTAATAATATTCCGTTCGGATTATCCCGAAAACATAAATAATATAAATCTGAAGTGTATTGTTATTTCCGCCGATAACGGCAGGGGAACGCAGATACAGAATGAATTAAAGCAAAGCGGCGTCAATGCAGTTGCAACCGCAGAGTGCGGTAATGTAATTTTGAGAGCCGTTAAAGGCTCTGTTAAAGCCGAAAGGGGATGAAAAAATGCCTGTAATTACGGAGCAGGAATTAAAGGCGAAAATTAAAACCAACTTCAACGGCATTTATCTTCTTTACGGTGAAGAAACCTATTTAACGAAAAACTATACAGAAAAGCTGGCTCAGGTCAGTGTTGATGAGGGCTTCAGAGATTTTAACCTTAAAATTTACGAGTGCGAAAGCACGGAGCTTTCGGAAATATATGAAAGCTGTCTTGCCGTTCCGATGATGGCTGAAAGCAAGTGCGTAATTGTTAAGGAATACCCTGTCGGAGAGTGTGACGACAAGGATTTGGAATCACTTAAAACCCTCCTTGAAGAAAACCCGGAGGATAACACCCTTGTTTTTGCCTATCCTACCGTTCAGCCCAGGGGTAAAAGCTTCAATGCAATGGTAAAGCTTTTTAATGAATACGGCTGTACGGTTGAGTTTTCACAAAAGACCGCCTCCGAGCTTGCGAGAGTTCTTGAGGCGGGTGCTAAAAAGAGGGGCAAGCAGTTTGACCCCGGTGTTGCGGATTATCTTGTAAGCAGTGTCGGTACGGATTTGAATTTGCTTCTTAATGAGCTTGAAAAAGTCTGCGCCTATGCGGATGCAAATATAAAAAGAACTGATGTGGATGCCGTTTGTATAAAAAGCCTTGAATTAAAGGTTTTTGATATGATTAAGGATTTGACAGCAGGCAAATTTGACTCCGCATTTCACCGCCTTTCAAAGTTGTTTGAGATGAGAGAGGATGAATATATGATTCTCGGTGCTCTCATTGCTCAATATACCGATATTTACCGTGCAAAGGCGGCTGTTAAGGCAGGGGAAAACGCAGGTGTGCTTGCACAGTATTATTCCGCATACAAAAAAGGTGAGTTCCGTCTGCAAAAGGCGGCTTCAAACGGCAATTCTCTCACCTTTGAACAGCTTGCGGAGAGTATTGAAATTTTAAGTGAGGCGGATGAAGAAATGAAAAGCTCATCCACAGATAAAAAGCGGATTTTAGAGCAGACTCTTGTTAAACTCACAAGGGCGGGTAAACGAAAATGATTAAAATCAAGCAGACTGTTATCGTTGAGGGCAGATATGATAAAATCAAGCTCTCCGGGATAATTGATGCCCCGATTATAGAAACCTCCGGCTTCGGTATTTTCAAGGATAAGGAAATGCAGAGGTTAATCAGAACACTTTCGGAGAAAACGGGTATAGTGGTTTTGACCGACAGCGATTCCGCAGGCTTCAAAATTCGTTCGTTTATCGGCTCAACGGTTGACCCGAAAAATGTTATCAACGCCTATATCCCCGATATTTTCGGTAAAGAAAAAAGAAAAGCCGAGCCCTCAAAGGAGGGTAAGCTCGGTGTTGAGGGAGTCAGCGAGGAGATAATTATTGAAGCCCTTGAAAAAGCAGGGGTGTTTTGCGAAAGGGTCACGGAGCCGGAAAGACCGATTACAAAACAAGACCTTTACGAGCTGGGCTTCAGCGGAAAAACGGACAGTGCCGAAAAAAGGCAGAGGCTTCTTAAAATGTATAATTTACCCTCAAGGCTCAGCGCAAATTCACTTGTTAAGGTGCTTAACTGCATAACAACTTATGACAGATTTGTTCAGGAGGCAGAAAAATGCTGCGAATAGGTCAGGGCTATGATGTTCACCGCCTTGTTGAAGGCAGAAAGCTTATTATAGGCGGAGTGGAAATTGAATATGAAAAGGGCTTGCTCGGTCATTCCGATGCGGATGTTTTGCTCCACGCAATTTCCGATGCACTTTTAGGTGCCGCCGCCCTTGGTGATATAGGCTGTCTTTTCCCGGATACGGATGAAAAATATAAAGGGGCTGATTCCCTTAAGCTTCTTTCCGAAATGGTAAATCACCTTAATGCAAACGGTTTTAAGGTTGTTAATATTGATTCAACAATAATAGCGCAGATGCCGAAAATGAAGCCTCATATTGAAAAAATGAGAGAGAACATTGCTTATGCCATCGGAATTGATAAGTCACTTGTTTCCGTTAAGGCTACCACGGAGGAAAAACTCGGCTTTACGGGAGAGGGCCTCGGAATATCCGCACAGGCGATTGCAATGGTTGAAACGGTAAACAAAGATTAAACGAAAATTTAACTTTTTGTAAAATTTTTATTCTCGGTTTGATTTTGAGAAATATTTGTGATAACATCACAGATAATCTTCACATACTAATTCGGAGGGGAAGTGTGCTTCTTCAATGGAGTTTTTTGATACAATAACAAATTTCTTTGCTAAAATACCGCAGCTTAATTTCGGTGCGGCGGATTTGTTTGATATTGCTCTTGTAACTTTCGTTATATATCAGGCAATAAAGCTTATAAGAGAAACGAGGGCATTTCAGCTTGTTAAGGGACTTGTTGTTTTGCTGATTTGCTACCTGCTTGTTTATGTTTTCAAAATGCAGGCAAGCACATATATGTTCCAGTATATATTCAAAAACATATTCCTTATTCTTGTTGTTGTTTTTAACCCGGAAATCCGTCAGGTTATTGAGCGAATGGGCAAGAACGGAATCGGGTTTATCAGACAGTTTCTGAAGGGTAACGGCAATGCCGATAATGAAACGGTCAGAACGGCGATTATTGAAATCTGCAAGGCTGTTCAGAGAATGAGCGACAGCAAAACGGGTGCTCTCATTGTTATGGAGCATGACACCTTGTTAGGCGATGTGATAAAAACGGGTACAGCCGTTGATGCTGAAATTTCGCACGAGCTTATCGGTAATATTTTCTTCCCCAATTCTCCTTTGCATGACGGTGCGGCAGTTGTCAGACAGGGCAGATTACACAGCGCCGGCTGTGTTTTGCCTCTGACAAAGAGCGAATCGGTTTCAAGCGATTTAGGCACAAGGCACAGAGCCGCTCTCGGTATGAGCGAGCTTTGTGATGCGATGATAATTGTTGTTTCCGAGGAAACAGGTAACATATCAATCGCCAAAGAGGGTAAGCTCACAAGAGATTATTCCGAAGCCGATTTAAGAGAAGCACTGCTCAATTACTTTGTGGAAAATTCAAAAAAAGATGATAATTCATCCGTTAAGAAATTTATGAGGGGCCTGAAAAAATGAAAAAAAATAAATTCAGTGCACTTTTTTATAACAATAAGTTCGTTTTTGTAATTTCTCTGCTGCTTTCGATTTTGATTTGGCTCATTGTTTCAACGGAGCTTGCCCCGGAGGTTACAAAAACAATCAGAAATGTTCCCGTTACAATCGACTATTCAACAGTTCAGAAAAAAATGGGTCTTGAGCCTTACGGCGAAAGTAAGTTTAATGTTGATGTTACGGTTACAGGCAAAAAGTATATTGTTGAAAATGATGATATTGCGGATAAAATCGTTGTTTCGGCAAATACGGGCTATGTAAATTCCGAGGGCACATTCTCTCTGCCCTTAAGTGCCGACACAACGGATAACCGTGCCGGCTTTGATATAACGGAGCTTTCTGCCGGAGAAATAAAAGTTTTCTTTGATTACCCCAAGGAAAAGGAATTTTCCATTGAAACCATAGTCGATTTCACAGGCGAGCCTGCACAGGACGGCTATTATGTTGATGAATATCTTATGACGGAATCCTCGGTTATCAAGATTTCCGGGCCTGAAAGTGAAGTCAATAAAATTCAAAAGGTTGTTGCAAAAGCAGAGGTTGCCGGCCCGTTGACCCAGAGCATTACGGTTGATGCGGATATTGTTCCCGTTACAAGGGACGGAAGTGTTCCGGAGAATATAACCTTTAACCGCAAGAGCACCATTGCCCATATTACCGTGCCCGTCTATAAAAAGGCAATTCTGAATGCAGGGGTGTCATTTACAAACAAGCCTGCCGATTATGTTGATGCGATGCCGTTTGAGGTTACTGTTTCACCTGCAAAGGCTGAATTCGGACTTTCGGAAAACAAGCTTGAGGGTATAACCGAATTTGAGATTGCAAATATTGATTTCAGTTCACTCAAAGAGGGTAAAAATGTGTTCACCGTCAAAGCCTCCGATATTACGGGCGGAGTTGTTACGGATTCAACGGAAAAATTTACCGTTACGGTTAATGTTAAGGGAATGAAGAGCGTTACCATTGAAACGCCGTCACAGGTTGAGTTTGTAAACACGCAGGAGGGAGTAAACCCCGAAAGCTATGATATACGGTTCAATAAAGTAAAAATCATAGGCCCTGAGGAAGAAATAAATGAGCTGAATTCTGATAATGCGGTGCTGTATATTGATATGTCGAAGGTAACGGATGATTCCAAAACGCAGATTACCGCTCCGGTTATTCTGAACAGCAGCCGGTGCTGGCTCAGCGGCGAATATACCGCCACCGTAATTCTTACGGAAAATCAATAAACGCAAAGATGTGCCGCAGAAATACGGCACATCTGTTTTTACAAAAGTATTCAGATTTTTCTGATTATTTCAGACAAGCAAACGATTAAGCTCCCGAGCCGTTACGACTCGGGAGCATCTTAAAATTCCAGCATATTAAACATGGCTATCGCCTAACTTTCCTTGTATTATAAGTTCAAGTTAAATGACCCATCGGAATCACGATTCTTTCTTTTAAGATTTGGTTTTTTTAAGTTACTAAATCTCTTTGGTGATTACATCCTTTATGCTTATTTTTTTATTTAATTTTTTCTGACCCCACAACCGGACTTTCTTTTTTTGTTCTTTCTGAACTATCCGGTTTTGAAGACCGGACTATTTATGAAAGCTTCTCGGATGCGGGGCCGATAACTGAACTGTTCATCGGACTCGCCGCCTTTCTTTTTAAACTTTATATCTCCAAAGCGGGATTGGATTTTACTCCTCGGATTTACCCTTTCGGTTTACCTTGTCCCTCTTTTCAACTACAATATAGCACACATTATGCAACTTGTCAAGAACTTTTTCACAATTTTTTCAAAAAATAGTAAATTTGCTGAAATATTAGATTTTTCAAGGGCTTTGGCTTCTGTCACAGATATTTATTTTACAGATTTAACAACTTTTTTGAAAAATTTTATGAGGCTGCTTATTTTTTTAGCACTATTCCTATACGGATATTTTCAGATAATTCCTATTAAACAACCTATTGAACATCACGGAAAATGAGTGGTAGCACGCCAAATTTGGCGAGGAAAATAGGATGCAGAAAGTGCATTTGCCGAGTGCGACAGTACTATTGTACGGAAGCGAGGCAAAGGCACTTAGTCAAACAAATTACCACGATAGAAAAAGCCATTGAACTTTTATGCTCAATGGCTCTATCGTTTGTATGCGGTTTTGTTTGACGCTCTGCGCCTGTTTTACCGTCAAATTTTTTATTTAGCGGTGCTGTGGGCACGAGTCTCTCTTATGAGATTTACCTTAATCTCGCCGGGATACTCCATATCCGCCTCAATCTTTTCGGCAATTTCTTTTGCAAGAATAACCATTCTGTCATCCGAAACCTGTTCGGGCTTAACGATGATTCTGACCTCACGGCCTGCCTGAATGGCGAATGATTTTTCAACGCCCTCAAATGATGTTGCAATTTTTTCGAGTGCTTCAAGACGCTTGATGTAATTCTGAAGGTCTTCTCTTCTTGCACCGGGTCTTGCGGCTGAAATTGCATCTGCAGCCTGAACAAGGCTTGCAACGATTGTTTTCGGCTCAACATTGCCGTGGTGTGCTTCAATGGCATTGAGAATTGTTTCGTTCTCTCTGTATTTCTTTGCAAATTCAACACCGAGAGAAACATGAGTTCCCTCCATCTCGTGGTCAAGTGCCTTGCCTATATCGTGAAGAAGTCCGGCTCTCTTTGCGCTCTTAACATCGGCGCCGAGCTCTGAAGCCATAAGACCTGCGATATATGAAACCTCAAGAGAGTGGTTAAGAACATTCTGACCGTAGCTTGTGCGGTATTTGAGCTTGCCGAGAAGCTTAACGATTTCGGGGTTAACATTGTTTACGCCCGCATCAATGAGAGCACGCTCGCCGGTCTGCTTAACTGTCAGCTCAACCTCTTTCTTTGCCTTTTCGTAAAGCTCTTCAATTCTTGCCGGATGAATTCTGCCGTCTGCAATGAGCTTTTCAAGGGTGAGTCTTGCAATTTCTCTTCTGACGGGGTCAAAGGATGAAATTGTAATAACCTCAGGTGTGTCGTCAATAATAAGGCTGACGCCTGTTGCCATTTCGATTGCACGAACATTTCTGCCCTCACGGCCGATGATTCTGCCCTTCATTTCATCATTGGGCAGGGGAACAACGGAAACGGTTGCCTCTGCGGCGTGGTCTGCGGCACAGCGCTGAATTGCCGTTGTGATAATCTCTCTTGCGAGGTTATCGGCATCATCTCTTGTTTTCTGCTCGTATTCCTGAATTTTGACAGCTTTTTCGTGGTCAAGCTTGTCATTAAGCTGGCTGATAATGAATTCCTTTGCCTGTTCCTGTGTGTAGCCCGATATTCTTTCAAGAATTTCAAGCTCACTCTTTTTCATTGTTTCGAGCTCTGCGATTTTTTCATCGGCAACCTTGATTTTGCCCTCAAGAATTTCCTCTTTCTTTTCAAGGTTTTCACTCTTTTTGTCGAGAGATTCCTCTTTTTGGGTTATTCTTCTTTCGAGGTGCTGAACCTCCGTTCTTCTTTCACGCAGCTCTTTTTCTGTTTCTGTTCGCTGCTTGTGGATTTCGTCTTTTGCTTCAATAATTGCTTCTTTTTTCTTTGCTTCGGCACTTGCAATGGCATCGCTGACGATTTTCTTTGCTTCTTTTTCAGCTGAACCGATTTCTGCTTCTGCAACTTTTTTCCTATGTGAACCGCCCAGGATAAAGCCAATTACTCCGCCGACAACAAGTGCGGCAACTGCGGCTATAAGAATCGGTAATATTGAATCCAATTTGTCATTCCTCCTTTACAATGGATTTTTCATATAGTTATTGAAATTCAAAAAACCAGTGAATAATGCATATTTATACCCACAATACACAAAATTCTAAACTATTTTATACTATTGTATATACAAAGTCAAGAAGTTTTATATATTTTGTATAAAAACAGTTGACAATAACAATATATAGTGTTAATATTTGCGATATAGAGAAAGCGTTGAAGCAGAAGCAAATGCAGATAAAAGCCATTCAGAGAGCTGTTTCGTGGCTGTGAGAACAGTATGACTTTTTGCCTTTGTACCACTGCCGAGTGTTCCCCGAAATAAGGGGAGCCGTATGACTGCGTTAAGGTCTTTGAGTGCCGGCTTTGCCCGGAATTCAGGTGGAACCGTGGAGTTATTGCTTCATCCTGTTTTTTGACGGGGTGAAGCTTTTTTATTTGAATATTTCAGAAAGGAAACGACATTATGGTAAAAATTA
Source organism: Acutalibacteraceae bacterium (assembly GCA_045617665.1). GTDB lineage: Bacteria > Bacillota > Clostridia > Oscillospirales > Acutalibacteraceae > CAG-177. Next base: position 72,150 of record JAZLIZ010000048.1, on the reverse strand, counting down.
CTCTCAGAGATGATGTAAGAGAATTTGAAAGCGGTATTTCCGCTTATGAGGTTGCAAAAAGCATCAGTGACGGCCTTGCAAGGGCTGCCTGCGTTTGCAAAATTGACGGTGAGGTTAAGGATTTAAGAACAGCCATTGATAATGATTGCACGCTTGAAATCCTTACCTTTGATGATGAGGACGGCAAAAGAACTTACCGCCACACCGCATCCCATATTCTTGCCCAGGCAGTTAAACGCCTTTTCCCCGAAGCAAAGCTTGCAATAGGCCCTGCCATTGAAAACGGCTTTTATTATGATTTTGATGTTGAAAAGCCCTTTACCCCCGAAGACCTTGAAAAAATTGAAGCAGAGATGAAGAAAATCATCAAGGAAAATCTTCCCCTCGAAAAATTTGAAATGACCCCCGATGAGGCAATCAAATTTTATGAGGAAAAGGGCGAAATCTATAAGGTTGAGCTTGTTAAGGAACACGCAGATAAGGGCGAAAACATAAGCTTTTACAAGCAGGGCGATTTCATTGAGCTCTGTGCAGGCCCTCACCTCGGCTCAACCGGTAAGGTTAAGGCTTTCAAGCTCACCTCCGCAACCGGCGCTTACTGGAGAGGCGACGAAAAGAATAAGATGCTTCAGAGAATTTACGCCACCGCTTTCACAAAGAAAGAGGATTTGGAGGCTTATCTTGAAGCTATTGAAGAGGCAAAGAAAAGAGACCACAGAAAGCTCGGCAGAGAGCTCGGACTCTTTGCGTTCCGTGACGAAGCACCCGGTATGCCCTTCTTCCTGCCCAAGGGAATGGTTTTGCGCAACACTCTTCTTGATTACTGGCACGAGGTTCATAAAAAGTGGGATTACCTTGAAATTTCAACCCCGCAGATTATGAGAAGAACTCTTTGGGAAACCTCCGGCCACTGGGAGCATTATCACGATGATATGTTCACAACCGTAATTGAGGATGAGGATTTTGCAATTAAGCCCATGAACTGCCCCGGCAGTATCCTTGTTTACGATTTAGAGCCCCATTCGTATAAAGAACTGCCCCTGCGTTACGGTGAGCTCGGCAGAGTCCACAGAAACGAGCTTTCGGGTGCACTTCACGGTATGTTCCGTGTTCGCTGCTTTACACAGGATGATGCTCATATTCTTCTTGCGCCGGAGCAGATTACCGATGAGGTTGTCAGAATTGCAAAGCTTTTCGATGAGGTTTATGACCTTTTCGGTCTGCCCTATGAAATTGAGCTTTCAACTATGCCGGAGGACCATATCGGCTCCGAAGAGGACTGGGCGATTGCAACCAACGCCCTTGCAGACGCAATAACAGGTGTCGGCAAAACATATATCGTTAATGAGGGTGACGGTGCTTTCTACGGCCCGAAGCTTGATTTCCATATTAAAGACAGCCTCGGCAGAACATGGCAGTGCGGCACGATTCAGCTTGACTATCAGCTCCCCGGCAGATTTAACCTTGAATATACCGGCTCTGACGGAGAAAAGCATACTCCCGTTATGATTCACCGTGTTGTTTTCGGCTCTGTTGAAAGATTCCTCGGCGTTATCACAGAGCATTTTGCAGGTGCGTTCCCCATCTGGCTTGCACCCGTTCAGGTTAAGCTCCTGCCCATTGCAGACAGGCATCAGGATTATGCAAAGCAGGTTGCCGCAAGGCTTGATAAGCTCGGTATCAGATGTGAGGTTGATTCAAGGAGTGAAAAGCTCGGCTATAAGCTCCGTGAAGCACAGCTTCAGAAGATTCCCTATATGCTTGTTATCGGTGATAAGGAAGCGGACGAGGGTACTGTTTCCGTTCGTAAGAGAGGCGAGGGCGATATAGGCTCTATGTCCGTTGAGGACTTTACAGCTCTTGCAAAGGAAGATATAGATTCAAAGAAAATCTGGTAAATAACAGTTCAAAGGGTGAGGCTTTCGGTGTAAGGCTTCACCTCTGTTTTTTTAACAGAGTATGTTCCATAAAGACTATATTAAAGTTATTTACAAATTATCCTTTACAAAACGGGAACAGGGTGTTATACTCTATTGTGGTATTAAATATACTCGCAGAATACTTTTTAATTACTCTAATGGAGGTAAATTTCTATGGCAAGAAAAATGAAGACCATGGACGGTAACAACGCTGCGGCTCATGTAAGCTATGCGTTTACCGAGGTAGCGGGAATTTATCCCATCACTCCCTCAAGCCCCATGGCAGACTATGTTGACCAGTGGTCAGCACAGGGTCTTAAGAACATCTTCGGAACAACAGTTAAGGTTGCTGAAATGCAGTCTGAAGCAGGTGCATCGGGTACAGTTCACGGTTCACTCGCAGCAGGTGCTCTCACCACAACCTACACTGCATCCCAGGGTCTTCTTCTTATGATACCCAATATGTATAAAATTGCAGGTGAGCTTCTTCCCTGTGTATTCCATGTTTCAGCCCGTTGTGTAGCTTCACATGCACTTAACATTTTCGGTGACCATTCAGACGTTTATGCCTGCCGTCAGACAGGTTTCGCAATGCTTGCCGAAACAAATCCCCAGGAAGTAATGGACCTCGGCGCTGTTGCTCACCTTGCCGCAATAAAGGGCAGAGTTCCCTTCATCAACTTCTTTGACGGCTTCCGTACTTCTCACGAAATTCAGAAGATTGCCGTTTGGGATTATGATGACCTTAAAGAAATGTGCGATATGGATGCTGTTGAAGCATTCCGCAAGCGTGCTCTTAACCCCGAAAGACCCGTTATGCGCGGCTCACACGAAAACGGCGATATCTTCTTCCAGCACAGAGAAGCCTGCAACAAGTATTATGAGGCTCTTCCCGCAGTTGTTGAAGAATATATGGATAAGGTTAATGCAAAGCTCGGCACAAACTACAAGCTCTTCAACTACTACGGCGCTCCCGATGCAGAGAGAGTTATCGTAGCTATGGGCTCAATCTGTGATGTTGCTGAAGAGGTTATTGATTACCTTACCGCAAAGGGCGAAAAGGTCGGCCTTGTCAAGGTTCGTCTTTACAGACCCTTCTCAGCAGAAAAGCTTGCAGAAGCAATCCCCGCATCTGCAAAGAAGGTCGCTGTTCTTGACAGAACAAAGGAGCCCGGCTCACTCGGCGAGCCTCTCTTCCTTGATGTTGTTGCCGCTCTTGCAAAGACAGGCAGAACAGACCTCAAGGTTGTCGGCGGCCGTTACGGTCTCGGCTCAAAGGATACTCCTCCCGCAAGCGTATTTGCAGTTTATGATGAGCTTGCAAAGGATGCTCCCAAGGCACAGTTCACACTCGGCATCAATGATGATGTAACAGGTCTTTCACTTGCTGAAAAGGCTGCTCCCAACACTGCTGCAGAGGGAACAATCGAATGTAAATTCTGGGGTCTCGGCGGTGACGGTACCGTTGGTGCAAACAAAGACTCCATTAAGATTATCGGTGACCATACCAACAAGTATGTTCAGGCATATTTCCAGTATGACTCAAAGAAGACAGGCGGTATCACCATTTCTCACCTCCGTTTCGGTGATAAGCCCATCAAGAGCCCCTATTACATCAACAAGGCAAACTTCGTTGCCTGCCATAACCCCTCCTATGTTGAAAAGGGTTATAAGATGGTTAATGATGTTAAGCCCGGCGGTGTATTCCTTATTAACTGCCAGTGGGATGAAAAGGAGCTTGGCGAAAAGCTCAATGCAGAAGCAAAGAGATATATCGCAAACAACAACATCCAGCTTTACACAGTTAACGCTATTGACCTTGCCGCACAGATTGGTCTCGGCAAGAGAACAAACACAATTCTTCAGTCCGCATTCTTCTCACTTTCAAAGGTTCTTCCCGAAGAGGAAGCAATCGGCTATATGAAAGAAAAAGCACAGAAGTTTATGAAGAAGGGCATTGAAATCGTTCAGATGAACGAGAAAGCCATTGACCTCGGTGCTTCGGCATATAAGAAGATTGATGTTCCCGCTGACTGGGCAAATGCAGTTGATGCCGCCGCAGAAGCAGACGATGCATCAGCATCAAAGCTTGCAAAGCAGGTTAACAGCATTATGAAGCCCGTTGGTCTTATGAACGGCGATTCACTCCCCGTTTCAGCATTTATGGACCATGTTGACGGTACATTTGAGCAGGGTGCCGCCGCTTTTGAAAAGAGAGGCGTTGCAGTTGCTGTTCCCGCTTGGAACGGTGAAACCTGTGCACAGTGTAATAAGTGCTCCTATGTTTGCCCCCATGCTACAATCAGACCCTTCCTTCTCACTCCCGAAGAAGCAGCTGCTGCTCCCGAGAATGCAATTATCGTTGATAAGAAGGCAGGCAAGGGCAAGGGCGTTTATAAGTATTCACTTTCAGTTTCTCCCCTTGACTGTATGGGATGCGGAGTTTGTATCGGCGTTTGTCCCACAAACTCACTCAAAATGGTTTCAAGAGAGAGCCAGGATGCACAGCAGCCCGTATTTGATTATATGGTTGCTAATGTTTCCGTTAAGGAAGAATGCACTGACAACACCGTAATCGGCAGTCAGTTCAAGACTCCTCTTCTTGAGTTCTCAGGCTCCTGCGCAGGCTGTGCAGAAACATCTTATGCACGCCTTATCACCCAGCTCTTCGGTGACAGAATGTACATTTCAAATGCAACAGGCTGTTCATCAATCTGGGGCGGCCCTGCAGCAACATCACCCTACACAACCAATAAAGAAGGTCACGGTCCTGCATGGGCTAACTCCCTCTTTGAAGATAACGCAGAGCACGGCTTCGGTATGTACCTCGGTCAGAATGCTATCCGTAACTCACTCATCGCTAAGGTTAAGACAGTAGCAGAGTCAGAATGTGCATCAGATGAAGTTAAGGCAGCTGCAAAAGCTTACCTTGACACAGTTGATGACGGTGCAGCAAACGGTGCGGCAACAAAGGCTCTCGTTGCAGCTCTTGAGGGTGCTGATTGTGACACCTGCAAGTCAATCCTTGCAGAGAAAGAATACCTCGCAAAGAAATCCGTTTGGATTTTCGGCGGTGACGGCTGGGCATACGATATCGGCTTCGGCGGTGTTGACCATGTTCTTGCTTCCGGTGAAGATGTTAACATTATGGTATTTGATACCGAGGTTTACTCCAACACCGGCGGACAGGCTTCAAAGGCTTCAAACATCGGTCAGGTTGCACAGTTCGCTTCAGCAGGTAAGGCAGTAGCCAAGAAGTCACTTGCTGAAATCGCAATGAGCTACGGCTATGTTTATGTTGCACAGATTGCTATGGGTGCTGACCAGAATCAGACAATTAAGGCTCTCACAGAGGCTGAAGCATATCACGGTCCCTCAATTGTTATTGCATACGCTCCCTGCGAAATGCACTCAATTAAGGGCGGCATGACAAACTGCCAGGCTGAAATGAAGAAGGCTGTTGACTGCGGTTACTGGAATATGTTCAGATTTAACCCCGCTCTTAAGGCAGAGGGCAAGAATCCGTTCACAATCGACAGCAAGCCAGCAACAACAAGCTACAGAGATTTCATTATGAATGAAGCTCGTTACTCATCACTTACACGCTCATTCCCCGACAGAGCTGAATCACTCTTCACTCTTGCAGAGGAAACAAGCGTTGCAAGGTATGAGCATCTGCTTAAGCTCAAAGACCTTTACGCCATTTGACGGTAAAATAGGCGCAGAGCGTCAAACAAAGCACATATAATTGACAGAGCCATCGAGCGATAAAACTCGGTGGCTCTTGTCGGTGTATAATAAAAAAATAACGAAGCTTTTGCCTCGTTATTTTTTGGTGGAAGAGGGTGGATTCGAACCACCGAAGTCGTTGACGGCAGATTTACAGTCTGCTCCCTTTGGCCGCTCGGGAACTCTTCCTTATTTAATTTTACCCCTAAGGGTGGAGCTGGTGGACGGACTTGAACCCCCGACCTGCTGATTACAAATCAGCTGCTCTACCAACTGAGCTACACCAGCACAACGCTCAAATAATATATCACCAAAATAGCAATTAGTCAAGAGATTTTTGAAAATTTTTTTATTATTTTGTCTTATTTTGTCTTATTTTGTCTTGCTTTGTCTTTATTCTTATCATCTGAATAATTAACGGATTGGAAACGGCGGATTCGGGAATTGCGCAAATTCCGAAACCGCCGATATTTGCTTATTTGACCAAATCGTGTTCTTTTATGAATTTTACTGTTTCATCAACCGTGGTAAATGCAATGCCGACCGAGGTGTCGGCGGCGCCGTAATAAATTGCAATTCTTCCTGTTTCGGCATCTGCAAGGGCGGCACAGGGGAAAACTACATTCGGCACATCGCCCGCGGTTTCATATATTTCGTGGGGAGCAAGCAGATAACTGTCTGCCCTGTGGAGTACCTTCCAGGGCTCATTTTTATCAAGCAGGGCGGCTCCCATACTGTAGGTGAAGCCGTTACAGCTTGTAATAACGCCGTGGTAAAACAGCAGCCATCCCTCATCGGTTTCAATGGGTGTGGGTCCCGCACCTACTTTTGTCATTTCCCAGTTTTTAACAGGGCTCATTACAAATCTGTATTTGCCCCAGTATTCCAAATCCCTGCTGCGCTGAATGAAAATATCGCCGTAGGGTGTGTGACCTCTGTCGCAGGGCCTTATGAGAAGCATATATTCATCATTTATTTTTCTCGGAAAAAGCACGCCGTTTCTTGCAACAGGATAGCAGGCTTCCTCAAGCTCCGCCCAGCTTTCAAAATCGGTTGTACAGGCAATGCCTATAACCGTCCCTTTCGGGGTATGCTTAACCCAGCTCAGATAATATTTACCGTCAATTTTGCAAATTCTCGGGTCATAGCCGTAGAAGATTATTTTATCATCTAAATCCCAATGGATTGCATCCCTGCTGAAGCCGGTTACGATAACCTGGTCTCTTGAACGCAGGTCAACTCTGAAAACACCGGCAAATCCGTCACCGAAGGGCACAACTGCGGAATTGAAAATACTGTTTGCCATAAAAAGATTATCCCTTGTGATAACCGGGTTACCGCTGTAACGCCACACGGGGTAGAGATAACCCTCCGGCTTTTCCTCCCAGGGAATGTTTTTAATTACATCACCGTTTATTATTTTTGCCATTTTATTTTCCTCTTTTTCAATCAGGTTGAAAATAAATCATCCCTTAAAATATTCAAGCCGAAAAGCGAGCCGTATCTGATAATTACGCAGTCACTGTTTTCACTGACTCTGAATCGGTTTAAGCCTAAAACCTTTATTTCTTCTTCTCTGCCGTCAATCAACACACAGGCTGTAAATGAGGGACGCCTGTAGGTGTTCCTCCTGAAAGACAAAACCTTTCCGTATGCAAGCTCATAATCCATAGCGTTCACTTTTTTCAGCTTCACAAAATAATCAAGAATGAACGGAAGAACGGTCAGCACAAGGCATATTACTGTGAAAAAGTTTATAAAAAGGGTATGGGCAGCCGAAAAAAAGAAACAGGCTGAAATGAACAGAAGAATAAGGGGCAGTACAGAGGATAATATTGCGGATTTCAGGAGCAGACGGTTGATATTTTCACTCAACGAGCTGTGCTCCTCCGCATCGGGGCTGTGAAAACCGTTATTCATTTTCTCTCTCCGTTAAAAGGTGAATTATTTTGCCTTGTAAACTCTCACATAGTCAACAATGAAATCGGACTTGAAGCTTTTACCCTCCGGGTTATCAAGAATGGAATTGCCGTTCGGCTTATCGGGAATACCGTTGTCGCCTCCGACCTCAACGGAAAGCTTGAGCCATTCCTTAACATTGGGCACACAGTCGCCGGAAATTCGTGAGGTTTCAACGCCGTTAATGTAGAAAATCAGTTCATCTGCTGTCCATTCAACGCCATAGGTGTTAAATTCGGTGTAAGGATTTTTTGCGTTCCAATGGCCTGTGAATGCTGTTTTGTGAGCCTCTGCATAGCCGTCATAGTGAACATTGTGTGTAATTGCATTTCTGCGGATGGCGTTTTGATAATAGTTCGGGGATTCCATAACATCAATTTCCGCTCCGTCATGGCCTGTGTCGTCAATGCTGCCGACACCGTGTGAAAATGTCCAGAAAGCAGACCATATTCCGTAACCGGGGGCGCAGATACATCTGCATTCAAGGTAGCCGTATTCCGGCTCAACGGTGTTAAGCGTTTCAACCTCTGCGGTGTACCAGCCGGGGCCGAATTTACCGTCTTCACGGTATTCCGTGGTGATATAAAGGCAACCGTCCTTTACCGAAACCTGTGATTCCATATCCCAGTAACCGCCACGGCGCACACCGTCACCCCTGTTTGACCAAATTTTTCTGTCAATTTCGGTACCGTTAAATTCATCGCTCCAGACAAGCTCACGGTCGGTTAAATCAATTTTCGGGCCGTAGGGTGTAACGGGTGTGTCAAAAAGAATTGCGCCTGTCAACTGAAAAACGGCAATAATTCCGGCAAAAAAACCCTTGATTGTGCCTGCCTTGATTATTCCGCCGCCGAGGAGTCTTTTTATTCCCTCAAGGAACAGAGTCTGACGAAGATTCATATTTCATACCTCACAGAATTGTATTTAGTGATAATCAATATCCGTTTACGCATTTTTTCTGCATCGCACCGAGTATTTTTGCTCTGACATTACCGTATTTCTTTTCAAGAGAATTAAGAAACTGCTTCGCTTCCTCTCTCTCCGTTGTGCCGTCCGCAGGGCAGGAGCTTTTAATAACCGGCAGATTTTCTTTTTTTGCAACTCTTGCACAGTCACTTTCCCTTGCAAAAATCATAGGCCTTATTACCGTAATATCCTGCCTGTCAAGGTAGGTAACGGGCTGAAAGCAGTCAAGGCTTCCGCCGTTAAACAGATTCATAATAAATGTTTCGGCAACATCGTCAAGGTGATGCCCTAAAGCAAGCTTATTACAGCCCAGCTCTTTTGCCGCCTCATTCAAAGCACCTCTTCTCATTTTTGAACAGAGTGAGCAGGGGTTCTTTTCTTTTCTGACCTCAAAAATCAGCTTTGCAAGGCTTGTGGATTTAACATAATATTCCACATTCAGTTTTTCGCAAAGGGCTTTAATACTGCTGAAATCACCGTCTTTTTCACCGAAACGCATATCAACGGTGACGGCAACAAGCTGAAATTTTTTCGGGTAAAATTCTCTTAACCTTGCCATGGCGGCAAGCAGAGCAAGTGAATCCTTGCCTGCGGAAACGCCCACGGCAATTTTGTCGCCCTCTTCAATCATACCGTATTTCTGGCAGGCGGAACGCATATAGCTTAATAATTTTTGCATAGTTTACCTGATATTTACAGCCTCTGCTTTTATGCAAAGACCTGTTTTTTTGTCAATATCGAAAATACAGCCGTTCATCATACATTCACCCTCTGCGGCTTCAAATTTAACGGGTAAGCCTGTTTTGAAAAGGGATATGCTGTTTTCGGGCTTAATGCCGAGAACGGAGTTTACCGGGCCTGTCATACCTGTATCCGTAATAAATCCCGTGCCGTTCGGCAAAACACGGGCATCGGCAGTCAGAATGTGGGTATGAGTGCCGAAAACTGCGGAAACCTTACCGTCAAGGTAATAAGCCAGAGCACCTTTTTCTGCCGTGGCTTCGGCATGAAAATCCACAAGGGTAATTTTACATTCGTTGTTTTTCAGAATTTCATCAACCGCCGTAAAGGGATTATCGCACCTGTCCATATATGCCGAGCCTGAAAGGTTAATAATTCTGATTTGCGTACTGCCTAAATCTACAACTGCAGTACCCCTGCCCGGTGCATTTTTCCAGTAATTTGCAGGGCGGATAATGTCGTTTCTGCTGTCGAGAAAATCATATATTTCTTTTCTTCTGAATATATGGTTGCCTGTGGTGATAAAATCCGCACCGCAGTCAAAAAGATATTGCGCGGATTCGGGAGTGATTCCGTTTCCGACAGCGGAATTTTCACCGTTGGCAATACAGAATTGAATACCGTTTTCCTTTTTGAATGATGGAAGTCTTTTTCGTAAAAATTCGCATCCGGCAGATGATACAACATCGCCGATTACAAGTATTTTCATTGAGAATACTTCTCTTTCTATACCGGTCAGCCCGGTTAAATTAAAGGCTTGTGCCGAAAAGCCTGTTTGCGTTGCTTCGGGTTATATCAAGTATTTCCTGCGCCGTTGTGTTGCGAACGGAAGCAATAACCTCCGCTGTGCAGGGGATAAACGAGGAATCGTTCCTTTGCCCTCTGAACGGAACAGGTGTCATATAGGGGCAGTCTGTTTCAATGAGTAGTCTGTCAGAGGGAACAGCGGCGGCAACCTCAACAGGCTTTCTTGCATTTTTGAAGGTGGTTGCTCCGCCGAGCCCGATATACATACCGGCTTTAATAATCTCCCTTGCCATTTCAACCGAACCGCTGAAGCAATGCACTACTCCTCTGGGAGTATGTTTTTTGATGAGATTTATTATATCCTCGTGGGCTTCCCTGTCATGGATAACGATGGGTAAATCAAGCTCCTTTGAAAGAATGAGCTGTTTTTCAAAAACATCAAGCTGAATATCACGGGGCACATCCTCATAGTGATAATCAAGCCCTGTTTCTCCGATTGCAACGCATTTTTCATTTTCGCACAGGGCACGGAGCTCATCGAGCCACTTTTCGCCGCATTTATCCGCTTCCTCCGGGTGAACACCGCAGGCGGCGTAAATAAAATCATATTCTCTGCTCAGTTCAAGACAGGCTTTTGATGATTCAATATCGCTTGCACAGTTTATAATACCGCAAATGCCCCGCTCAGGCAGGGCACTTATCAGTTCTTTTCGGTCATCATCAAAGGCATCGCTGTCATAATGAGCGTGACTGTCAAAGATGTTTCTCATTTATCTGACCTTACTTCCGGCAGGAACGCCGTCAACGAAAATAACCTTAACATCGTCCTCGCCCGCATCAGCCGCAAGAATCATTCCGCAGCTTTCAACTCCGCAGAGAACGGCAGGCTTGAGGTTTGAAACAAGAATTATGCTCTTGCCTATAAGGTCTTCGGGCTTATACCATTTTGCAATTCCGCTTGCAACTGTTCTCGGAATGCCTGTTCCGTCATCAAGGGTAAGCTGAAGAAGCTTCTTTGCCTTTTTAACGGGGAAGCAGTCGGTAATCCTTGCAACTCTCAAATCAACCTTGCCGAAATCGTCAATGCCGATTTTGGCAACGCCGAGTATTTCTTCTTTGAGGGGATTTTCAGGCTCTTTATTTTGTGCAGCGGCAAGCTCTTCGAGCTCCTTTTCAAGGTCAATTCTCGGGAAGATTATGTCACCCTTTACAACGGTGAAGGTTTCTTCCTTGCCGAAAACTCCGCATTCCTCCCAGCTCTCAATGGGTGCAACGCCTATCTGACGGCGAATTTCAACGCTTGTGTCGGGAAGATAGGGGGCAATGAAAACAGAGATGATTCTGATGCTTTCGCAAAGGTTATACATAACCTGTGCAAGGCGTGCTTTTTTGCTTTCATCCTTTGCAAGAGCCCAGGGTGCCGTTTCGTCAATGTATTTGTTTGTTCTTGAAATGAATCTCCAGATATGGGAGAGGGAATCGGAGAATTTAAGAGCATCAAGGCTTTCCTCTGCCTTACCCTTAACCTCTGCGGCAAGGGCTTTGAGGCTCTCATCAAATTCGCCGGCTTCTCTTTCGGCAGGGATTGTGCCGCCGAAATATTTCTGAACCATTGCAACCGTTCTTGAAACAAGATTGCCGAGGTCGTTTGCAAGGTCGTTGTTAATTCTGTTTATAAGATTTTCGTTTGAGAATATTCCGTCTGCACCGTAGCCCACTTCACGCAGAAGGTAATAACGCAGGGTGTCAACACCGTATCTTTCCGCAAGAACAACCGGGTCAACAACATTGCCCTTTGATTTGCTCATCTTACCGCCCTCAAGCAGTACCCAGCCGTGGCAGTAAACCTTTTCGGGCAGGGGCAAATCAAGTGACATTAAGAATGCGGGCCAGTAAATTGTGTGGAATCTTGTAATATCCTTGCCTATAAGGTGAACATCCGCAGGCCAGAATTTCTTAAAGAGGGTGTCATCCTCCGAGCCGTAGCCGAGGGCTGTGATGTAGTTGGTGAGAGCATCAAGCCATACATAAATAACATGGTCGGGATTAATGGGCACCTGAATTCCCCATTTGAATGATGAACGGGAAATGCAAAGGTCCTGAAGACCGGGCTTAATGAAATTATTTACCATTTCAGCCTGGCGCATATCGGGTGCAAAAAAGCCGGGGTGTGAATCATAATATTCAAGAAGCTTGTCGGCATATTTTGAAAGCTTGAAGAAATAGGCTTCCTCACTTGCTTTCTGAACGGGTCTGCCGCAATCGGGGCAAAGACCGTTTTCAGCCTGTGTTTCGGTCCAGAAGGATTCACAGGGCTTGCAGTAAAGGCCCTCGTATGAGCCCTTATAAATATCGCCCTTTTCATACATCTTCATAAAGATTTTCTGAACGGCTTTTTCGTGGTATTCGTCTGTTGTTCTTATGAATTTATCATTGCTGATGTTCATAAGCTTCCAGAGGTCTTTAATGCCGGAAACAATGTTATCAACATATTCCTTGGGTGTAACTCCGGCTTCCTTTGCCTTATCCTCAATCTTCTGACCGTGCTCGTCCGTGCCGGTCAGAAAGAATGTTTCATAACCCTGCAGACGCTTATATCTCGCCATTGCATCAGCCTGAACGGTTGAATAGGTGTGGCCGATATGAAGCTTGTCGGAGGGGTAATATATGGGTGTTGTTATATAGAATTTTTTGCTGTCCATCTTCGGACCTCCAATAATCAGATTAAAGCTGCAGCAGCCTCGTCAAGGAGAATGACAACATCGCTGTGCTGCTGAAGAATTGATGCGGGGCATTTGGGCGTAACCTCACCCTTAACCATTGCCTTGACTGCCTCTGCCTTTGCGGCGCCTGTGGCAATGAGAACGATTTTCTTTGAGCGCATAATTGAGCCGATGCCCATTGTCATTGCATAGTGAGGCATGGGAATATCGTCAAAATAGATTGAGTTTGCATCTATTGTGGACTGTGTAAGAGTAACCTTCCATGCTTCATCGGTAAATTTGTCATCGGGCTCATTAAAAGCGATATGACCGTTTCTGCCGATGCCGAGAAGCTGGATGTCGATGCCGCCCTTTGACTTGATGGCCTCTGCATATCTTGCGCTTTCAGCCTTTTCCTCTGCGTTGCCGTTGAGGAAGCCGACATTGTTCATATCAAGGTCAACCTTTGAGAAAAGGTTTTCACACATAAAGGTGTAATAGCTGTTTTTGTGTTCTCTGGGCAGGTCGCAATATTCATCAAGGTTAAAGGTTGAAACATTTTTGAATGAAACCCTGCCCTTGTTATACTGCTCAATGATGTACTTGTATGTGGGAACAGGTGATGCACCTGTCGCAAAGCCCAGAACGCAATCGGGCTTGCTGTTGATAAAATCGCAGAAAATCTGTCCTGCATAAGCACCTATTTCTTCTTCTGTTTTGAAAACTTTGATTTCCATTGTTATATCCTCACTTATTTAATAATTATTTCTTTGCGTGATTCGCTTGAATCATAAATTGCCTGCATAATTTTTGATGTAAGAACAGCCTTGTCAATATACTGCCTGTTCTTTTCGCCTGTTTTACAGCACTTTATGAAATCATTGATTTCGTTTTCATACATATCGGTTGTTTTACATTCAACCTTTTCTTCGGTGAGCATACCGTTTTTAACGCCGTAAATGGTGAAATCACCGCAGTAGTTAAGGCGAATACCCGCCTTTGTGCCGAGAAAGTCAATGTATCTTTCGGAAACGCCGATATTCTGTGCCCATGCGCCGTCAAATGAAATTGTGGGGCCCTCTGTTCTGATAAAGCCTGTAACGGAATCGTCAACATCGTATGTGCCGTTAAGATTTTTTGTTTCTTCAGCCCACATACCGGTGTAAACATATTCTTCCATATTTTTACCCAGCTTACAGAATGCCGCACCTGAGGCGGTAAGGGGAGCAGGGTCGCCGCAGCAGTAAAGCGCAAGGTCAAGGTAATGAACGCCCCAGTCAATGAGTGCGCCGCCGCCGGAGCTTGCTTTTGTTGTGAAATCGCCGCCGAGACCGGGTATTGAGCGGTGCGCTCTGAATGCACAGTGAATCTGATAAACCTCACCGAGCTCGCCGGAATCAATAATTTCTTTAACTTTGTTTACATAGGTGTTGAAACGGTTGCAGACGCCTATGTTGAGAATTTTGCCCGTTTCGTGGGCAACCTCCTGCATTTTAAGTGCCTCTGAAAGAATTCTTGCGGCAGGCTTTTCACAAAGAACATTTTTGCCTGCTTTAAGAAAATCTATGGCAATAATGGAATGAAAATCGTTATGTGTGCAAACCGAAACAGCATCAAGCTCGGGGTCATTGAGAAAATCGTGATAATCCGTAACCGCTTTTCCGCAGCCGTACTTTTCAACTGCCGCCTGTGCCTTTTCGGGGATAAGGTCGCAGAAATATTTGATTTCAACATCGTCATTCTTCATATATGCCGGAATATGAGCCGCATTTGCGATTGTACCGCAGCCTATAACGGCAACCTTTGTTTTTGACATATCAAAATCCTCCGTTCCAAACAATATAGGAATTATATTTATTATCTAACTATATTAAACCAATAATAACAAAATGTAAAGAAATATTTGAAAATCTGTTGAATTAGTTTCGTTTCTTTGATATTATTTATTCAGTTGACATTCAGGGTTGACTGCTTTGAACAAAAAGTTTAGTGAGGTAATTGAAATGAGTAATTTTTCAATCGGTGTAATTATCAACAGCTTCAGGCTTGATACCGTTTCCGCAGTTAAAAAGGCGGCAGAGGTCGGTGCACAGGGCTTTCAGGTTTATGCAACAAGGGGAGAGATGGCTCCCGAAAATATGAATGCAAAGAAAATTGCGGATTTCCGTAATCTTGTTGCGGATAACGGACTTGTTATTTCCGCCCTTTGCGGTGATTTGGGTGGCGGCTTCGGTAACAGAGAAGAGAATCCGGCAAAAATCGAAAAGTCAAAGAGAATTCTTGATCTTGCAAAAGAGCTCGGCACCGATATTGTTACAACCCATATCGGCGTTGTTCCCGGTGACCCCTGCCATGAAAGATATAAGATTATGCAGGAGGCTTGCTTTGAGCTTTCAAGATATGCCGACAGCATAGATGCTCATTTTGCCATAGAAACAGGCCCCGAAACCTCCGCTGTTCTCAAGGGCTTTCTTGATTCACTTGACAGCACGGGCGTTGCTGTAAACCTTGACCCTGCAAACCTTGTTATGGTAACAGGCGATGACCCTGCAAAGGCGGTTCATAATCTTCAGAAATATATCGTTCACACCCATGCAAAGGACGGTAAACAGCTTTTCTATAAAGACCCCGAAATCGTTTACGGCATTAAGGATGACCCTCTTGTTACGGGCAGCTCATTCATTGAGGTTCCTCTCGGAGAGGGCAGCGTTAACTGGGATGAATACCTCAAGGCTCTTAACGATATCGGCTACAGGGGCTTCCTCACCATTGAAAGAGAAGTCGGTGACAATCCCGAAAAGGATATCAGAATGGCTGTTGAATTCCTGAAAGCGAGGATATGAGTATGAAAATCGGCGTCAGCAGCTACAGCTTTTCACAGCTTCTCAAAAAGGGTGAAACACAGCTTTCAATAATGAAAATTGCCGGGGATATGGGCTTTGACGGTATTGAATTTACTGACCTTAAGGCTCCCGAGGGAATGACGGAGGCACAATTTGCCGAAGAAATCAGAAACGAGAGCGAAAAACTTTCTCTGCCCGTAATCAGCTACACGGTCAGCGCAAATCTTCTCCGCTTTGAAGAGGAGAGAAATGACTGCGAGGTTGAAAGAATCTGCGGTAAGCTTGATATTGCAAAAATTCTCGGTGCACCAACCCTGAGGCACGATACAGCCTGGGGCTTTGACGGGCTTGATAAGACCTTTAAGGGCTTTGAACAGGCTCTTCCCTGGCTTGTTGAGGGCTCAAGAAAAATCACCAATTACGGCAAAAAACTCGGTATTGTCACAATGACCGAAAACCACGGCTATTTCTGTCAGGACAGCGACAGGGTTGAGAGGATAATCAACGGTGTCGGTGACCCGAATTTCGGCGCATTGATTGATATAGGCAACTTTAACTGTGCAGATGAAAATTCACTTATTGCAGTCGGAAAGCTTGCACCCTATGCAAAGCATATTCACGCAAAGGATTTCCATATTAAAAGCGGAAATGCCGCAGACCCCGGCGAGGGCTTTTTCCGTTCAAGGGGCGGCAACTATCTTCGCGGAGCAATAATCGGCCACGGTGATGTTCCCGTTTATCAGTGTATTCAGACCATAAAAAGAAGCGGATATGACGGCTTTGTCAGCGTTGAATTTGAAGGAATGGAAGACTGCCTGACCGGAATAAAAATCGGAATGGAAAATTTAAGAAAGTATGTTCTTTGATTTTTAACTGCAATTTTGAATTTTTTATTCATATAACTTGCAAAAATCCCTCACGATTTGCGGGGGATTTCATTATTTTCAACAAAATTTGAAATTTCAGATAAAATTACTTGCAATTTTGTGCTGTTAAGTATAATATAGCATCTGTAAAAATACAGGGCGTTTATACCCGAAATACGGAGGAAAATTATGAGCTACATTCAGAATGTTATAGACTCAGTTGCAAAAAAGCACGCATCAGAGCCTGAATTTGTTCAGACTGTAACAGAGGTTCTTTCATCCCTTGAGCCTGTTGTTGCACAGCATCCCGAATATGAAAAGACAGGTCTTCTTGAAAGACTTGTTGAGCCCGAAAGAGTTATTTCTTTCAGAGTAACATGGGTTGACGATAACGGCAAGGTTAATGTTAACACAGGCTACAGAGTACAGTTCAACTCTGCCATCGGTCCCTACAAGGGCGGTCTTCGTTTTCAGCCCAATGTTTATATCGGCACAATGAAGTTCCTTGCCTTTGAGCAGACCTTCAAAAACAGCCTTACCTCACTTCCCATGGGCGGCGGTAAGGGCGGCTCCGATTTTGACCCTACAGGCAAGAGTGACGGAGAGATTATGCGCTTCTGCCAGGCATTTATGACAGAACTTTACAGACACATCGGCCCCGATGTTGATGTTCCCGCAGGTGATATGGGCGTTGGAGCAAGAGAAATCGGTTATCTTTTCGGTCAGTATAAGCGCATCAGAGGTGCTTATGAAAACGGCGTTCTCACAGGTAAGGGCCTTTCATTCGGCGGCTCTCTCATCAGACCCGAAGCAACAGGCTACGGCGCAACATATTACACCGTTGAGGTTCTCAAGCACTTCGGTGAAGAAATCAAGGGCAAGACCTTTGCAATTTCCGGCTTCGGTAATGTTGCATGGGGTGCGGTTTCAAAGATTACAGAGCTCGGCGGCAAGGTTGTTACAATTTCCGGCCCCGACGGTTATATCTATGACCCGGACGGCGTAAGCACACCCGAAAAGATTGCATATATGCTTGAAATGAGAGCATCCGGCCGCAACAAGGTTCAGGACTATGCAGATAAATTCGGCGTTGAATTCTTTGCAGGTCAGAAGCCCTGGGGCGTAAAGGTTGATGTTGTTATGCCCTGCGCAACACAGAATGAAGTAGGTATGAAAGAGGCAGAGCAGATTGTTGCCAATAAAGTACCCTACTACATCGAGGTTGCAAATATGCCCACAACAAATGATGCTCTTTCTTACCTCAAGGAAAACTGCAAGGCGGTTGCTCCCTCAAAGGCTGTTAATGCCGGCGGCGTTGCAACCTCAGGTCTTGAAATGAGCCAGAACTCAATGAGATACAGCTGGACTGCAGAAGAGGTTGATGCAAAGCTTCATCAGATTATGACTAATATTCATAACGCTTCCGCAGAGTGTGCGGAAAGATACGGCTTCGGCTATGACCTTGTTGCAGGTGCAAACATTGCAGGCTTCCAGAAGGTTGCAGATGCAATGATGGCACAGGGTCTTGTATAATTAAACAAGCGAAAAAACGGCCGGCATACCGAAGGGTGTGCCGGTTTTTCGTATGCTCTGTAAACCTTTGAGCCGCATTGCTTTACACTCTGCGTTAATTTTGCCGTAAAAATAAGAAAGAGCTGCCGTGTTTTACGACAACTCATTTTAATTTCTTTTGTTAATCACCAAGAAGAGAATCAACCGTAATATCAAGAGCCTGTGCAAGAGCCTTAAGCTCGTAATCACTGACGCCTCTTAACTGTCCTTCGATTTTTGAGAGACCCGAAGCGTTAATTTCAATGCCCTTAATCTGAAGCTGTGTGAGTAAATCCTTTTGCTTCATATTGATTTCTTTTCTTCTTGCTTCAACTTTTTTACCGACAATGTTTTTAATGCCGATTTCTTTTTTTCTTGTTCTCATCCTTGACTGTCCTCCCGCCACTGTAAAAACAAAGAATGTGTTATGCATTTTATCACTTTATTTTTAATAATGCAAGATAATTTTTTGAAAAACTTTCAAAAATTTTTTATAAATATACATCAAAGAAAAAATAAATAATATGTTAATTTTTTACATTATTTAGCAAATACCATTGAAAATGTAAAATAATTTGCGTATAATTAAAAGATGTAAAATAGGCATATTGTATTTTGCCTGTTTCATTGAGAAAATTAAGAGGTATTTTATGCTTGCAGAATATTTATGGGCGCCGGTAAGAAGATGTGCGGCAAAGCTTGCTGTTGATGCACAGCAGATTGTGTATTTTGTCAGCGGAGGCAAAAAGCCCAAATCACTTTTTACCGCCATGGCAAAGCCCGAAAAGGTCGGCACAAGGGTACAGATTGTCGGTGAAGACGATTATTCAACCGACATTGCAAAATTTGATAAAAACGGAAAAATCAGTAATGAGGATTTTGTTATTCTCACAACAACCGATTTTCACCTTGACGATTACGATTCCGACAAAAAAACAATGGAAATGTTTTTCCGTCAGATAAAGGATAACAAGCCCGATTTGGTAGTCCTCACAGGCGATATTATTCTCGGCGATTATCAGCAGATTGATGCAATTAAATTTGCAAGGGCTATGGAAAAAATCGGTGTTTACTGGACTGCCGTTTTCGGCAACCACGAAACGAGAGAGGAAAGGGGCTTATATAAATGGATGCTCCTTAAAAGCTTTTCCGTTTATCCCCACTGCCTCTGTAAATTCGGTCCTAAGGAGCTTTTCGGTTACGGCAACCACACCGTAAACATTTTCGGAAAAGACGGGTTAAGGCAGACTTTGTTTATGTTTGATTCCGGCAGAAATGTTAATGATGAATACAAAGCACAGTATAATCTGCCTGCCGATTTTGACAGCTATGACTTCTTAAAGAAAGAGCAGATTGATTTTTACAAAAACGAAATTGACCGCCTTGAAAAAAAGCACGGCAAATTCGGCTCAATGATGTATATGCACATTGCTCTTAAAGAGTATGAAGAGGTGTTTGATTTGCAGGAGGACGGCTCATACGCTCCCTCCGGCAAGGCAGAGCTTCTTTACGGTGAGCAGTTTGAGAGTATAGGCTGTGCCGCATATAACAGCGGAATGTTTGATGCAATTCTCGAAAAGGGGAGCACAAAGGCTGTTTTTGCAGGCCATGACCATGTAAATGACTGGTGCGCAAAATATAAGGGTATTTACCTTGTTTATTCACAGCACGCCGGCTATTCGCCCTACCATATGGGCACGAATTTCAACCGGCCGGAGGAGGAATGGATGCAGGGTGTAACGCTCACCACAATTCACCCCGATAACAGCTTCGATATCAGGCAGGAGCTTAACAGTAAGTATCTCCCCGGAAAGGAAAATAAATAATGAGTGAAAATAATACAATAAAGAAAAAATCTGTTTTTTCAAAGATTTTCGGCGATAACTCATATTGCTGGCTGGCACTTGCCTGCACAGTCGGAATAATGATGCTTGTCTTTTATTGCTTCGAGCTTTTTCCGTTCGGCGGAAAAACTATTTTAAGAATGGACCTTTATCATCAGTACGGTCCTCTTTTTGCGGAGTTTTATGACAGAGCAGTAAACCTTAAAAGCTTTATTTACTCGTGGACTTCGGGCATCGGCTCACCGTTCCTCGGTAACTTTTTTAATTATCTTTCAAGCCCTGCGGCTGTAATTATTCTGCTTCTCGGCCATGAAAATATGCCGGAATCCATTGCCGCAATGATTCTTGTTAAGGCGGCGTTTTCCGCATTTACATTTACATATTACCTTAAAAAATCACAGAACAGGCACGATTTTTCAACCGCATCATTCGGTATTCTCTATGCACTCTGCGGTTACTTTGTTGCATATTACTGGAATGTAATGTGGATTGATGCAATGGTTTATTTCCCTCTTGTTATGTACGGCATTGAGCGAATAATCAACAAGCGCAAGCCCTCTGTTTATATTGTCTTTTTGGCATTAACTCTTCTTTCAAACTATTATATGGGCTTTATGACCTGTATTTTCTCCGTAATTTATTTCCTGGTTTATTATTTCTCAAACTATGAAATAACCTCTGTTGCGGATAACACATATTATTACCTTGATGATGAGGGCGAAAAGAAGCACAGATTTACCCAAAGAGTCAGAGGAAGCATATTCCTCAGAAGCGGCTTTACCTTTGCCATAGGCTCTGCTGCGGCGGGCTGTCTGGTTGCATTTTCGCTTGTTCCCGTTTATCTTATTCTCAAATCCTGCTCCGCAACCAGCGGAACATGGCCGGAGGATTACCGTTCTTATTTCTCGATTTTCGATTTTCTTGCAAATCACCTTGCATCTGTTGACCCCACAATCCGTTCAAGCGGCGAGGATGTTTTACCAAATATCTACTGCGGAATGGGAACTCTCATTCTTGTTCCTCTCTATATTTTCTCAAAGAGAATTCAGCTCAAAGAAAAGATTGCTAATGTATTTACCCTCGGGCTTCTTTTCTTCAGCTTCAATATAAACTATCTTAACTATATCTGGCACGGCTTCCATTTCCCCAACGATTTGCCCTACAGATTTTCGTTTATGTATTGCTTTATCCTGCTTGTGATGGCGTATAAGGCGTTTACAAATCTTGATGAATATTCCGGCAGACAGATTCTCGGCACGGGTGTAGGCCTTGTTTTTGCCGTAATTATGGTTCAGGAAATCGGCTCAAAGAATGTTGAAGATATTACAATTCTTCTCTCCGTTATTTTTGCCGTAACATATTGCCTTGTTTTCTATATACTCAAGGATACCGAAAAGCAGAAAACGACCCTTGCTCTTTTGCTTCTCTGCTGTGTTGTGGGTGAGGTTGCCTGTGCCGATACAGACCGCTTCAGTATGACGCAGAGAAAAGAGGATTACTGCTCCGATTACGGCGATTTCTGTGCTGTAAAGTCAGCCCTTGACGAAAGGGAGGAGGGCGACACCTCCTACCGTATGGAGCTTACCTGGAACAGGGCAAGAATGGACCCCTGCTGGTACGGTTATAACGGTATTTCCACCTTTACCTCTATGGCTTACGAAAAAATGAGTAATGTTCAGAGTGATTTGGGTGTTTACGGAAACTACATAAACAGCTATACCTATTATCTTCAGACCCCTGTTTACAATATGATGCACGCTCTGAAATATGTTGTTGACAATGACCCGGCTGTTACGGTGGAGGATGACTACTTTACCGAGCTTATGACCGAGGGCAGATTTACCGCTTACAGAAACGATTATTCTATGTCAATCGGAACTCTTGTAAGCAAGGATATCAAGGACTGGTACACAGGCTACAGTAATCCCTTTGATGTTCAGGGTGACTGGTTTGAATACGCCTCCGGCTATTCCGATGTTTTCTCAATGATGGATATCAGCGATATTCAGTATTATAATATGGATGAAATCACAAGCGGACTTGATACGGGCGACCTTTATTTCAACAAGACGGGTGAGGGCGTAGGCGAGCTTACCGTGTTCGTTTCAACCGACGAGGCAAAGCATTGCTACCTTTATGTCAATTCCTCCGCCTTTGAGGAGCTGACAATCACCGTAAATAACGATACAAAGGTTCAGAGCGTTGATGAAGCCTATATCTATGACCTCGGCATTATCAGCCCTGCCGATAAGGTCAGTGTTCTTATGAGCATTGAAGAGGATGATTACGGCAACATTGATTTTTATCCGTTCTATGTAAACGATGAGGTTCTCAATGAGGGCTACGATGTAATTAAAGGCCGTCAGATGGATGTTGTTGAATTTGACGAAACAAAAATTATCGGCAAAGTCAATGCAGAGGAGGATTGCGTATTCTTCTCATCCATTCCCTATGACGAGGGCTGGACTGTTAAGGTTGACGGCAAGGAAATCAGGAAAAAGGATTACATTGCCATTGCAGATGCCTATCTCGGCTTTAACCTTTCAAAGGGCAAGCACAGAATTGAAATGAGCTTTAAGCAGAGAGGCTTGCTTGAGGGCGCCGCAATTTCTGCCGCAACTCTTTTGATTCTTCTTGCGGCAGCGGTCATTATTACAAAGAGAAGACCGAAAAGAGAGAAAAAATATGAGGATGCCTGCAGAAGGGCTGAAGCTGATTATCTTGAGATGAAAGAGGCACAGGCAAGGGCTGAACAGCTTCTTCTTGAACAGGAGCAGGCGGCTGAAAATGCACAGAATGAAATTGACGGCATTGAGGCACAGGAAACTGCACTTGAGGTTGATTTCACGGAAGAAACCGCTTTTCAGGTTGAAGAAACAGCAGAAGAGGAAAATCAGATTGACGAGGCGGAGGCACAGCCCGATGAGGTGAGTGCCGAAAATGAAATATCACAGTCTGAAATTGATGAAGCCATTGAGCATTTCTCTCAGCCGGATGATGAATAAAAGAATTATTGCAACGGATTTTGACGGAACCTTTCTCATAGGCGGTGAGATTCCGTCAAACACCGAAAAAAATATTGCCCGCTGGAGAAATGCCGGTAATTATTTCGGCTTTGTCACGGGCAGGGGCGTTGACTTTTTTGAAACGCTGAAAAAATACGGAGTAGGCTATGCCGATTTTGTCATAGTCTATAACGGCGCACTTGTTTGTGATATAAAGGGCAACATAATCCACGAGGATTTAATTGAACGGGATACCTTTCGCCTGATTGAAAGGGAGCTTGAAAAATACGATGATGCCGTTCATATTGACAGAGCGGGCGAGGAGCTTTTTTACCACCAGTATTATGCAGAGTATATTTCGCCGGAAAGGGCTCTTGAAATTGCGGCAATAATCAACGAAAAATTCGGCGATAAGGTTACGGCTTTTGTAAACGGAAAGCATGTGAATATCGGTGCAAAGGGCTCCGGTAAGGCACAGGGAGTATATCATATTCTTGATTTTTACGGCTTTTCAAAGGATGCCGCCGCAGTTGTCGGTGATGATTTCAACGATTTGGAAATGATTAAGGAGCATAAGGGCTGGGCGGTTGAAAACGCAAGAAAAGAGGTTTTTGCACAGGCGCCGCATATTTGCAAAAATGTTGGCGATTTGGCTGAAAAACTTCTCGGTGAGAAGAAATAATAAAGGAAGAGGTAAACCTATGGCTAAAACAGGACTTATCAGAACTCTGAAATATGCCGCCGTTGCGGCTTCGGCAGGGGTAATTCAGGTTGTTTCCACACTTATTCTGAACAATACGGTTCTTAAGGGGACGGAAAAATACTTTGCCTGTTATTTAATCGGACTTGTGCTTTCGGTTATCTGGAATTTTACACTTAACCGTAAATACACATTCAAGTCCGCAAATAATGTACCCATTGCCATGACCAAGGTTGCAATTTACTACCTTATATTCACACCTCTTTCAACCTGGTGGACTGATGCTCTTGTTACCGCATCATTCTGGGGTGACGGAATAAGCAGTATAATGCTGGGCGATACAGCCCTGCCCTCTCTTATTGTTCAGGTCGGAACGATGCTTATAAACTTTATTACGGAATTCCTTTATCAGCGTTTCTTTGTTTTCGGCAAATCCATTGACACAAATAATCTTGCAAAAAAAGATGAAGCAGGTGAAATAAAATGATTATCAGAGAAATCAACGAAAACGATATGGAGCAAAGCGCAAAATGTGCTGTTCAGGCATTTGGCGGAGGCCTTGAGCCGGAGGATTACAAGATGCCGGATTTAAGGCTGATTGCCGCATTTGATAATGAGGGCAACCTTATGTCACAGCTTGAGGTTTCCGATTTTTACACATTTTTCGGAAAATCGAAGCTTAAATGTGCCGGCGTAGGCGGTGTTGCGACCTTTGCACAGTACAGAAGAAAGGGCATTATCCGTGCTCTTTTTGAGGCCGTTTCCGCAGAGGATTACGATATCAGTATTCTTTATCCCTTCTCATCTGCATATTACCGTAAATTCGGCTATGAAACGGCAGGCGAGTTTATCACCCTTGAAACTAAGCTTTCCAATATTGAAGCACCATTCAGCGGAAATGTTGAGCTTGTTGAAAACGATAATTTTGATAAGCTTCTTGAGCTTTATAACAGAATCGCAAAAAAATATAACCTTTGCTTTGAAAGAAACAGCGAAAGATATTTTAATCTCAGCCCGTTTATGACCTCAGATTATACCTATCTGAGCAGAAAGGCGGACGGAACCTATGACGGCTATGTTTCATTCAGCCTTGAAAGAAAAGAAAACAAGCTCACCGTTACCGAAATTCTGTCGGAGGACAGAAGAGCGCTCTTAAATCTTCTGGGCTATCTCCGTATGTATGACGGAACGGTTGAAAATGTATTTTTCAAAAAGCTTCCCATTTCTTCGCCCATTGTTCATGCGGTAAACGATGAGCACGCAGTTAAAAGAACAGTCGGCATTATGGGTGCGGCAAGAATTATCAATTTAAGAAGTGTTTTCGATAAGAAAAAGTGGCCTATTGCCGGCGGCAGCTTTACATTTGAAATCATTGACAGCATAGAGAAAAATGCCGGCAAATATCTGCTTGAATTCGGCAAGGGTGAATACAGTATGAAGCCCTATGACGGCACGCCGGATTATGTGTTTGATGCGGCTGCTATGTCAAAGGTATTTCTCTGCGGTGTTGAGGCTTCACAGCTTCCCTATATGAGAAACACGAGAGTGAATAAGGATAACCCGGATTTGTTCAAGGCATTCCCGGTGGCTAACACATTTTACAATGATGTATTCTGAGGTGTGATATGAAAAAATTTCTTTCTGCCGTTCTTGCGGTGATAATCGCTCTGTCGGTTTTTGTGCCTGCTTTTGCAAAAAGTAAGGTGTGCGACTGCGGATTTTCACCGGTCATTTATGTGGGGCCCCTCGGCTGTTCCGATATTGTCAGGGATTACGGCACAAAAAACGAACAAAGGCTCTGGAAAACCGATACAAAATTTCTTCTGAAAAACGCCTCCGTTATTTTGCCGCAGCTTCTTGCCGGCATCGGCTTGAATGATTCAAAATCCACAGGCGATGCACTTGTTAAGTTTGTCAATGACAGCTTCGGCGATTTGGCACTTGATAAATCGGGCAATTCAAAGAAAAATGTTGCCTGCAATAATCTTAATTGGCCGGAGGGCGGTAAGCACGGCAAGGAGTATTCATTTTATTTCGATTACGATTTCCGTCTTGACCCGTTCACCCATGCGGACAGGCTCAACAAGGTTATTAAGGAAATCAAAAAGCTGACAGGTCACAGCAAGGTACAGCTTAAGGCTTCCTCAATGGGCGGCGTTGTTCTTTCCGCCTACCTTGAAAAATACGGCCACGCCGATGTTGAAACGATAATCTGCCAGTGCTGTCCTCTCCGGGGTACAGCCGTTGCAGGCGAGCTTTTCTGTGGCAAGGTGGAGCTTAACGCCACATCATTGCGCAGATATGCCCAGGGTGCTATTCCCTTTATGGACGGCGGCGATTTTCTTCAGGGTACGG
Source organism: Acutalibacteraceae bacterium (assembly GCA_045617665.1). Classification (GTDB taxonomy): domain Bacteria; phylum Bacillota; class Clostridia; order Oscillospirales; family Acutalibacteraceae; genus CAG-177. Next base: position 46,223 of record JAZLIZ010000048.1, on the reverse strand, counting down.
TTTATGCCTTGACGGATATTCTCCGTGCGGCAGGGGTATGGGATTTAATTGTCGGCCTCGGTGATAAGCTTATTGAAGACCTCGGCGAAAGAATTTTTAATGAATGTCTTATTCCGATTTTCGGCTCAATGCCCGGAATCTGGGCTTTTGTTCCGCAGGAATATTACAGCGATGCTTTGAAGTTTATGAAGCTCGACAAATCAAGCGGACTTTATAAGCAGATTGCACATTACAGAACGGCACAGAGTAATCTTGTTTCCAATCTTAAAAAGGCAAGGGCGTCCGGCGTAAAAACCTATTTCTTTTGCGGATATAATATTCAGAGAACTCCTCTTGTTACCGCATGGCATAACACATCAGACGGAACGGTTGATACAAAATACGCTTCACTCGGTGCAACAACGGCGGATATTGAAACCACTCTTTCCGCAAAATATATCGCATCCCTTAAAACAACAAAATATCTTTCACCCGACAAAAGAATTGATGCTTCAACCTGCGCATTCCCGGATTGCACATGGTTTAACAGGGACTGGCTCCATTGCAACGGTCAGAGTGCCATAAACGAGTTTTATGAGGTTCTTCTCACAAGCAAAAAACAGCTTACTGTTTTTTCAATGAAGCAGTATCCGCAGTTTTTACAGAATGATGACCACGCCGAAACTCTTACACCTGTTTCGGGTATCAGAAGTGCAAGGGAAAGAATGGATGAAGCACCCTCATATCTGAATTTTGTCAGAATGATTTCATCCGCAATTTTCGGTTAATAAAATATGGCTGTTGCATCAAGGTGCAGCAGCCATTAAAACAGCAAAGGATTAGTTATGTCATTTAATTATATGAAAGGCTTTGAGCCTGTAAAAAACGAGGATTATAAATATTCGGTTAACTGCACAGGCAGGCTTTATAATTGCAAAACAGAAAAGGAATTTGAAAGCCTTATTTCCGAAACAGAAAAAAGCGGCTTTGAATTATTGCAGAAAAGAAAAACGGAAAACACCTCTTTTGCAATGGCAAAAAAAGACGCCTTGCTCGTTACAATGCTTTTTGCAAATACGGATAAAACGGTTTTCGTAAGTGAAGAAATTAACGGCAAAGTCCCTATGCTTTCAGGCGCAGAATACGGTAACGAATGTAAAACAACATTTTATGCCTTTGAAAATGACCACAGTTTAATTGACTGCGGAATGTGTCTGCTTATGCAGTGCAGTGATTACAGCTTTTTTGTTGTTGACAGCGGCCATTACTTTCAGTTTAATGATAACGACAGAATTTACCGCTTTATGCGTGAGAGAACGCCAAAGGGTAAAAAGGTTGTTGTTAACGGCTGGTTTATTACCCACGGCCACACAGACCATGTTTCAAAGCTGATTGATTTTCTCAATTATAACACCGGGGATGTTATAATTGAGGGCTTTTATCATAATATTCTTGCCCCGGATTATCCGAATGATGAATGGTGTGACGAGGAAAAAATTGTTGCTTCAAGGGCGATTACCGCTATGCAAAACAGCGGTGCTCCCGTTTACACTCTCCACACCGGCGAAAGAGCTTACATCAGAAATTTTTACTTTGATGTGCTTAACACACACGAGGATGTTTACCCCGGTTTTGTTGAGGATTATAATGATTCATCAGTTGTTATTATGCTGAATGTTGAAAACACAAAAATTTTCATACCCGGTGACGGTGCTGTTGAAGCGGATAAAATCCTTACAAGAAGATTTCCGAATGAGCTTAAAGCGGATATTGTTCAGGTTGCCCACCACGGCCATACGGGCTTAAGCACAGAAGCCTATGAAAAAATCGGTGCATCCGTTGCGATTTTTGCCGTTACAAAGATAATGTTTGACGGCGAATATGAGCGCAGGGAGGCAAACCGAAAAGCCGTTGAAATTGCGGACGGCTATTATATTACAAGTGACGGAACGGTTGAAATCCCTCTGCCGTACTCAAAGGGAAATGTCAGAACCTTGCCGGATGAAACCTTTGAGGATTTTGAAAAAATAAAAAGAATCTGGAAATATGAATACAGCGAGGAATATAAAAACGAACTGTATGAAAGATTTATAAAAAACGGAGGCTCTCTTGAAAATCAGGTGTTCCCCGCTGTTCCGTCCGGATATATTGAGCCGAAATAATTTTGAATATTCAAAAAATAAACGACCTGCACTTGACAAGTCGTTTGAAATGATTTAATATATAGATGTTGACAGGGCTACCGATAACGGCTACGCCCTCAAGAAAATAGGATTATAAAGAATAACCGCTAAGTTTGAGAGGCTGAGCGGTTATTTCTTTTTTTCATTGATTGTAATAAACAAACCAATTATGCTGATAATTACAATAGAGTAATTTAATAAATCACTTAAAGTAACATATTGCATATCATCACCCCCTTGCGAGGGCAAAGAGTGTAACCGCTACCGTATGGTAGTCCCATCAGTTGGTTATTATAAACTAAAGATGTTATTTTGTCAACGAAGATTCCAACCTTTCCATTTCCTCTTTTGACGGTTCCGGAGTGTTTTCAAGGGGGAACGGAATGTTCATAGATTGGTACTTTTCAATGCAGAGCTTTCTGAACGGCAGAAGCTCTGTTTTTTTTATGCAGGGATATTTGTTCTGCAGCTCCTTAAGCTGAAGCACAGATGCTTCATCATCATTAAGCCCGGGGATAATAACCCGCCTTATCCATATGCCGATGCCCTTTTCCTGCAGCTTATCAAGAAACAAATCAACGCTTTCTTTTTTGCATTTTGTATATTTGAAATAATCCCCGGAATTCGGATATTTATAATCAAGCAAAACCAAATCCGTATATTTCAAAAGCTCTTCAACCTTTTCGTTAAAGACACAGCCGGAGGTGTCAAGGGCGGTATTTATGCCGGCATCCTTTAATTTCTTAAAAAGCTCCGTTAAAAATTCCGCCTGCATAAGGGGCTCGCCGCCTGAAACGGTAACGCCGCCCTCTGTGCCGAAATATGAGCGAAAACGGAGAATCTTTTTAACAAGCTCATCCGCTTCAACCTCTTCGCCGCCGTCAAAATCCCATGTGTCGGGATTATGGCAGCAGGCACACCTTAGGGGACAGCCCTGCATAAAAACAACATTTCTTATGCCGGGCCCGTCAACCGTTCCGAGTGATTGAAAGGAGTGTATTCTTCCTTTCATTACATTGCCTCGTGGAATGTTCTCATAATAACTTCCTTCTGCTGTTCTCTTGAAAGCTTAACGAAGTTTACTGCATAGCCGGAAACTCTGATTGTAAGGTTGGGGTAGTTTTCGGGGTGGTCATAAGCATCCATAAGTGTTTCACGGTTCATAACATTAACATTAAGGTGGTGTGCATCGTTTGCAAAGTAACCGTCAAGCATTGAAACAAGGTTTGTTACTCTGCTGCTGTCATCCTTGCCCAGGGCATCGGGAACAATGGAGAAGGTGTTTGAAATACCGTCAGATGCGGAGGAATAGGGAAGCTTTGAAACGGAGTTAAGAGAAGCAAGAGCACCGTTTGTTTCACGGTTGTGCATCGGGTTTGCACCGGGTGCAAAGGGCTCGCCCTTCTTTCTGCCGTCAGGTGTTGCACCTGTCTTTTTGCCATACATAACATTTGATGTTATTGTAAGAGCGGAGAGAGTATGCCTTGCACCCTTGTAAGCAGGAGTCTTTTTAAGCTCGTTGCGTACCATAACAAGCATATCCTGTGCAATTTCATCAACTCTGTTATCATCGTTGCCGTATTTCGGGAAATCGCCCTTTGTTTCAAAATCAACGATTATTCCGTTTTCATCCTTAATCGGGTGAACCTCGGCATATTTGATTGCCGAAAGAGAGTCTGTAATAACCGAAAGACCTGCAACGCCGAATGCCATTAAGCGCTGAACATCCGTATCGTGAAGAGCCATCTGAGTTTTTTCATAGGCATATTTATCGTGCATATAGTGTATGCAGTTCATTGTGTTAACATAAAGGCGGCAGAGCCAGCTGAGATAAACCGTGAATCTTTCCATAACCTTTTTGTAGTCAAGAATTTCATCATCCATAGGCTCCATATGGGGGCCGATATGTGTGCCGAACATATTGTCAACACCGCCGTTGATTGAAAGAAGCAAAAGCTTTGCAAGGTTTGTTCTTGCGCCGAAGAACTGCATCTGCTTGCCTACCTTCATTGCGGAAACACAGCAGGCAATGGCATAGTCATCACCGAATCTCGGACGCATAAGGTCATCGTTTTCATACTGAATTGAATCTGTGTCAATAGAAACCTTTGCACAGAACTTTTTGAAGCCCTCGGGGAGAGCGTTGCTCCAGAGAACGGTAAGGTTCGGCTCGGGAGCAGGGCCGAGGTTATAGAGTGTGTTAAGAACACGGAATGAGTTTTTGGTAACAAGTGTCTTATGGTTAAGGCTCATACCGCCGACGCTTTCGGTTATCCACATCGGGTCGCCGCCGAAAAGCTCGTTATATTCGGGTGTGCGCAGGTGACGGGCACATCTGAGCTTGAGAACAAGGTCATCCATAAGCTCCTGTGCGCCTGTTTCATCAAGAACACCGTTTTTAAGGTCACGCTCAATATAAATATCAAAGAAGGTGGATGCTCTGCCGAATGACATTGCGGCGCCGTTCTGCTCCTTGTTTGCGGCAAGGTAGCCGAAATAAGTCCACTGGATTGCTTCCCTTGCATTTGAAGCGGGCTTTGAAATATCATAGCCGTAGGATTCAGCCATTTTCTTGAGTAAGCCGAGGAAGTTTATCTGCTGATAAAGCTCTTCAAGAAGACGGATGTTGTCAACGCTCATAAAGTTTTCGCCGGCCTTTTGCTTATCTTTTCTCTTTTCTTCAATAAGATAATCAATGCCGTAAAGGGCAATTCTGCGGTAATCGCCGATAATTCTGCCTCTGCCGTAAGCATCGGGCAGACCGGTGAGGAGAGCACAGTGCCTTGCGGCTCTCATTTCATCCGTATAAATACGGAAAACGCCGTCATTATGAGTTGTTCTGTATTTGAAATATTCCTCAACCTTGTCTGAAAGCTTGTAGCCGTAAGCTTCACAGGCTTCACGGGCCATACGGATGCCGCCGAATGGGTTAACACCTCTTTTAAGGGGCTCATCAGTCTGCAAGCCCACAATTAAATCTTCCTCAATAAGGTGGCCGGGCTTGTAGTTGCAAAGTGAAGATACGGTTGTTGTGTCAACGGAAAGAACACCGCCCCTTTCCTGCTCAAGCTTTTTAAGTCTTTCAAGCTCGGCAAGGGCTTTTTTTGTTCTCTCTGTGGGCTTTGCAAGGAATGAACCGTCACCTGAATAGGGAGTATAGTTTTTATCTATGAAATCCCTGACATCAATGTTTTCAGTCCAGTTTCCGCCGTTAAATCCGTTCCACTGTTCAAAAGTCATATCTTTTTCCTCCGCACAATATTTATTAAAACAAAAAGGCAACATTATATTCAAACGAATTTAATGTTACCCAGACGGTCGGTATTTATAAGTCTGCCCGCTGCACTGTGTTAATTCACAAACCGTCAGCAACGGGTGACTGCGAAGCTTTCTCGCTCCTTGATAATTATTCTATTATTTAAGTCTGATTTTGTCAAGGGCGAAATGCACAAGTTTTTAATTTTTTATTCACGAGTTTTATATGTTTTATTAAGCGTATCCGTATTCCAGCAAAACCATTTGGTTTTCACAGTTATTTAAGCAATGCTTCAAATTGCTTTTTCTCATCATCCTCCAGATATTTGATTCCGTTGTTGCCGAGCTCTCCTGTGACAGAATCGTAATAATATTCGTTTCCGTCAATCGTGATTGTGTATTCCTTATTGCCCTCAAATATCTTTTTTAATACCGGATAAGATAAAACGGTTTCTTTTATTGCAACAGCCGATTTGCTGTCTATGCTGATAGCTTTGTTTTCGGCAGTATGAAAAATCTTTACATCAACCGTATCAGAATCTGTAACGCTTTCAGAGGGTGACCCGGATGATGTTTTATCGGAAGGATTACATTCTTTCACGCTGAATTTTAATGCTGTTCCTTTTGGCAATACGGTAACATTCACATATTCTCTGCTTATATATTTATCTGTCAGCTCATATATTTTCGGGTTGTCTTCGTAAAGTTCAATGTCAATCTTATTGGTTACTTCATTAGCATCAATCGTTGCAATGTTATACTCTTTCATATATTTACTTAATTCAATGCGTATATCTTCAAGCTGCTTTAACGGAATAATTTCAATTGCGGATTGCCGGGGCTGCAGACTCTCGTTTTCTTCGCTGATGGTGCTTGATGCTTGGCTTGACGGCGAATATTGGTCAGCAAGTGGCTTATCTGTTTTAGCACAAGAACTAAATAAAAACGACAACAAAAACAACAAAGAACTAAACTTTATAACTGAATTTTTCATTTTTATTAACTCCTGAGTTAGTTAATGTATGTGTTCTTCAAAAAGTTTTAGCAATTAAATTTCAGAGTTGATTCTTCTGTCTATAGAAAATGTCCGGTCATATGGAATTTTTTTACCGTTTTCTAAAATATATCCGGAATATTTGATTATTGTGCTTTTCCCTTCATATTCTACTGATACTTCTATATGTTTATTTGATTCCTTACTTGAATTGATTTCGTTTTCAATTTTTTCGAATTGCTTTTTGAAATCTTCAAAAAGAACTTTTGTGCTGTTGTTCAACGGAAGATGAAGACGAGTTTGATAGCCTAACATTATTCTTTCGTGGTAATTTGGCGTATTGGTATCAACCGGTTTTGAAATCGAATATACAACTTTCGGATTGAAATATGCAGATATTATAATTGTCAATGATGCAAGAACAATAGATATGAAAAGTATTATTCTTTTTTTCATAGTATGTTTATACTCCTCAATGTAAAACGCTTGTCCACACATCTAAATCGAAAGTTTTTATAGCGCTATTCTTTTCAACTTTTACTTTTCCAAAATTAAAAGTACTTGGCAGATGATAAAAGGCAAAAGTGCTTTCCAAATGAACTCCTGTATGGCTTTGTGTATACCACGCATCATCAATGGAATCATAGTAGTAATATGTCAGATCAAACTTTTTGCCGGCAAAAATATGTTGTTTTACTATGTTAGAAGCCTTAACACGCATCGTATTGTGAGATATATTCAACTTAAGAACAGGCGTAATAAATGAAGTCGAATTCTCAAATGAAACCGATCTTGTATAGTGCGGTGAATCCGTTGACGTGCCACCTGTGGATATATCGTAATAACTGGTAGGTGTTGATTTAGCAGATTCTTTATTCATAGATTGATTTAGTTCAGCAATAATTTGCTTATCGGTTACTTTTAGGTGCTCTAATGGTAGTGTAATATACATTTTTTCTCCATTTACAATGTAATATGGATTCAGGTTTTCGTCCAAGCAATAATATATATTTTTTCCTTCATTCGTTGTGTATATTAAATTATCGTTTAACGCAAACGATTGAAAAGTACCAATAGAGAATAAGCATATAAGTGTAATTACAATTGAAATTGTTCTTTTCATTTTCTTAAATCTCCTTTTTCGATCTAAATTAAGTCTCATTAACATATAATATTTTTGTTTCTGATGCTGAGCCTGAGTAGGCTGTGAAAGTTGCTTTCAAACGGTATGTGCTGAGTGGATTTGTAATTTTGCTTTCTTCCATAGTCGCACTTTTGCCACTGAATGTCTGCTCCCATGTTTCAATCGTTGAATATGAACCGCTTGAAAGTTTTTGAAGCTCCATTTTAATTTTAACGCTTGTGACAGTTGATTTGCCGACAATTTTTGTGCTTACGGTAGTTTTCAGCGTTCCGTGCTCAATAATGCCTTTGTAATCGTCAATATAAGTGAGTTTCGCTCCGGATTCTTCAAAATCGTTATCAGCATAGCTCATTAACGCAAATGATGAACAGATAAAAGCGATGATTAATACTACTGAACTCAACTTTTTCATTTTTGACTTCATGAGAATTTGCCATCCTTTCTTCTAAAATACGAGTTGCTGTTATTGCCACTCATATACTAAATGCGAAAAAAGAGCAAAAATATTACAGAATATTTTTGAAGTATAAAAAGTTTGTAAGTTTTGCTATTTTACAGGCTTTCTTGATTGTGCAATTTTGACAAGTGTATCAAGCGAAATTAAATCTCCGTTCAAATCGGCAGTAATACAGTGATTATATTTTCCTGTTGACCAAATTAGTATAATGCTTCTATCTGTAATACTGTAATATCCGATTCTGTCATTTACCGTTATTTCTCCGCATATTGCTTTCTCTGTATCAATAACTGTCTTTGAATTTTTGCTTTTCAGCGTATCAATATTTATTTCTGATGTTCCGTTTGAGTAAACCGAAAACTGATATAATTTACTGTGTTTTTCAGAAATCAGTTCAAAGCCTTTTGGTATATACTCAAAACTTGCGTACAAATAATCATCAGTGCTATCTGTATTAAAAATAAATTCGGAGCAGTCATCATAAATATGTATAATAAAATTCCGCATCGGTGAAACAGCAAAGGCGGCAGTTACAATTAAGGCTATCAAAATAGCGGCAATGAGTATGGTTTTGAATTTTATTTTTACCCGGTTATGATTTAATGAAATAATACTTGTACTGTCGGAATATTCAGCACTATTATTTACAAGCTTTTTTATTTTTTCTTTCTGCTTGTGTGCAACCTTAACCGTATTTATTTTATCATTGTTATCAAAAAAGCTTTTCCAATAAAACTGTTCTGCCAAAATGCAAGCATCAGACAGGATTTTATCATTTTCCTGCATATGTTATTCCTCCTTCAAAAGCGCATATAAAAGCTTTTTTCCTCTGAATATTCTTTGCGAAACAAGGTTTTGCGTAATTCCTAATTTTTCGGCGATTTCTTTTGAGGTGTATCCGTCAGCATATTTCATTATCAAAGGCTCTCTGTATTTCAAGTCAATTTTGTTAAGCGTGATTGCCAGATGCACTCTGTCAAAATCCGAAAAATCCGGTTCCGGTTGGCAGGCAAAACTGTCAATATCCGAATCGTCACTTGGTATGGCACCATAGTCCTTGTTGTTCATTTTGTATGCCGTTCTTCTGCATATTGTCAACAGGTAGGCTTTTCTGCTTTTTTCCGGCACGCATTTGAAATTTTCAAAGGACTTTATCAGCTCTAAAAATGTTTCCTGAATACAGTCATCCGTATTTTCACGGTTAATGAGGTTTTCTCTTGCAACCAAATTAAGGGCTTTGGCGTTTTTATCATATATCTCAATCAGAAGATTTTTATCTTCATCGTTTTCGAGCATTGTCAGTAATATCGTGAGCATTATTTCCCTCCGTTACAGTTGATTCACCTATAACAGCATAACATAAACCTCTATATAAATATAGTGCGTTTTTATTAAGGTTTTGTTACAAATAATTATGAAATCTTAAAAGTTTTGTTAAAATTCAATGCAGAATGAAGCGGTTTATCGATTGAAAACTGTGTTTATCGCTTGATTTTTTAAAAAAATATGATATGCTGATAAAAAGAGAATTGAAAAGAGGAGTAAGATGTCTGCACTATTCGATTTTTCCAAATTTGATTTATATCGGGAAGATAATCGCCGTGAGGTAAAAAAAGCACAAACCGGGCTTCCTGTATCTTTGTGGGAGACTTATTCAGCTTTTGCAAATTGTTACGGGGGAGTTATTATCCTCGGCGTAAAAGAAAACAATGACGGCAGTTGGAAAACCACAGGGCTGAAAAATGCCGCAAAATTAAAAAAAGAATTTTGGGATACAGTTAATAATCCCAAAAAAGTAAGCCTTAATTTGTTGTCGGAAAGTGATATTGAAATCTACACCTATGGTGATGATGTGATAATGGTTATTCATATTCCGGCGGCGAAGCGTGACCAAAAACCGGTCTATATAAATGATGATATGTTTGGCGGAACATTTCGCCGTAATTACGAGGGAGATTATCATTGCACAAGGCTCCAGGTTAAAACTATGCTGCGTGACCAGGCGGATGATACGATTGATATGTCTGTTTTGGATAATATCGGTTTTAGCACTATTAACACAGATTCCTTACACGGATACCGTAATATTTTTGCATCTCTTAAGGACGGTCATCCTTTTTTAAGGCTTGATGATTATGAGTTTGCACGCAGCATTGGTGCCGCAGCCTATTCTGATAAAGATAATTCTTTACATCCAACTGCCGCAGGGCTGTTGATGTTCGGTAACGAATATGATATTATCCGTCAGTTTCCGGATTATTTTCTGGATTACCGTGCGGAGCTTGACCCGAATAATCGTTGGATTGACAGAATTCAATCAAGCTCCGGCGATTGGTCAGGCAATGTTTTTGATTTCTATTTTCGTGTATATAACAAATTAAAGCAGTCACTCAGTATTCCGTTTAAAATTTCAAAGGGAGTTCGTATTGATGATACGCCTATGCAAGAGGCTTTCCGTGAAGCACTTGCAAATTGTCTGATAAATGCTGATTATTACGGTTCAAGGGGCGTGGTTATAACCTTGCGAGACAATCAAATAACCTTTGCCAATCCCGGATATAGTCGTGCAGGCAAAAAGCAAATGATACTCGGAGGAGTTTCTGACCCGAGAAATCGAGGCTTGATGAAAATATTTAACTTAATTGATATAGGTGAGCGTGCAGGCAGCGGCATTCCGAAAATTGTAAATATTTGTAATGAAGAGAAATTAAAAGACCCGGTTATAGAAGAACAATTTGACCCGGACAGAACATTGTTTATTTTATCGCTTGAAAAAAAGCAAGCGATAAAAACAAACGATAAATCAAGTGATACTTTTGCTAAAACCCACAAAACTGTTGTTACACAAAGCAAAATAATTGATTATCTGAAAGAAAACGGTCGCTCAAATTGTGCTGAAATTGCAAAATATATCGGACTGAGTCCCGAAAGAACCAGGGCAATTCTATCAAGTATGAAAGAAATTGAACCACTCGGGGAAAATCGTAACAGAACCTATCGTATCAAATAGCAACTATTTGAAATTTTTAGCTTAATAAGAAAAGGGGAAATTATGAAAAAATATAACGAAGAGCTTTTTTATACAGCACCGGCAAAGGCTTGGACTCAGGCTTTGCCCATAGGCAACGGAACGCTGGGCGGAATGATATTCGGCGGCGCCGTGCAGGAAAAAATATCGCTTAATCACGATGAGCTGTGGACGGGTATGCCCACCGATACCACCAAAAAGGGAGCACCCGAATCATTCAAAAGGGCAAGGGATTTAACCCTTGCGGGCAAAAATTATGATGCAATAAAAGAGCTTCAGGATAATTTTTTCAGCGTTTTCAGTCAGGCGTATCTGCCCCTCGGTGATGTGCTTTTTGATTTTGATATTAAAGGCAGAGCACAGAATTATAAAAGGTATCTTAACCTTGCAAGCTCCGTTGCAGGGTTTGAATTTGAGTGCAGGGGTGTAAAATATACAAGGGAATATTTTGCATCTTACCCGGCAAAGGCAATGTGCTTTGCTTTCACCTTCGGTCAGCCTACGGATTTTAAGGCAGGGTTTGAATCAAGACTTCGTTCAAATTGCTCGGTCTGTGACGGTATTCTGCTCCTTGACGGCGAATGTCACGGAACGAATCCCAGAGATGAAAAAAAGATTTATTTTGATGAGCCGGAAATGAGAGGTATTCATTTCCGTGCAGGGCTTAAAATAAATACTGACGGTGAGGTTAAGGATTGCGAAACATTTCTTGAAATAAGCGGTGCAACCTATGCGGAGCTGTTTTTCTCTGCCGAAACAAGCTTTAACGGTTGGGATAAGCATCCGTTCCTTGAGGGCAAGGAATATAAAAACGAGTGCCTTAACCGTATTAAGGGCCTTGCCGATTACGAGGTTATCAAGGCTGAGCATATAAAGGACTATAAAGAAATTTATGACAGAGTGAAGCTTGATATTAAGGGCAAGGGTAAAAATGTGCCCACCGATAAGCGACTTGTTGAATATAAAAAGGATAAGAGCGATATCGGTCTGATTGAGCTTGTTTATAATTACGGCAGATACCTTGCAATTTCAGATTCACGCCCCGGCTCACAGCCGGCAACTCTTCAGGGAATCTGGAGCGACAGGCTGACTCCTCCGTGGAATTCAAATTATACCGTTAACATAAATACCGAAATGAATTACTGGCCTGTATTTATGACAAATATGGCAGAGCTGAATGAGCCTCTTGTTAAAATGATTTCAGAGGTAAGTCAGTCCGGCAGAAATGCGGCTGAAAAGATGTACGGTGCAAAGGGCTGGGTTTCACACCATAATGTTGATTTGTGGCGAATGGCAACTCCCGTCGGTGAGGGCGGCGGAAATCCATGCTGGGCGTTCTGGCACGGTTCCTCCGGCTGGCTTTGCAGACATCTTTTTGAGCAGTATGAATATACACTTGATAAGAAATTTCTTAAAGAAACAGCCTATCCTCTTATGAGGGGCGCTGCCGAATTTTACCTTGATATTCTCACCGAATATGAAGGCAAGCTCATTCTCTGTCCCGGTACATCACCCGAAAACGGCTTTATTTATCAGGATGACTGGTGCTCTGTTTCAAAATATTCCACAATGTCAATGACTATTGCAAGGGAGCTTTTTGAAAACTGTATTAAGGCAAGTGAAATTCTCGGTGAAGATAAAGAATTTGCGAAAAATCTGAAAAACGATATTCTGCCGAAGCTTCCCGATTTCAAGCTCGGCTCCTGCGGTCAGCTTCTTGAATTTGATGAGGATTACCCGGAGGATGAAATTCACCACAGGCATTGCTCACACCTCTATGCTTTGCACCCTGCGGATATAATTACACCCGAAAAAACGCCGGAGCTTGTTGAAGCCTGCAAGCAGACCCTTGCAAGGAGAGGGGATAACGGCACAGGCTGGTCACTCGGCTGGAAAATAAACTTTTGGGCAAGACTTCGTGACGGTAATCATGCCCTTAAGCTTATTGAAATGCAGCTTCGCCCCGTAAGGAGCATAGGCGTTAATTACACAAAGGGCGGCGGAACTTATGAGAATCTGTTTGATGCCCATCCGCCTTTCCAGATTGACGGCAATTTCGGCTTTGTCAGCGGAATTACGGAAATGCTTCTTCAGTGCCATGACGGAAAAATCTATTTGCTACCCGCATTGCCCGATTGCTGGAAAAACGGCTCCGTAAAGGGTCTTAAGGCAAAGGGAAATATAACGGTTGATATCGAATGGAAAAACGGAAAAGTTACCGCCTATGACCTCCATGGAGGCAAAGCGGAAGTAATATTCTGATAAAAATTACCAATAATCCTACAAAAATTACCACTTTGTATTGCAAACAGCATATTGAAAATAATTCTTGACAAGTGACCCGGAGTTCACTATAATACAGGTGAACGACGGGTCACAAACCGTTTTTTAGGAGGTTTTATGGCAAAAAACACAAAGGAACGAATACTTGATGCGGCGCTTGAAATTTTTGCCCGTGACGGCTATGCAGGTGCAAATATTAAGGATATTGCAGAGTCTGTGGGACTTGTTAAATCTGCATTTTACCGCCATTTTGAAAGCAAAGAAGAGATATGGAACACAGTTTTGCAGAGAATGGAGGAATATTACAGCTCTCATTTTGACTCATCAGGCAATTTGCCCGATATCCCGGAGAGTATGGGCGAATTTCGTGAAGCGGTAATGAATATGTTTGATTTTACGGTTCATAATGAAAGAATAGCATTGTGCCGTAAAATTTTGCTTACGGAGCAGTTCCGCAGCGAAAAAATAAAGGCACTTGCAACGGAGCATTTTAATGTTCATATTGAAAAAGTTTTTGAAAATATGTTTTCCGGTATGATTGAAAAAGGATTTATTAAAGCGGATAATCCCCAAATGCTTGCGTTTAGCTTTACCTCGCCCATAACATCTCTCGTTCATTTGTGTGACCGGGATCCCGAAAAAACACCCGAAGTAAGAAAAAAGGTTTTAGAATACATTGATTTCTTTGTTGAAACATACGGAGGTTAAATTATGCTTAAAATTGAGAATCTGACAAAAAAATACGGCGAAAAAAAGGCGGTTGATAATCTTTCGCTTCATATTCAGCCCGGTGAAATATATGGCTTTATCGGTCATAACGGTGCCGGAAAAACCACCACTCTTAAATGTATTGCAGGTATTCAGAGCTTTGATGAGGGCGAAATTCTTATTGACGGCGAAGCAATAAAGAAAAACCCCACCGGCTGTAAGAAAAAAACAGCCTATATACCCGATAACCCCGATATTTATGACTATATGACGGGTATTCAGTATCTTAATTTCATAGGCGATATTTTCGGCGTTTCCTCGGAGGAAAGAAAGGCAAAAATCGAAAAGTATTCTGCGATTTTTGAACTGACAAACGACCTTTCACAGCCCATTTCATCTTATTCGCACGGTATGAAGCAAAAGCTTGTTATTATTTCAGCCTGGCTCCATTCACCGAAGCTTATTTTAATGGATGAGCCCTTTGTGGGTCTTGACCCGAAGGCTTCGCATCTGCTCAAGGAAATGATGCGTGAGCATTGTGATAAGGGCGGTGCAATCTTCTTTTCAACCCATGTTCTTGAGGTTGCGGAAAAGCTTTGCGATAAGGTTGCAATTATCAAAAACGGAAAACTTATCAAGTCGGGCACAACGGAAGATGTTAAGGGTGATGAAAGCCTTGAAGAGGTCTTCCTTGAGCTTGGCGACAGTGAGGCATAATGATGTTAAAGGCTCTGATTAAAAAACAGCTTTTAGAGTTGTTTCAAACATATTTTGTCAACAAAAAAACAGGAAAAGCAAGGAGCAAAAAAAGTACAGCATTGTTTTTTGTCTTGTTCGCTTTTATCTTTGTTTTTCTCGGCTTTGCTTTTTATGCAATGTCAAGTGCCCTTGGCGGTGTCATACTAAGCCGTGGGTGTAACTGGCTTTATTTTGCAATAATCGGTCTTATTTCAATGGCTTTCGGAGTTTTCGGAAGTGTTTTCAACACCTTTGCACAGCTTTATCTGCCTAAGGATAACGAGCAGATGATGTCATTGCCGATTCCCGAAATAAAACTGCTTTTATCAAGGGTTGCCGGAGTATATACAACAAGCTTTATGTATAGCTTCTGGGTGTGGCTGCCTGCCTTGATTTTTTACTGGCAGATGGTGACGATAACTCCTCTGAATGTTTTTTTGCCCCTTTTGTCGGCATTGGTAATCGGTCTGTTTGTTACCGTTCTTTCCTGTGCCCTCGGCTGGCTTGTGGCTCTTGTTTCAACAAAAACAAAGGGCAAAAGTATTATAAGCGCTCTGTTCAGCGTTGCTTTTCTTGCGGCTTATTATGTTGTTTATTTCAAGGTTTCAAGCTCCATTAAGACAATTCAGCTTGCCATGACGGAAAATATTGACAAAATCGGTGATAAGGTAAAGCTTTGGCTCCGTTATCTGTTTTGGCTCGGCGAGGGTGCTGACGGAGATATAGCTTCATTCCTGATTGTTACCCTGATTACTGCGGCTCTGTTCCTTGTTTGTCTGTTCATTTTGTCAAAGACCTTTACAAAGCTTGCGAGTGCAACTGCAAGCGACACAAAAAAAGCCAAAGTCCCGTCCGACTATTCCGAAAAATCTCTTCAGAAATCCCTGTTTTCAAGGGAGCTGAAGCATTTTACCTCCGTAACCTCTTGGCTGCTTAACGGCGGCCTTGGAATACTCATTATGCCGGTCGGTGCTGTGGCATTGCTTGTTAAAAGGGAAACAATAAGCGGCTTGGTTCTTAAGGAGTTAACGGATTTTCCCGTTATTCTTTCAGCACTTCCGTTCTTTGTTATTGCTGTTGCCTGTATGGTTATTTCAATGGATGCAATTACGGCTTCTTCCGTTTCGCTGGAGGGAAGCAGTCTGTGGCTTCTTCAGACCTTGCCCGTTGACCCACGGGAGATTTTACAGGCAAAAAGCAGACTTGCAGTCAGACTTTCCGTTATTTCATCGCTGATATTTGTTGTTGCCGGTAACTGTGTTTTAAGAACTGATATAGCACAGACGGTGCTTTCCTGCTGTATTGTTTTCTTTTACATAAACATTGTGGCAGACGGCGGCTTGCTGCTCAATCTGAAAGCTCCAAATTTCAGCTGGACAAATGTTAACACGGTAACGAAGCAAAGTATGCCTGTTTGCGTAAACCTTTTCGGCGGATGGCTTTTCAGCCTTTTGCTCGGAGGGGGAGGATTCCTGCTTTGCAAAGTCCTTTCGGCTGATATGGCGCTGACGGTTATGCTCGTTTTGATGTACATTATTTGGAATCTGCTTCACCGTTTACTTTACACAAAGGGTGTTGAACTCTTTAAATCACTTTGAGGGAAAAGAAAATGGCATCATCAGAGGAATATAAAAACTATATTGCCGAACAGCTTTCCGGGCTTTCGGGAATTACTTGCCGACCTATGATGGGGGAATATATATTTTATTTCAGGGGTAAGGTTTTCGGCGGAATTTATGATAACCGCTTCCTTGTGAAGCCTGTTAAATCTGCTGTGGAGCTTATGCCGGATGCCGCCTTTGAAATACCGTACCCCGGCGGTAAACCGATGTTACTTGTTGAAAATGTTGAGGATGCGGATTTTTTGAAAAATCTGGTTTTGGCAATGTATGATGAATTGCCGGAAAAAGCAAAATGAGAAAGCAAATTGCAAATCTGATTAGGACAGGGGACGGTTTCTTGTCCTTTGCTTTTTTATCAATATCAGCATATTCTGAATTGATTGATTTTTGTTTATATTTCATAAGGTAGTGACTTTTGATTTTCTTAATGAAAATCAAAGTGCGTTTGCCAACGCACCCTACCTACCCGGCTCACTCCGTTCGCCACCCTCCCTACGATAGGGAGGCACAGACGGCAAAGCCGTCTGAAACAGTGTCCTACACAAATGGCATATAGCAGAAAGGTTAGTGAATATATGTTGTTTGCGGAATGAACAACAAATAATTATGAATTATGAATTAAAACAACATATTGACCCTCTCTGTTCCGTAGGAGTAGTAATTTGGCGAGGAAAATAGGATGCAGAAACCGTTTTTACGAGCGAAGACAGTATTTCTATACGGCGAGCGAGTAAAGGCGGTTAGTCAAACAAATATAATACGCAGAAAAAGAGCCACCGAACTTTTTGTCCGATGGCTCTATCTATTATATGATGTTTGTTTGACGCTTTGCGCCTATTTTACCGTCAAATTTCAGAGTTGAGGACCGGCGGCAACAAGAGCCTTACCAGCCTCATTACCCTCATACTTAACAAAGTTCTTAATAAATCTTCCTGCAAGATCCTTTGCCTTTGCTTCCCATTCGCTCTTGTCAGCGTATGTATCTCTCGGGTCGAGGATTCCGGTGTCAACACCTGCAAGCTTTGTGGGAACCTCAAGGTTGAAATAGGGGATTTTCTTTGTGGGAGCGGTGAGAATATCGCCGTTAAGGATTCCGTCAATAATTCCACGGGTATCCTTTATTGAAATTCTCTTGCCTGTGCCGTTCCAGCCGGTGTTAACAAGGTATGCCTTTGCACCGCTTGCTTCCATCTTCTTAACGAGCTCTTCCGCATACTTTGTGGGATGAAGCTCAAGGAATGCCTGGCCGAAGCAGGCTGAGAATGTGGGAGTAGGCTCTGTAATTCCTCTTTCTGTGCCTGCAAGCTTTGCAGTGAAGCCGGAAAGGAAATAATACTTTGTCTGCTCGGGTGTAAGGATTGAAACAGGGGGAAGAACGCCGAATGCATCAGCCGAAAGGAAGATAACATTCTTTGCGGCAGGTGCTGCGGAAACGGGTCTTACAATCTTTTCAATGTGGTTAATGGGGTAGGATACTCTTGTATTCTCCGTAACGCTCTTGTCGTCAAAATCAATTTTGCCGTTTTCATCAACGGTAACATTTTCAAGAAGAGCGTTTCTCTTGATTGCGTTGTAAATATCGGGCTCTGAATCCTTATCAAGGTTAATAACCTTTGCATAGCAGCCGCCCTCAAAGTTGAACACGCCCTCGTCATCCCAGCCGTGTTCATCATCACCGATAAGCAGACGCTTGGGGTCTGTTGAAAGGGTTGTTTTGCCTGTACCTGAAAGGCCGAAGAAGATTGCGGTGTTTTCGCCGTTCATATCTGTGTTGGCGGAGCAGTGCATTGAAGCAATGCCCTTAAGAGGAAGGTAATAGTTCATCATAGAGAACATACCCTTCTTCATTTCACCGCCGTACCAGGTGTTGATAATAACCTGCTCACGGCTTGAAATGTTGAATGCGGCGGCTGTTTCGGAGTTCATACCGAGCTCTTTATAATTTTCAACCTTTGCTTTTGAAGCGTTGTAAACAACAAAGTCAGGCTCAAAGCTTTCAGCCTCTTCAGCTGTGGGAACAATGAACATATTCTTAATGAAATGTGCCTGCCATGCAACCTCAACGATGAAGCGGATTGCCATTCTTGTGTCGGCGTTTGCACCGCAGAAAGCGTCAACAACGAAAAGGCGCTTATCTGAAAGCTCCTTAACCGCAATTTTCTTAAGCTCTGCCCATGCCTCTTCGGAGAGGGGATGGTTATCGTTTTTATATTCATCGGATGTCCACCAAACGGTATCCTTTGAATTTTTATCCATTACAATGTACTTATCCTTGGGTGAACGGCCTGTAAAAATGCCGGTCATAACATTGACTGCACCGAGCTCGGTTTCCTGACCGACCTCGAAGCCCTCAAGCTCCTTTTTGGTTTCCTCGGCAAAAAGCTGTTCGTAGGAGGGATTGTAAACGATTTCTTTAACTCCCGTGATGCCGTATTTTTCAAGATTGATGTTTGCCATAACTTTTGCTCCTCTCGTATAAAAGCCATTTTGTATAGCTGAAATCTGATAAAAAATCAAATTGGCGTTATTTTGCTCACCAACTTAACCCAGAATACATTATATCACAATAAGTTGAATTGTCAATTGTTTTTCTGTTTTTCACCGTCCTTATGGGGCTTGACAATTGAGAATTGTCAGTTAGGAGCAGCGTTATACAAGTTTTCGGTTTTCAGTTTTCAGTTTTCAGAAAATTAAATCTGCAAACAGCATCTGTTCACTTACTTTCCCATAATATCCCATTTGGATAGGACAGTTTTCAGGCGACAATGTCGCCTGAAATTGTTTCACGACAAATGTGTCTGAAAGAAAAGTACAAGCGAGGAAAAACGGTTAAGGCAAACACAAAAAGCACCTGCTCATTGTAGATGCCTGTTTTGCTTATATTTTGTTTGCCTGTTTTTCACCGTCCTCGTCAAGCCGGTGCCAGATGGAAACGCTGACTTCATTATCAAACGGCGGAACCTTAACAAATACAACCTCGCTCCTCGCTGTGGGAACATTTTTCACAACATAATCCGCAATTATCGGCAGCTCCCTGTGACCCCTGTCAATCAGCGCCGCAAACTGTATTTTTTTAGGTCTGCCCATAGCAATAATCGCTTCCATTGCCGCACGGGCCGTTCTGCCTGTGTAAAGCACATCATCAACCATTATAACGGTTTTACCGGCTATTGAAAAGTCAACCTTGCTTTCGTTCAAATGGGGCTGCTGACAGTCCGTTTCGCTCAAATCATCCCTGTAAAGAGTGATGTCAAGATAGCCTGTTTTGGTTTCAACGCCGAGTTGATTTATTCTTTTTGCAAGAATATCCGCAAGGGCGGCACCTCTGCGCATTATTCCGATAAGGCAAATTTCACTTTCGTCCGGGTTGCGCTCGATTATTTCGTGGGCAATTCTCGTAAGCCCTCTGCTGACTGCCTGACTGTCCATAATGTATGACTTGAATTCCATAAATTAACCTCACGGTGTTTTTACTGTCTTTGAAAAGTGTCGGCAAAATTATAACATTACCCGGCGGTTTTGTCCATAAAAAAGGAGCAACAAATTTTGACAAACATCAAAAATTGTTCGTAATTTTATTATGGACTTTTTTGTTATAATATGTTATAAATAATTGTTTAATAAAATCATTGGTCTTTTATTTTTCAAAAAGGAATATACACGGATTATTTCACGTATATCAGAGGAATTCGTTATGAAAAAATCTGCCATTAAAAATATAAAGTGGACGCTTGTCATTTATGACCTGATTGTTGCCGCCGCCTCCGGCTACTTAATGTTCTATTTTTACAGAGGCGACAAAAGTCTTACAATCAATATGGCGATTGTTCACATGGTGATTATTGCCCTGTTTACAATTCTTTCGAGAGTGTCATTCAAGGTTTATTCTCTTGTCTGGCGTTACGGCGGAATACAGTCCTATATCAAGCTTCTGATTGCGGACTTTGTTGCATTTCCGTTCATCGGCTTCATTGAAAGGTGCGTTGTTCCCTACACTGTCGCAAAGCATATCGCAATGCCGTTCCCCAGATATTTTTCCGCTTTTTGTCTGAATGTGCTTTTTGCTCTTTCAATCCGTCTGCTTTACAGATATGCATATAAGTACGGTGATGTTGATAATACGAGGGGCAAAATTCTCAAAACGGTTTTGAAAATCTGCACACTCGGTCATGTTGAGCCGATTTCAATGCCCGAAAACAGAAAAATCAAGGTTGCCGTTATCGGCGCAGGCAATGTGGGTATTGCCCTTGTTGATGAGCTGCTCCAAAACAGCGCCGCCGCATACACCCCCGTTTGCCTTGTTGATACCGATAAATCAAAAATCGGCAGAGAGATTCTCAACATTCCCGTCCTTGAAGAATGTGATGCTACGCTCGGCGAGATGGAAGATAACGGTGTGCAGGAGGTTATTTTCACAATTCCCTCTGCTTATGCCGATAAAAGAAAGAAGCTTTACGATTATTACCGCAAGGCGGGCTACAGAATAAAGGTTTACGATTTCCCATCCGTTGAAAATGACGGCTCCGGGAAAAGACATCTGCGTGAATTTGATGCGGAAGAGCTTCTTTTCAGAAAGCCGCTCAATGTTATCAACGAGAAAACAAGAGATTATTACCGTGATAAAGTCGTTCTTATAACAGGCGGCGGCGGTTCAATCGGCAGTGAGCTTTGCAGACAGGTTTCTAAAATCGGTCCGAAAAAGCTTGTTGTTCTCGATATATACGAAAACGGCGCTTATGATGTTCAGCAGGAAATTCGCCTTGCAAGCCCGGATGTTGATATCAGAGTTGAAATAGCATCGGTCACAAACGAAAAGGCTCTTGACAGGGTATTTGAAGAATATAAGCCGGATGTTGTTATCAATGCGGCGGCACATAAGCATGTTCCCCTTATGGAAAAGAACTGCATTGAGGCGGTAGAAAACAATGTTTTCGGAACTCTCAATACAGTTAAGGCGAGCATTAAGCACGGCGTTAAGCGTGTTATGATGGTCAGCACCGATAAGGCGGTTAACCCCACCAATGTTATGGGCGCAACCAAGAGAATGTGCGAAATGATTGTTCAGGCGTATGCGGCTGTTTCGGAAACAACAACCTTCAGTGCCACAAGGTTCGGTAATGTTCTCGGCTCGGCAGGCTCGGTTATTCCTCTTTTCAAAAGGCAGATTGCAAGGGGAGGCCCCATTACTCTGACCAATAAGAAGATTATCCGCTACTTTATGACTATCCCCGAGGCTTCACAGCTTGTTCTCACCTCCGGTGCAATGGCGGAGAACGGCGAGCTTTTCGTTCTTGATATGGGTCAGCCCGTTAAAATCCTTGACCTTGCCGAAAATATGATAAGGCTTTCGGGTATGGAGCCCGGTGTTGACATTGAAATAAAAGAAACAGGCCTTCGTCCCGGTGAAAAGCTCTTCGAGGAGCTTCTCATTGAGAAAGAGGATTTGGATAAGACCGATAATGATTTGATATTCATTGAGAGGGATGAACCGATTTCAATGGATGAGCTTGAGGAAAAGCTTGAAATTCTGCGGCAGGCGGTTGCATCGGATGATGATAACGCTGTCAGAGATGCAATGAAAAAGGTTGTTCCCACATTCAGAAGCCCGGAAGAGGTCAACAGCGAGGCTGAAAAGGCAAGAGAAATGAAAGAAGCACAGTAAAAGGTGCTTAAAATATAAAACGGAGAAAGAGAAATGTCAGTTTCAGAAGCATTTGAAAAGCTCTATAAGAGAGCCCCGGAGGGAGTGCTGTTCACTCCTTACCGTGTGTGCCCCTTAGGTGCACATTCAGACCACAACCTCGGCAAAATAACAGGCTTCGCCATTGACAAGGGTATTCACATTGCCTACGGCCCCAAAATGAACGGCGTTATTGAAATTTCATCGCTTCAGTTTGAGGGCAGAGCGCAGTGGCATATCAACGGCGTGCCGGATGTTAAGCAGAATGACTGGGCAGACCACCTCAGAGGTGCAACACTCGCCTTGAGCAAGCATCATCCTTTGCAGGTAGGCCTTTGCGCCATACTTGACGGCGAGCTTCCAATCGGCGGACTTTCATCCTCTGCGGCAGTTATTCTTTCGTTCCTTTCAGCATTGTGCAAGCTGAATAACATCACTCTGAGCAGCCGTGAGCTTATCCACATTGCAAAGGCGGCTGAAAACAGATATGTCGGCGTTGCCTGCGGTAAGCTTGACCAGAGCTGTGAGGTTTATTGCAGAAAAGACCACCTCCTGTATATGGATATGAAAGACGGCAATTATGAGCTTATTCAGAAGAGTCCGTATTGCAAGCCCTTTAAGATTGCAGTTTTCTTTTCGGGGCTTGAAAGAAGTCTTGCGGCTTCAAAGTTCAATATGAGAGTTGATGAGGCAAGAAGTGCAGCATATTCTCTGCTTGCCTATGCCGGTATGGATTACGGCAAGTTTGAAGAAAGTAATCTCCGTGATGTTCCCTATGAGGTATTTCTTCAGTATAAGGACAGGCTTCCCGAAAGCTTTGCAAAACGAGCCGAGCACTGGTTCACGGAATATCAGAGAGTTGAAGCAGGCGCAAAGGCGTGGGCAGAGGGCAATACAGAAAAATTCGGTCAGCTTGTTTTTGAAAGCGGTAAATCATCAATCGTAAACTGGGAAACAGGCTCATCCGAGCTTATAAAGCTTTATGAAATAATGACCGAAACCGACGGTATTTACGGCGGCCGCTTCAGCGGTGCGGGCTTTAAGGGCTGTACAATGGCTGTTATTGACCCGGATAAAGCGGATGCAATATTTGAAAAGGTTGGAAGAGAATATCTTGAGGCCTTCCCCGAACTTAAGGGCAAATATTCCGCATACATTTGCGACACGGCAGACGGAGTGAAATTAAGATAATGAAATGTTTGATTCTTGCGGCAGGCTATGCCACCAGGCTTTATCCTTTAACCGAAAACTTTCCGAAGCCTCTTCTCAAGGTCGGCGATAAAACAATTCTTGACTGGCTTGTTGACGATATTGATGAGAGCGGCAAGGTTGATGAATATGCGGTTATTTCAAATCACAAATTTGCAGAGCACTTTGAAAAATGGGCAGGCACAAAGAAGCAGAGGATAACCGTTGTTGATGACGGCACCTCCACTAACGAAACAAGGCTCGGCGCTGTCTGCGACATTCAGTTTGCCATTGAAAAGCTTAACCTTGACGATGATATGCTTGTTATTGCAGGCGATAATGTTCTTGATTTCAGTCTGACAAAATTTGTTGACTATGCTGTTAAAAAGAACGCCTCCTGCATTATGAGATATTTTGAGCCGGATGATAAAAAGCTGCTTAAATGCGGAGTTGTCACCATTGATGAAAATGATAAAATTCTCAATATGACCGAAAAATCACCCGCACCGGCAACCCATTGGTGCTGTCCGCCGTTTTATTTCTATACAAAGGCGGATGCAAAGCTTGTTAAAACAGGTATTGCAGAGGGCTGCGGAACGGATGCTCCGGGCAGTTATATTGCATGGCTCTGCGGTAAAACGGATGTTTACGCTATGGAAATGCCGGGCAGCCGCTACGATATAGGCAATCTCGAAAGCTATGAAAATGTTAAAAAGAATTATTCGGGGATAAACAGATAATGCTGAAACAGAATGTTGAACTCAGCGGTAAAAGTATTCTCGTAACAGGTGCGGCAGGATTTATCGGTTCAAATCTTGTTACGGAGCTGCTGAATACCGAAAAAAATGTTAAAATCGTCGGGCTTGACAGTGTAAACGATTATTACGAAGTTTCTCTTAAGGAATACCGCCTTAAAGAGATTGAAAAGCTTGCGCAGACAAAAAAAGACTCCGAGTGGAAATTTGTTAAGGGCAACCTTGCGGATAAGCCGCTTATGGATAAGATTTTTGAAGAAAACAGCTTTGATGTTGTTGTTAATCTTGCGGCACAGGCAGGGGTCAGATATTCCATTGACCACCCGGATGTTTATATTGAATCCAATCTGATTGGCTTTTATAACATACTTGAGGAGTGCAGGAATCATCCTGTGGAGCACCTTGTTTATGCCTCGTCAAGCTCGGTTTACGGCTCAAATAAAAAGGTGCCGTATTCGACCGGGGATAAGGTTGATAACCCCGTTTCACTTTATGCCGCCACAAAAAAGAGCAATGAGCTTCTGGCTCACGCTTATTCAAAGCTTTATAACATTCCGTCAACGGGGCTTCGCTTCTTTACCGTTTACGGTCCTGCCGGCAGACCTGATATGGCTTATTTCGGCTTTACTAACAAACTCCGTAGGGGCGAAACAATAAAAATTTTCAATTACGGCAACTGTAAAAGGGATTTTACCTTTGTTGATGATATTGTCAAGGGCGTAAAGCTTGTTACGGAGCACGCCCCCGAAAAGAAAAACGGTGAGGACGGCTTACCGCTTCCGCCGTACAGAATTTACAATATCGGTAACAGCAACCCAGAAAACCTGCTTGATTTTGTTCAGATTCTTTCAGAAGAGCTTGTCAGGGCAGGGGTTTTGCCGGAGGATTACGATTTTGAAGCCCATAAGGAGCTTGTACCGATGCAGCCCGGCGATGTGCCGGTTACCTTTGCGGATACCTCCGCACTTGAAGAGGATTTCGGCTTCAGACCTAACACACCGCTGCGAGAGGGACTCCGTAAATTCGCACAGTGGTATAAAGAGTTTTATATATGATAAAAAATAATATATAAATGTATTTTCATTATTTAAGGAGATTATATTATGAAAAAGTCAGCAATCATTTGTCTTGTTTCCGTTCTTATGGCGATTTTCTGTTCCTGCTTTGCTTTTGCGGCAAATACTAAAGACAATCCCAGCCCCGAAGCATCCAAATACAGCAAAATCGACAATGATGATGATAAGACAACAGGCACAAAGTCTTACAGCAGAACAACCCGTGTAAGAAGAACCTATCCTACACAGAGCCAGATTTACACAAGAACAACCAAGCCCGGCAAAACCAACCCCGGTCAGACAAGCCCCGGCAGAACAAATCCCGGTGCTACAACCAAGGGCGGCAAGAATGTTCCTCCCAGATACGATGAAACAACCGTTATCAACGGTAAGGAATATGTTACAGACAGTAACGGTAATGTTCTCGGCGAAGCAAAGGAATTTGAAACGGATAAAGACGGTTATTATGTAATCCCCGATGATTATTCCGTTACATCCGATAAATCAAGCAAGTCACCCTCAACAGGCTCAAGCAACGGTGCAGGTATTGTTGTTTTTGCCCTTTCCGTAATGGGTATGGCTGCAGGTGCGGTTGTATGCACAAAGAAAAAGACTGAAGAGAACTGAAAATGAAAAAAGTTATTTCTCTGATATGTGCCCTGATACTTGTGATTTCCCTCGCTTCCTGTTCAAAAAAAGGCGGGGAGGATGAGCCTGTTTTTGAACAGTTATCCACAGAAACCACAACAGAGGGCTATACAAAAGGTCTGCCCTCCGGCGATGTTTCGGAGGATTGGGGCTCTGTTTATGAGAAGCCGGTTGATTTAGGCCTTATGCAGGCTGAAAATCCGGATGTTTATGCCTATATTCATGTTCCGGGCACAAACATTTCTTACCCCATTGTTCAGAGCGGCGTTGATGATAATTTTTATCTGAGGCGTGACTGGCATAAGCAGTCCACCTACAGGGGCAGTATTATGACCCAGTCAATAAATAACAAGGATTTTCTTGATGCGGTTACGGTAATTTACGGCCATAATACGGATGTGGGTGATATGTTCAGCCAGCTTCTGTATTTCAGAGATGCCGATTTCTTCAATAAGCACGATATATTCTATATCTATCTGCCACATCAGATTCTTGTTTACAAAATCATATCCGCTCACAGCTATGACGACCGTCATATTATGAATTCCTATGATTTTGATAATGACGAGGTGCTTCTTGATTTTCAGAAGTCACTTCTCAACCCTGCCACCATTGAGAGAAATGTCCGTGACGGCATTTATCTTGACAGGGAAAGTGAAATAGTTGTGCTTTCAACCTGTGACAAGGCAAGGAGCACGGCTACAAACAGATATTTAGTCAATGGAGTATTGATTAAGAATGTCGCTACGAGATAATTACGGTGAATATCCGAAGGAATTTCGTAAAAATATCCGTGAAAGAGACAGAGAACGGAATTCCGGGAAGAAAAAACACAGAAAATCCCGAAAAATAGCAAAATATGCTGTTTTGGCGGTTTTGCTTGTGCTTATCGGAATGCTTGCAGGCTTCGGCATAAGGTATAAAAAAGAAACCTCAAAAATCCTTGATTACGATAATTTTTCGCTGGATGAATCAAGGGTTAACGAGAAGCTTGATGCTGTACCTGTTCTCAAGGATTCCGGTTCACAGATTCAATATAACGGCAAAACCTATAATCTCAATAAAAACATTATAACATTAGGCTTTATCGGTATTGACAAATCCGAATTCAGCCTTGAAGGCAACGAGGTCGGAACAGGCGGTCAGGCTGATGTTATTGTGCTTGCGGTTTATGATACCGTAATGGGAACTCTGCGTTTTCTTGCAGTTCCGAGAGACAGTATGGTTGATATTGATATTTTTGATATCAGCGGAGGCTTTGTGGGTGTTAAGGAGGGGCAGATTTGTCTTTCCTATGCCTACGGTGACGGTAAGGAGCAGAGCGCACAAAATGTGCTTGCTTCCGTCAGCCGTCTGCTGTTCGGAATAAAGACCAATTATTATGCCACAATGGAGCTTTCGGGTATAAGCTCACTTAATGATGCCATCGGCGGCATTACCCTTAAAAGCATTGAAACACTCGGCAGCTTTGAAAAGGGTAAGGTTTACACCCTGTGGGGTAATCAGGCGGAGGAGTATGTCAGAAACAGGCGGCAGGATATTATTGATGCCGACAGTTTCCGCCAGAAAAGACAAAGACAGTATTTTGAAATATTTTTTGATAAGGTGCTTCAGAATTCAAGAAGCAGTTTATCCTTTGTGAGCAAGTTCTATAACAAGGCTTCACAATATGTTTTTACCAATCTTGATTTGAACGAAACCCTGTTCCTTGCATCTAATGCACTGAAAACAGATTTAACGATTATTGATTATCAGACTGTTCCCGGTAAATACACAAAGAGCGGTAAATATGCCGAATATATTGTTGATAACACGGCACTTTTTGAAATGATTCTTGATTTATTCTATACGGAGGCTGTATGAAGCATATAAAATCAATTATTGCAATAATTTTAACAGCTTTGATAGTTGTTCCATCTGTAATTTTGGGATTTTCAATAGGTGATAACACCTATATGGATAATCCGAGATTTCATAAGGTTACAGCTGATGATTTATACGATATGTATGAGAGCGGTCAGAAATTTGTTGCCGTAATCTGCGCAACTGAAAGTGACGGACTTTCAACCCAGCTCGGAACGGAAGTTCTGACTACCTGGATGGATACATATAAAAAGGATATTTATGCCCTTGTTGATGACGGCACATATATTGACGAAGAAGGCTATGACTGCTTCGGTAATGAAATTCCCGATTATTATTTCTATGAGGTTGCCGATAAAGCAACTGAAAAGGACGAAGACGGCGATGTCGTTTTGAGCTACGGCTTTACAAGCCCTGCCGTATTCTTTGTTGACCATAATAATGAGCCGATTTATGAATACTGCTTCGATGATAACGGAGATTTCAACGAAAAGGCTTTTGAGGGCTTTGTTTATTCAAACAGCGGAATGAATCCCAAGGATGAGCCCAAGGTTTATGATGAAATGACTGCCGGCTTCAAAAATTTCTGGGGCATTGAGGATAAGCATGTTGTAGGCATTGATATTTATCAGAAGCCCGATAAGACTGTTTATCTCCCCGGTGAAACGTTTGACCCCACCGGCCTTGCAGTTCGTGTAAACTATGCCGATGACTCCGAAAACGAATATGAGGTTGTTGAATCACTTGGCGAGATTATCAGACAGGGCTTTGAGGTTTCACAGCCTGATATGGATATTGAAGCCATTCAACCCATAACCGTTACCTATAAGGTGCTTGAAGACAATGTTGAAAAGACATTCACAACATCATTTAAGATAAATGTTCGTAACTGTCAGAATTATGACCTGAAGGCTAAGTTCAGCCAGGATGAAGCAAGGGCTATGATTCCGATGGTCAACGCTTTCAGAGCAGATAAAAAACGAACATGGTACTGGAACGAAAACAATACAAAAAAGGTAATTGTAAACCCCGCTCCCGTTGTTTATGACTATACACTTGAAAAAATAGCAATGGAAAGAGCGGCGGAAATTGCTGCCTATTATTCACATACAAGACCCAACGCAGTTCAGAGAGTTGATTATCTCCGTTCAATGGGCTACACAAGCTCCAGCGAAAATATTTCGGTCGGTATCGAAAAAACCGAAGAAATGTTTGTCGGCTTTGAAGAAGAAATGGAGCTTTACAATAAGCAGGGCCACAGAAGAAATATGCTCAGCGAGGATGTAAACGTAGTGGGTATTGCCTGTGCGTGCTTCAAGGATGAAAACGGTATTGAATATAAATTCTGGGTTCAGGAATTCGGCCATATTGACACACCGGATACCACCCCCACAGAGGCCGTTAACGGTGAAGTCCCCTTTACCTTTGAAATTGCCAACACATTTGTAAATAAGGCTGAGAGCACCTATAATGACACCGCTTATTCCCTTGAATTAGGCTCAAGCGCACCGATAAGAGGCATTGAAAAAACAGTTGTCAGGCTGATTAAGCCCGATGACCTTGCACAGGATGAAAATTATCCCAATATAGATTTTCAAACTGTTCCGCAGTGCATCTGGCAGACTTCGGATTCAAATGTTGCGGTTATTGATAACGGCAATGTCAAGGCTGTCGGCGTTGGCGAAACAACAATTTACACAACCGTTGCAGGCAAAACCGTAAGCGTTCCTGTAAAGGTTGACAGCTTTACACCTGTACCGGGATATGTTACCTTTGTTGCGGAGGGCGTTAAGGTTGCCGAGATTGCCTACGATGAAGAAGGCCTTAAGGCTGATGAGCCTGCCGTACCCGAAAAAGAGGGCTATGACGGCGTATGGGAGGATTACAGCCTTGAAAACCCGAACGGCATTATTGTAATGGCGGATTACACTCTTAAAACCTACACCGCAACCTTTAAGGATGACAGCGGAAGCAGAGAGGTTAAGTTTAATCACGGCGATAAAACAATTCCTGCCGAGGATATTCCTACGGTAACCGCAAGAGAGGGCTACACCGCAAAGTGGGGAGATTATACTCTCAACAATGAAAATATAACCGTTGAAGCCGATTATGAGATAAAGACCTACACCGCAACCTTTAAGGATGACAGCGGAAGCAGAGAGGTTAAATTCAATCATTTTGCTTCCGAGCTTTCAACTGTTCCGAAGGTAACCGCAAGAGAGGGCTATAACGCAAAATGGGCAGACTATGCCCTCAGCAATGAGGATATAACCATTGAAGCGGAATATGAAATAAAAACCTACACCGCAACCTTTGATGACGGCACAGTTAAAACACAGGTTAAGTTTAATCACTTTGACACCTCAATTCCGCCAGCAAAGATTCCGTCAATCACACCTAAAGATGGCTACACCGCAAAGTGGAAGCCCTATACCCTCAACAACGAAAATATAACCGTTGAAGCGGAATATACACCTATAACCTATACGGCAACCTTTAAGGATGCTTCCGGCGAAAAGAAGGTTCAGTTCGGCTATTTCGATACGGAGCTTGAATATGTTCCGGCAGTTACACCGAGAAAGGGTTATTCTGCAGAGTGGGAGCCTTTCACAATAAACAGAGCGGATATAACCGTAAACGCAATTTATACTCTTATCGGTGAGCCGAAAATCGCAATAAAGAATCACGGCAACGGCACAACGATTGATGCCTATAAAAAGCAGGTTGTCAGCCTTTCCGCCGTTATTACGGATAAGCCGGACGGTGCGGTTGTAAACTGGTATAAGGGTACATCAAAGGTTGCGACCGGCGAAAAATACAATTTCGGTCAGACCACGGATGATTACACCGTTAAGGCAGAGCTTGTTTCCGCCGAGGGCGAAAAGATTGCAAGCACAACCGTAAATGTTAAGATGAAGAGGGGATTCTTCGATATTATTGTCGCATTCTTCAAAAACCTCTTCAAAACTATGCCCACCCTTGAGTAATTCGGTGT
Organism: Acutalibacteraceae bacterium; assembly: GCA_045617665.1. Lineage (GTDB taxonomy): Bacteria > Bacillota > Clostridia > Oscillospirales > Acutalibacteraceae > CAG-177. The sequence continues at coordinate 15,648 of JAZLIZ010000048.1, read as the reverse complement.
TTCCCTAAACAGCACATTTTCTATTACCCGATTTTCAAAAGATACGGAGAAAATAATAATGAACAGAACTGTCAGAACCGTTATAACCTTTGTGGCTGCCGCCTGCTTGCTTGCGGTGGGACTTGCCGCAGGCTACAAAATGTCACAGATTAAAACAGAGATTGCCGAGGTTGTAACCGTTTCCACAACCGAAACAACAACAAAAAAAATCACTGAGGAAGAGAATACAAAAACCGATTTTTTCGGTGAGGTTGTTGATGAATATGAGAGCAGTGAGGGCGTTGTAACCCTTGAGAGCGAGGAGAAATCCGAAGAGGATACCACGGAGGAAGCCACCACCGCTCCGAGCACAACAAAGCCCGCAGCAACAACAACTGCAAAGCCCACTCAGGCATCAACCACAACCGCAAAAGCAACAACAGAGGCTCAGCCTGAAACCACACGGCAGAACTACTTTGTTTCTTTTGATAAAAACGGCGGCAGCGGAACATTCCACCGCCTGAGCGGAGAGCCGTCATATGTGCTCCCCAAATCCGTTCCCGAAAGGAAGGGCTATACCTTTAAGGGCTGGCACAGCGATACGGACGGAAAGATATATCAGCCCGGTGAAAAAATCACCCCGGTTGACAGAACAACCCTTACAGCCATTTGGGAGGCAAAATAATTCAGCCTTCAGAAAAGATTAAAACGGAGTTCAGCTTATGAGAATTTTCAGAATCACTGTAATATTACTGTTCCTGATTTCAGCGGGTGTCAGTGTGGGACTTTATTTTCACCTTCACACAACCGTTGATATGACGGTTCCCGTTATCACAATGGAGTCGGATACGGTCATCTTTAAGCCCGATGAATTGAGAGATGCCGCACAAATGCTTGTTTACAGCAAGTATTCTCCGGGCGAAAAAGCATACGAGGGCTTAACTGCATACGATGAAAAGGACGGTGATATTACCGACCAGATTTTTATAGAGTCTGTCAGCAAGTTCACCGAGCCCGGTGTTTGTAAGGCAACCTACTCCGTTTGCGATAATGATAATCATATTGCAAAGGTAACAAGAAAAATAGTTTTTGAGGGCTATAAGGCACCTGAATTCCGCCTTGATAACGACCTTGTTTTCACCACTCTTGAGCCTATTGATTTAAGTCAGATTGTCGGCGCAGAGGATGTAATACAGGGTGATATAACTTCAAATGTAATTGTTTCCGTTGATGAGTTTACGGCAGGTACGGCAGGAACATATACGGTTCATGCGGAAGCGACAAACGATTACGGCGATGTTTCGACGATTGATTTCCCCCTGATTTTAGAGGAGAGAGATGCGGGAGCACCTGTTATTGAGCTGGATACCTACCTTGTTTATCTCAAAAAGGGTTCAAATTTCAATCCCAGAGCACTTGTTACATCGGCAACGGATAAAAACGGCGATACCATAAATTCCGTAACATATAAAACAAATCTGAACCCCAATGCTGAGGGTATGTACACAGTTGATTACTATGCAACGGATGAAAGAGGTCTGAAGGGTCATTCATCGCTGCTTGTAATTGTAAAGTGAGGGAGAAGAGATGAACAATAATAATTCAATTTCATTTACCTTTGAGCCTTACAGTATTCTGCGTGATGTTTGGTTCAACCTCTGGACTGTTGCGCTCGCCTTCCTTATCGGCATTATGGGAGTTTATGTTGCACAGAGAACCTTCTATACTCCGCAGTACAGAAGCTCCGCAACATTTTGCGTTCAGATTAAGCAATCCGAAAATTCCCTTGTAAATCTTTCACAGTGCGAAGAGATGGCTGAAATTATGACTACTGTTCTTGTTCAGCCTACCGTTAAGAAAAACGCCTCCAATTATGTCGGCATTTCCTTTGACGGCTCCGATATTTCCGCAACACAGCTTAATAAAACCAATTTCATAACCCTTTCCGTTACCTCGGATAACCCGAAAAAGGCATTTGAGCTTCTTTGGGGTGTTATTGCAACCTATAATCAGGTTTCCGATGATATATTCACCAATGCGGTTCTGAAGCTCGTTTCAAATCCCACGGTTTCGACCAGTTCCATAAACGGTGTTTCAATCGGCAACAGAACGGGCATAGGCTTCGGTATGGCATTCGTTGACCTTTGCATTATTATCTTCCTTTCCCTTATCCGTGATACGGTTAAGGACAGACGAAGCTTTGACAAAAAGGTTGATGCGGAGCTTATCGGTACGATTCCTCACGAAAATAAGATTAAAAGCTTTAAGGATATATTCAGGAAAAAGAAGAAAGGTCTTCTTATTAACGAAAGCCTGTTTATGTCACTGAAATTCAGCGAAAGCTATCATCAGCTGGCTTCACAGATTAAGCACTACTGTGTCAGCAAGGGCGATAAGGTTTTTGCAATCACCAGTGTTATGGAAAATGAAGGTAAAACCACTGCTGTTGCAAACCTTGCAATTTCACTTGCAAGCAACGGTTATAAGGTGTTTGTGCTTGACCTTGATATGAAAAAGCCCGCTCTTTTCAAAATTTTTGAAAAAAGCGTAGCAAAAAACAGAGAGTTTTCCGATGTTATCACAGGCAAGGTTGCCCCGGAGGATTATGAGCTTCACCCGTACAGAAAAACCTCTGTTTATATGGCGGTCAACAGCAAATCAAGTGCCGAGGCACAGAAAAAACTCGAAAGCAGAAACCTTGAAAGAGTTTTGAACTATTACAGAGAAAAGTTTGATTTTATTCTTATTGATACCGCACCCATGGCTTTTGATGCCAATGTTACAAATATTACGCCCGTTGCAGACAGAACTTTTTTGGTTGTCAGAACGGATATTGACGATGCCGCATCAATCAACGATGCCGCAAAAACAATCAACACAACAGGCGGTAAGCTTGCCGGCTGTATTCTCAACGATGTTTACCCCGAATTTACATTCTTCGGTCAGTCCGGTAAGAGCGAGAGCGAAACAAATTACGGCGGTTACGGCCATTACCGTTACGGCAGATACGGTAAATACGGCAGGTACAGTCACTTCGGCAGGTACGGTAAGTACAGTCATTACGGAAAGTACGGTAAATACGGCGACTATTCGTCATACGGTAAATACAATGTCAATCAGACAAACGATATGGCTGATGAAGTAAATGATACAGAGAAAGGAGAAGAATAATGAGCGAGAATACATCTCCTGAAACTGTAAAAAAAGAAAAAGATACCACAGAAGATGAAATTGTCATAACAATCGACTTTGTTGATATTCTCAAGGGCTTTTTCAAATTCTGGTGGGTGTGCGTTGTGCTTGCCGTTCTTTTCGGCGGTATAATGTTCTTTAAGTATTATGTTCAGTTTGTGCCGAGGTACAGCGTTTCGGCAACCTTTACGGTCACAACCGAATCAACTGACAAGGCGGTAGGCTCATCCTCATATCAGTATTATTACAATCAGTCTACTGCAAATCAGCTTTCAGATACCTTCCCCACAATTCTCGGCACAAGTATGATGCAGAATGCCTTGAAGGAAGCCCTCGGTATTCCCGCAATACCCGCAAGCTTAAGCCTTTCGGCGGTTAAGGGAACGAATATGTTTACGATAACCGCTTCGGGTCTTGACCGGCAGAAAACTTATGATACCCTTATGGCGGCGGTCAAATGCTACCCTGCCGTTGCAAAATATGTTGTGGGCAATATTAAAATCAAAATCATAAATGAGCCGCAGGTTCCCGAAAAGCCCTCGAATTCAAACGATTATCTCAAGAAAACCCTTATCGGTATGATTGCCGGCGTTGCTGCGGGTCTTTGCTGGATTCTTGCCTACGCCATATTCAGAAGCACAATCAGAACGGAGGAGGATGTTAAGGAAGCGCTTAATACGGAGCTTCTCGGACTTCTTCCCACGGTTACCTTCAAAAAATATAAAGAGGAAATCGACCATTCAATCCTTATCACAAATCCTATGGTTTCGTCCCATTATACGGAGGAAATCAAGGTTTTGCGTAACACAATTCTTCAAAAAGCCAAAGAAAGAAAGGTGCTTATGCTCACAAGCACCGCTCCCGGCGAGGGCAAAACCACCATTTCGGTTAACCTTGCTCTTTCAATGGCACAGGCTGACAGAAAAACACTTATCATTGACGGCGACCTTCGTAATCCCAGCGTATATTACACCTTAAAGCATGAAGAATTTGAGCCGGAAACCGACAGCACTTTTGAAATCAAAAAGGATGCTGAGAATAATCTCGATATTCTCACCTTTAACATTAAGGGCCATGATATTTTAGGCATTATGCAGTATGAGAAGCTGAAAGAAATTGTCGAGTCCCTGCGTGATAAGTATGATAACATCATTGTTGATACTCCTCCCTGCGGACTTATTTCCGATGCTCTTTCATTTGCACAGGTTGTTGACGGCGCAATTTATGTTGTTCTTCACGATGCCGTCAGAACATCAAGAATCCGTAACTCCCTTGATATGCTTAACGGAACTGATGTTGACCTTCTCGGCTGTATTATAACGGGCACAACAACGGGTATTACCTCCGGCTACGGCTATAACAAATATTCCTACGGCAAATATGCCTACGGCTACGGCAGATACGGTAAGGGCAGATACGGTTACTATAATCAGTATAATGACAGATACGGTAAGTATAAGGACTACGGTTACAGCGATAAAAAGAAAAAATAAACGGGTTTTAATATGATTAAAAGAAAAGACGGATTTATAACAAGAAAAATCGGCTCACAGATTATGGCAGTGCCCGTGGGCAAAAGAACAAATGAGCTTCACGGAATGATTGCTCTCTCCGAGAGCGGTGAGCTCCTCTGGAATGCTCTTGAAAACGGTGCTGAAAAGGACGAGCTTAAGCAGATTCTTCTTGATAATTATGAGGTTGACGGTGAAACGGCACAAAAGGATGTTGAAGAATTCCTTGATATGCTGAAAACCCAGGGGGTACTGCTTTGATGGATTGCCAGAATCCTGCGGATATGTATCTTCAGCTTATGAATTACTATGCAAAGGAGAATACAATTCCCGTCAATGCGACCTTTGAATTGACTCCTTTATGTAATTTCAACTGCCCTATGTGCTATGTTCATCTCTCAAAGGATGAACAGCAAAAGGCAGGCAAAATGCTCTCGAAGGAGCAGTGGCTCGACATTGCAAGGCAGGCAAAGGAGCTGGGTGTAATTAAGCTTACCGTTACAGGCGGTGAGGCTCTCACAAGACCCGATTTCTGGGAAATCTGGGCAGAGCTTAACAAAATGGGCTTCCTTATCTCCCTGCTTTCAAACGGCTATCTGATTGATGAATCCGTTATTGAAAAATTCAAGGAATACGGCGCACCCTATGTGATTAAGCTTTCAATTTACGGCGCAAGCAATGAAACCTATGAGGAATTTTGCGGCGTTAAAAACGGCTTTGACCGTTTTTCAAGGGCTGTTAATTTGATTAAAGAGGCGGGTATTCCGTTAAAGGTTACATCAACTGTTGTTAAGGAAAATCAAAAGGATTTTCAGCTTTTATATAAATTTGCCTCGGAGAAGAAAATCAATTTTCAGCATACAATCGCCGTTGCAAAATCCGGCAGAGGAACATCAACTCACCCCGATTCTTCAAGGTTTTTCCTCTCGGATTTTGAAAACGAACTGACTGCCGAAAGTCTTGAAAAGATGAAAAGGCCGAAGCTCCCCGCACCGTACACAATCTGCGGTCAATACCGTAAAGCCTTCTGGATGGGGTGGGACGGCACAATGCTCGGCTGTTCCTTTGCAAGGAATCCCGGTGTCAGCGTTCTTGATAAAACTCTTGAGAAGGCGTGGCATCAGCTTGTTGCTCTACAGGATGCGGTTAAAGAGCCTCCGGAGTGTGAGGACTGCAAGTATTTTGAATTTTGCCGCAAATGTCCCGGCGTTCTCTCCGCAGAGAGCGGAAGCCCCGAAAAAATAAGCAAGGGCTACTGTGAGGATGCGAAAAATCTTTACGAAAAATATATTGAATTAAAAAGCAAATAAATTCCGCTTTTGAGGAATACTATGTTCTCCTATTTTATTGCAGACAGCTTAATAAATTCCGACAGTGCCTTATCGGGCTTTGAAGATTTCAGAACCCTTGATTTCGGCACTGCCGCTTTGCATATTCATCAAAAGGATATTCAGACCGATTCTCTCTATAATATCAGCGTTGTCAGCCACCCGGAGAGGGTTATCCATGATGCAACCTACGGCGATATGGCAACCGCAAATGAGGATTGGTCAGAAATAAATTATTATCCTGCAAAAAGCCCCAATCCCGATAAGGCGGTTATCCTTTCATCAATTATTTCAAGGCTTTCATCTGATAAAACAGTATTTTTCCACGGCTCTCTTGTGTCGCTTGACGGAAAAGGTATAATGTTTGTGGGCAGGTCGGGTATTGGCAAAACCACGCAGGCAAAGCTCTGGAATAAATATCTCGGTGCAAAAATAATAAACGGTGACAAGGTCTTTGTCCGTATTAAGGACGGTAAGGCTTACGGCTGGGGCTCTCCCTGGAAAGGCTCATCACCCTACTGCCTTAATGAAGGCGTTCAGCTTGCAGGCGTTGTTTCACTTGCACAGGGTAAAGAGAATGAACTGACTGTTCTTGACGATTTCGGTAAAGCGGAAAAGATTATGAACCATATTTTTCTGCCTATGTGGGATGAAAAATGTCTTGCAGGTGCTCTTGAAACCACAAATGAGCTTTTTTCCGATTCGGCAATAACATTTCTCCGTTTATCCTGCCGCCCTGATGAAGAAGCGGTTATGAAGGTTAAGGAATTATTATGGAAGTAGTTACAAACGCTCTTTCGGTTGAACAGCTTCTGTCTGATGCGGGAGCAATGACCTTAAGGGTTACGGGTTGCAGTATGCAGCCTCTTTTAATCAATAACCGTGATTCGGTTTTGCTTAAAAAATATGACGGTGAAGAAATAAAAAGAGGAACCATTGTCCTTTTCAAAAGGGAAAACGGTTCCCTTGTTTTGCATAGGGCGGTAAAATGCTCGGGCAACAGGCTGAAGATAAACGGTGATGCCCAGAGCTGGACTGAATTTATAAGCAGAAATCAGGTCTTAGGTACCGTTCAGCTGATAATCCGCAATAATAAAGAAATTTCACTTGATTCTTTTCCATATAAGGTTTATTGTTTTTTGTGGCAGTTCACAAGACATATAAGACCTGCTTTTCATAAAATCTATGCTGTGTTAAAGAGGGGATAAGCGCTTGAATAATATTGATAAACAGCTCGGCATTATGCTTGGAAATATTCTGCTCGGCAAAGAAATAAAGCCGGATGAAAAATCGGCTCTTTCTTTGCTTATGCACGGCTTTAATAACAATGTTTCGCATTTTCTTTTTGACAGCCTTGAAAAGTATATTCCGCAGCAGAAAATTCCCTTTTCAATTCTCAACAATGAAATTCAGTTAACCTATCTCAATGTTGCACAGCTCGATTCCTGGGAAAAGGTGAAAACCGCTTTTGAAGAAAATGGTATAGATGTGCTGATGCTGAAAGGTATTTACAACCGGGAATTATTCAAAAACCCCGATTTGAGAACAATGGGGGATATTGATTTACTGTATAAGCCGAAAGACCGCCGCAAAATCAGAAAAGCCCTTATCTCACTCGGCTTTGATTTTGAAGGTGAGGACAGAAACCACGAAAAGTATTTTTGCAAAGAAGCCTGTGTTTCCTTTGAACTTCACCACACATTGAAAATGGTTCATAATTATAAGGCTCCGTATTATGACAGGCTTTTTGAAAATGCCGTGAACTATGAGGGCTGCAAGCATATTTTCAGATTAAGCAACGAAGATAACTTCCTTTTTACTCTTATTCATTTGCAAAAGCATCTTTCGGCAGGGGATTATTCTCTTAAACGCCTATGCGATTATTATGTTGTTTCAAAAACCGTTGACACGGCTTCACCCTATATTCTGCAAAATGAGAAAGAGCTTTCAGCCGATATATTTGCCGCAGAGCTTGAAGAAGTCTGTAAAACAGTTTTTGAGGGTAAGGAAGCGGAAAGCACGGAGCTTGCCGATTCGTTTTTCGGCAGCATTATGCCGGCAGCTGAAAAGCAGGCAAGGACGGGGCTGTCGGTAAAAATCAAGTCTTATTTTGAACTGTTTTTCCCTGTTGCCGCCCAAATATATATTTCCTATCCCTTTATAGAAAAGCACAAAATCCTTTTACCTTTCGGTTATATTTTCAGGCTTTTTCAGGGTTTGACCACAAGAAAAAAGAATGTAAAATTCAAGACCGAAGCCGTTAAAAGCGAAAAATCCGATGCAATGCAAAAATTTGAGAATAAATACGGAATAGAACAGAGGTAAAAAATATGGTAATGAAGCTCGTTAAATATATCGGCCGGCCCTTTTGCATTATTCTCTACATCTACGGTATAGTTATGGCTTGCAGAAAGAAATTCATTCCGCTGTGCGCCCTTGTGATAACGCATTTAACAGAATTTAACATTGTCGGTGATGAAATTGCCGAAGAAAAAAGCTTGAGCAAAAAAGAGGTATTTATCAAGTGCCTTGCCTTTGGCTTTACATGGTGGCTTCCTTTGAAAAAAGAAAAAGAAGAAATCGGAGAAACTGAATGATTTATTACGGACTTATAGCCGCTTCTTCGGTAATGTTCAGTCTGATGTTTCTCTTTAACCGCGGCTATGCCTCCGAAAGCGGAAGCTCGGTTAATGCCGCTTTGAAATTGACGGTGGGAGCAAATCTGACCGGGCTTATTGTTTTGCTGATAATAAATAAATTCCGCTTTGAGCCCACATTAACAACCTTGCTGTTTGCCCTTGCGGCAACGGTGAATAATTTGCTGTTTAATTTTTGCAGTATCAAATCAATGGGCAAAATCAATCTTTCCCTTTACTCGGTTTTTAGTATGCTGGGCGGAATGACATTGCCGTTCATTGCCGGAATTTTTCTTTTTGACGAAGCATTAACAAAGGGCAAGATAATCTGCTTTGCCTTAATAGCTCTTTCGCTTCTGTTCACTCTTGAAAAAGGGGAGAAAAGCAATGGCAAAATTTATTATGCCGGTGTTTTTATTTTTAACGGCTTATCCGGCGTAATTTCAAAGTTTTATTCCGCTTCGGACCGCCCGAAGGATACTGATGCAGGCTATTCAATTCTGATTGCAATTTGCGCAATGCTTGTTTCGGCATTGCTTTTACAGATTTTCAGAAAAGAAAAAGCAAAAATAACACCGAAATCCGCCGCCTTTATGGGCGGATACGGCATACTCTCAAATGTCGGAAATTATCTTTTGCTCCTTGCCCTTGCAGGCTTACCCGCCTCCGCACAATATCCGTTTATTACAGGCGGAGTAATGATTCTTTCAACAATACTGTGTTATTTCACCGATGAAAAGCCAAAAAGAAAAGAAATCGTTGCGGTTGCAATTGCCTTTGCCGGAATTATGGCGTTAGTTTTTATCGGATAAATTACGGAGAAAAATATGGCTTCAAACAGTAAAAATGCTGCAGGTAAAATCACTCTGCTTGCAATTACGGTTTATTTTTCAAGCTACATAACAAGAATAAATTTCGGTGCGATTATTTCCGCTTTTATTTCAGCTGAAAACGCATCAAAAACCGATGCGGCTCTTGTAACAACCGTGGCGTTTATTACCTACGGCCTCGGTCAGATTATAAGCGGAGTTCTCGGCGATAAATTTGACCCGAGAAAGCTGATTTTTATAGGCTCTCTCACAACCGTATCAATGAATATCATAATGTCGTTTGTTGCTCCGAGCATCCCCCTTATGTGTATTGCATGGGGTGTTAACGGCTTTGCACAGGCGTTTATGTGGCCGCCTCTTGTTAAAATTCTAATGGCGTGCCTTTCACCGGAGGATTATGATAAATCCGTTGTAAAAATTGCCTACGGAAGCTCCGGCGGAACAATAGCCGTCTATCTTTTTTCACCATTTATTATCGAAAATTTCGGTTACAGAAATGTATTCAGAGCGTCTGCATTTTTCTGCTTTGTTTTTACAGTTATTTTTGCTTTTGCCGCAAATAAAATAACCGCCGGCGCCGATTTTTCCGGCAAAGCGGTTAAACAAAATCATATTTCCGAAACAGAAAAAACGCCTAAAATCATTTTTGCAATTCTGCCTTTGATTCTCCTGACTATTGTAATTCAGGGAATGCTCCGTGACGGTATTTCAACCTGGTTCCCCAACTATATTTCAGAGGTTTTCAATGTTCCGAATACAAAGTCAATCCTCACAGCCGTTGTGCTGCCCGTGTTCCATCTCGGGTGCAGTCTGCTGACCTACAGAATTCTGAAAGCCTTGAAAAACAATGTGTTTGCCGCACTTTCATCCTTCTTCGTGCTTATTGCTGTGTTTGTAGTCTGCTTAAAGCTGTGCGGAGAGAATTTCATTGTTATTTCCGTTATAATGTTTGCCCTCATAAACGGCTTTGCCCACAGCATAAATGTTTTGCAAACGGAGTATATGCCCAGGTTTTTCAAGGCAACAGGCAAGGTTTCAACCTATGCCGGTATTCTGAATGCCGCAACCTATGTAGGCTCTGCAATTTCAACATACGCCTTTGCTTCCATTTCCGTTAATTACGGCTGGGGTACAGCTCTGAATTCGTGGGTGATTTTTGCCCTTTCGGGTGGACTTCTGGCAGTTATCTGTATGCTTGCAATCAGTAAAAACAGGTCAAGACAAAAATCCGGCGATATTTCAACCTGAATTCCGCTTCGTTCCTGCCGTGGAATTTACTTTGAGAAATCGCCAAGTTAAAAATCCGTGGCATAAATGCGAAAAAGTGCAAAAATCTCTTGACAAATCGCTTGCCTTTTGTTATCATAGATTGCGTTCAAAAAAGGGCCATTAGCTCAGTTGGTTAGAGCACTCGGCTCATAACCGAATGGTCCGGGGTTCGAGTCCCTGATGGCCCACCATTCTAAATAGGGGTATAGCTCAGTTGGTAGAGCAGCGGTCTCCAAAACCGCGTGCCGAGGGTTCAAGTCCTTCTGCCCCTGCCAAAAAGCCTTGAAATCCTTGATGTATAAGGACTTCAGGGCTTTTTCTTTTCGGTTTTCTTGCCGAACTATTTTTCTAAATTGGAACAAATTTCGCAAAGATACACCCATTTCTAAGCACTTTGGGTGTAGAATGGGTGTATAAATCATAGTTTTCAGGCCTTTATTTTGTGTTTTTGAAAAATTCATCGAGCTTTGATGTTGAGTGCTTCTTGCCTCTTTCAGAGAGATGTGTATAGATACCCATAGTTGTTTTTACATCGGAGTGACCGAGTAATTCTTTTGCTGTTAATGTGTCAACACCTGCTTCATATAAAATTGAGGCGTAAGTATGTCGAAGAGTAACTTAACAAAACCAACAAAAGCCGCTTGATTATCAGGCGGCTTAATTTACTAAAACGAAGGAAGTTCATTATTAACAACAGTAACCGTTTGCCATCCTCGAATATCATAGCGTTGGGGTTTGACAAAAGGATTATTTGAGCGTTTTGTCTAAAATGCACAAAAAATTCGGGGGGGGGTAGAAGTTATGCACAGATATGTAGAAATTGAGCATATTCGTTGATTTGGCTGAAAACAGGTGGTAAAATACATACTAAATAACTATGGAAAGTTTTACCAATTTTGCCCTTTATATTATAAATATACATAATTATACAGAGCAAAATTTATTTCCGTATACCGAAAAAACGATAACTGTTTTCAAGCACATTTACCGGCATTTTGCCGGCGCACATTCCGTGGCTGTCAGGAACAATAATTTTAACGCAGCACTTTGCTTTCTGATAACAGAGAGTATTTCCGGCGGCGGCTTACGGTCTTACATTTTTTTGTTATTGTTTTTTACTTTGCTTTCAGAGAAGGGGAGTGAAAGAAATTTTCGGATTTTACAATAGAATAATAGAAGCCATTTTTCAGGCAGGGCTGACACAAGTTGTTTACCAGGGGTTTAACATAATAAATGTTTTGGCTCTTTTGATTTTTTCTTACTTTTACGCAAAGAAAAGTCAAATGAAGATAAAAAACGCATTGATTTATGTTTTGATTGTTTACCCTATGTCCTATGTGTGGATTTATATTCAGGGGTTTATTGCTTCCGGATTCAAATTCACCGGGCAGAATAACATTGTTAAGGGCTTTGTTTTCTTTCCGTTCATTCTTTATTTTGCTTCAAGGTTTGTTCATGAAGACAGAAAAAAGCTTTTTGACTTTGCGGCTCTTAATTATGCTCTTCTTCAAGGTGTTGCACACATTGCCTGTTCCATTGCAGGCTGCTGCTACGGCTATGAATGGAAATACGGCATTTTGAATGTTTCGTCACAGAAACTGCTGTTCCCCATTCAGCTTCTTGAAAGCCTGGTTTCGCTGATTATTTTTGTTGCACTTCTGCTTTGGCAGAAAAAACGGAATTATGTTTCCGACGGAAGACTTTACCCGGTGTTTTTGGTTGCTTTCGGCTCAACCAGATTTTTGCTTGAATTTCTCAGAGATAACGAAAAATTGTTTCTGCACATTTCAAATCTTGCCCTGTGGGCATTGCTTATGGTTATTGTGGGCGTTTCATGGCTCAGCGCCATTTATGAAAGAGAAAATAAGCCTGCCAAAAAACATAAGAAATAATTGTTTTAATATAAGAGGAGAGACAAAATTATGTTAAAATCAATATCTAAAAGAACATTGTGCTATGTGTTGACAATGTGCGTGATTATATCAATGATTCCCATTGCCGGAATGATGATATTTGCCGACGGTCAGACACATTCTGCATGGGTCACAGCTGTTGTTGACCCGTCTGACACAACATTTCGTGCCAGCGAATTGCTGAAGATTGAAACGGAGGGCTTTGCTTCAAATGCAAAGCTGCAGTATTCGTATTCGATTCCGGAGGAAAGTAACCGTTCGGAGAATGATTACTGCCCGATTGAGCTTATTGAGTTTGACCCGGATACTTCTGCCGCTCGTAAAGTTTATAAACCGATAAATTTTTATTACCGTGCATACGGTTGTGACGGCAGCTCCGAAAGCGGTAATGCAGTTTCCACATCACCTTATTTTGCATTACCTGAAAACGGACAGAGCGGCAATTGCGTTGCTCCTGCATCAGTAACTATAACCGTTAAAGATATAAACGAGGCATCTGCAACCTATAACGATACTGCTACTTGTACTGCTTCTAATTTTTCTTCATCTGACCTTTCAAAGGATTTCAGAAAGAACGATAAGGTTATGATGTTTGTTGAAGACAGAATTGAAGCAGCGGCTGCCTTTAATACTGTTTTGAAATTTGACGAGGCATCAAATGTTACTTATTCGCTTAACACATCCTGCATTTCGGTAACTGAACAGAATGCAACCGCATCATTTGTTGCAGATTCTGCAGGTACAACTGTATGTACCGCAAATGTTACAAAAGGCTCGGGTGCAATTTACCATAAGAGTAAAACAGGCTCCGGCTCAATTACAATTGTATCGGTCAACAAGCCTATTTATGAGTTTGACGAAACCTCGGTAACAATCAGTAATCTTACACCCGGTGTAACCTACACGATTGACGGCGTTTCAAAAACTGCAACCGAGGATGATGAAACACTCAGCTTCACCGATTTGACAGCAACTGCTGTTCATATAGATGTAATTTCAAAAGACGGTGCATCAATTACCGAAAGAGTTACAAGAAGATATATCGTCAATATTGCACCATTTGAAAAGGGAACTGTTACGGTTAACAAATCCATTGCCGCTGCAGGTGAAAAGGTTTCAGTTTTCCCGTACAGTAATGAAAGCCGTATGATTAAGGAAATATTCTATAACGACGGAAAACAGCACGCCCTTTCACAAACTGTAGATGGAAATTATTATTTCATAATGCCCGAATCTGATGTTACCATCAACGGCTCATTTATGGATGATTTAGCAATCATTCGAGGCTATGTAATGCATGATACAGATAATCTGCGTTGCGGTGAATTGATGGAGGTCTTCACTCAGGGCTTTGCACGCAATGCATCACTTTCATATAACTATGAGGTTTCAAATACAGCTTCAAAATCATATAACGGTCTCTATGCTTATACGACGAGCAATATGTATGATGCACCGGATAATAAACTGTTTTTGGGAAGCAGTACATCAAAAACAAACAACTTTGGAGTCGGGTTCAAGTATTTTGACCCGGTTGAGCAGTGCGACGGTACTGATTCATCCAATCTTTCAACATTTACAGTTAAGGTCACCATTACAGATACAAACAGTTCATCATCAACATACGGCAAAACACTTGTTGCATCACATACAGGCTTCCTTGCTTCAAGCCTGAAAGATGATATTAACAACTGTAATATGATTATGTTTACGGGAGATGAGTATACTCTTAAACAGCTTCTCGGCCTTTGTAACATCACTCATATTAACTGTAATAACTCACAAACAAGCGAGGTATCTTCTTTGGATGCTTCTATTGTTAAAGTAAGCAGTTCTACACTTACCGCTCTTAAAGCCGGCAGAACAAAAATTGCCGCAACCGTAACGAAAAAAGGCGGCTGTGACCACCATCCCGGTCAGAGTACAACGGGTGACATTAATTTGGTTGTTCTTGACAAGGGCGTTGCCAAGGATGCAAACACAGTTGAATTTAAGAATGTTCCCGTTGGCCTCAAAATTACTCTTGACGGAAAAACATTAACATCAACAGAAGGAAACACAACTCTGACATTCAGCGACCTTACCCCCGGTACTACTTATGAATATGAGGTTTTCGAGGGCAATAATTTTACAAACCGTACAGCGAATGTCACAACTCCCAGCCATATACATGACTGGAGTTACGGCCTTAAGTCCGGCGACCCTGCAACAATAGTTGCCGCCTGTGCTAATGAGGGCTGTTCACCCACAAATACCGAAATCACTCTTGTTGCACCCGATAATCTTAAATATGACGGTAACCCCAAGTCTGCAACAATTCTCGGTGATTCACTTGCCGGTCAGGAAGAAAACGGCCTTCCGCTTATTGAATATTACAAGGGCTCAACACAGTTAGCCGGTGCACCCGTTGACCCGGGTGATTACACGGCGAAAATAACAGTTGAGGGTGTTACTGCAAGCGTTGATTTTACGATTGCATCTGACAAAAAAACTATTACCTACAACAATGTTACCGGCGGTACTGTTTCAGGTAAAACAAGTGCCGCACCCGGTGAAGAGATTACCGTAACCGCAACTCCTGCAGAGGGTTATGTTCTCGGCAAGATTACTGTTAAGGATTCTGAGGGTGCTGATGTAGCCGTTACAGACGGCAAGTTCACAATGCCCGACAAGAATGTTACTGTTTCCGCAGAGTGGGAAGTTGATACAATCGGGCCTAACAACGGCTCAGACGGCGTTCCCGATAAGTATCAGAGAACAGTTATATTTGCCGTTGAATACGGAACATGGAGTGACGCAACAGATGCGGCACAGACAAATGTTGTAACTCTTGTTGACGGCGATAATAAATGGTCTGAAAACGGTACGGCAACAGTAACCGTTCCCACAGGAATGATAGCTTCTTACGGCTATGAAAACGGTGCATGGAATGCAACCTTAGGTGCTGATGTAACGGTAAATAAGGATTTCGCCGCAACAACAACCTATAC
>JAZLIZ010000047.1:0-5098 GCA_045617665.1 Acutalibacteraceae bacterium | reverse complement strand
AAGGGTAATAACATGGTATGTTGACGGCGTTGTGAAATATCACCGAACTTTTTCAGATATAATTAATGCCTTTGCGAATGCGGGATTTGTTATTGAGCAGGTCGTTGAACCGCTCCCTGAACAGTGGGCAATAGAAAAGCTGCCGACAATGGCAAAGGAATATATCAAGCCGAACTTTTTAATTGTTAAGGCAAGGAAGATTAAACTATGATAGGTTTAAAAAGAGGCACGGTTGCACTTTATCCCCACGAAAAAGAGTGGGAATATGAAGCAAAACGCACAATAGAAAAACTTAAATCAATTCTCGGTGAAATTGTGGTTAATATACAGCATGTTGGCAGTACAGCCATAAAATCAATCTGTGCAAAGCCGATAATTGATATTGCCGTCGGAGTCACCAGCTTTGATGAAATACTCAAAAAGAAAGCAGAGCTTGAAGAAAACGGCTTTTATTTCAGAGAAAGCCGTTTTGAAAATCAGCTTCTTTTTGCCTGCGGAAGCTATTATGACGGCACAGGCGAAGAACAAACGCATTTTATTCATATCGTAATTTACGGCGGCAGTGAATGGCAGAATTATCTTCTTGTAAGGGATTATCTTAATGAAAATATTTCTGCCGCAAAGGAATATGAAGTGTTAAAATTAAAACTTGCCGAAGAATGTCCCATTGACAGTAGCAGAGAGTATTATCTTGCAGGCAAACACGATTTTATAATAAATCTTATACGCACGGCTCTTGTTGAAAAATATCTTGGCAAGACAGTACGAATCGAGATTGACAGACCGATAGGTTATGTGCATAAAAAAGAAAAATATACTCTTGTTTATACTGTAAATTACGGCTATATCCCCGGCGTTTTCGGTGGTGACGGCGAAGAACTTGATGTTTATCTGTTAGGCGTTGACAAACCTGTTAAGGAATACATCTGTAAAATTATCGGTGCGATTATTCGCAAAGATGATGTTGAGGATAAGCTAATTGCCGCACCCGAGGGAATGAATTTTACAGTCGATGAAGCTTACAAACAAATAGAATTTCAGGAGCAGTGGTACGATACGGAAATCAGAATGGTGAAATGATAAAATGAGCGAATAAATAAAAGATTTACGAAAAATTGTAGGACACCGAACGCTTATTCAGTGCGGTGCGGGTGTTATAATTGTCAACAATGCGGGAGAAATACTTCTCGGCAGGCGTGCCGATAATCAACTGTGGGGTTATTTCGGCGGCTCGGTTGAAATTGATGAAAAGGTCGAGGACTGTGCCAAAAGAGAACTGCTTGAAGAAACCGAGCTCATTGCAGATGAATTATCTTTCTTTACGGTCAATTCGGGAGCGGAGGTACACTATACCTACCCGAACGGCGATGAGGTATCAAATATAGAAATTGTATATTTGTGCAATCATTTTCACGGTGAAATTAAGCTTCAAAAAGAAGAATTTGAAGAACTGAAATTCTTTAAGCCTTCGGAAATTGATATAGAAATGATTTCACCGCCGTTAAGACCGGCGGTTCAAAAATATATTGATTTTTAAATCAAATGCGGTCTGTAAAACGATAGATGCAAGATGTCCCCGACAAGTGTCTTTGTGCTGTAGCAAAAGACAGTATTTGATAAGACGATATTCTAAGAGTATAGCGAATTATGATAGCATAATTCATTTCTTGAAAAGTCAGTACGACTAAATTGAAAATAGTTGTTTTTCTTATTATGGAATTATGTTATAATAACCATATAATAAAAATTTAATTCATACTGGAAGCGGGTGTAATTAATGGGATTGTTAGATTTAGCAAGCGGTGCTTCGGCTTGGCGTGGATATGAGTATTACCAAGAGAAAAAGATTACGAGTGTAAATAAACAAAGCGAAACGGAATATACAGGAAAAGTGTTAGGTTCTCAAAAGCAACCTTATGATGTGAAAATTGATATTGATCATCCGAGAAAATCCGCCTGCAATTGTCCCCACGCAAATGGTAAAAGAATAATCTGTAAACATCAAATTGCTTTGTATTTTACAATATTTCCCGGTGAAGCCGAAAGATATTATCGTGAAGTTGTTGAATATGAAGAAGAGGAAGAAAGACGACAAGATGCACTTGATGAGAAAGTAATAGAGTATATTAACAGTCTTTCAAAAGATGAATTACGGCAAACGCTTTATGAAGTTTTGTACGACGGAGCCGATTGGGTGTTTGAAAGATTTGTGCGTGAACATATTGAATTATAAAAGGTGTTTGATATGGATTTTATTATAAGACAGGCGAAAAAATCAGATTTGGAGCAACTTGTCTTACTGTTTGAAGAATTACATAATTTTCATGTAAACGGTAAGCCGGACATTTTTGACAGTAATAAAAATCCCTACAATAAAAAATATGTAGCAAGTTTGTTGAAAAACAAAAATAACAAAATTATCATATGTGAAAATTGTAAATCAATCATTGGTTTTGGTTCAGTGAGGATTTTTGATAAAAGTTACGAAACTCAAGTTAAATGTATGTGTATTGACAATTTGTTTGTATGTTGTAATTACCGGGGAAATGGTATTGGTACAAATATGTTTAATACAATGAAAGAAATTGCTGTGGAAAATAATTGCCAAAAAATTGATTTGTCTGTTTGGAGTTTTGACGGTTCCGCCAAAGATTTCTACAGAAAACAAGGTATGATTGAGCAAAGAATTTATTATGAAATGAATATACAGGTGTAATTATGGCGAGATATAGAGAATATAATTCAAGTGATATGAACATATAAGCTGATTGTAAACAGTAATCTGATTCTGCGAAATTTGTCGATAAGTTTTTTGATAATATTGCAAAAATCTCTTTACAACAGTCTGATGGTTTTATATAATATTTAGGTAGATTTGTGTCTGCTAAAATTGAATATACATACTGATATTTTTTGAGTTGTCATGAACAACAGCGGTGTGATGCCGTAATTTCATTGCATAATCGGGATTAAGTGTGGTATGTTTTATCACAGTTCCGCTGTCCGTGTGCCCGATTATAAATACGGATGTTTTTTGACTTTGATTTTCAAAGCCGTTTACATGTTTCAGTAGAAACTTGCGAGAGGATGAAATGTTCTCCCGCATTTTTTGCTGTCCGTGTGACGGCTTTTTCTTTTTGCCCGAAAACTGAAAAATTTCTGTTTCGTACAATGAATACCGGTAGCACAATATTCATTTTTACATAGCATACGGCAAATATAAAGCAGATTAGAAAGGACTGTATAAGTCGCTGTATGCAAAAAAGTTTCGGAAAGCCCGTGCGGCGGCTCTTTTCAAAAAAGCATTGAGCACCGGGGAGCAATTCGCAAATTGCAGGGGCAGAGCCCCTCCGGAGGAAGATGTCGTCAGTAAATCTTTCTTCGGCAACCGCCGAGTAGAAGATGCCCCCACGGTGTGGGGGAAATGTCAGCGAAGCTGACAAAGGGGGACGTGTCCGGTAGGACCCCACGACAGCTTTGCAACCTTTATGGTTGAAAGTGTCATAGTGGGTTACACACTTTCATTGAAAGATAGTGTTTTCTCTGAGGTACAAATCTAAAAAGAATTGGAGGTGAAACCATGCCGGAACAGAATTTCAGCTTTGTGAGAATAAAGGAGCATACGGCAAAAACCGTCGGCAATTCCGAACGGCACAACGAACGGAAAAACGAAAACTATTCAAATGACGATGTTGACCTTGAACGCAGCAGCATGAATATCCACTTCAAAGATCCGGGCGGCAAATCATATATTGAAATCCTGCGTGAAATGGAGGAAGCGGGGAAGGCATCCGAAAGAGGTCTGCGTGAGGATGCTACTCTCTTTGATGAAATGATATTCGATGTAAATACCCGGTACTTCGATAACCACGGCGGATATGAATATGCAAAAGAGTTTTTCACTCACTGCTATGACTTCGCCCGTGAAAAATACGGTGAGGAATATATCGTCTCGGCGGTAATGCACGCTGATGAACTAAACAAAGGTATTTCCGAAGACAGAGGCGAAAAGATATATCACTATCATCTTCACGTTGTAGCTATCCCCGTTGTTGAAAAAGAAATACGGTGGTCAAAGCGGTATAAGGATGAAGCTCTCCGGGGCACTGTCAAAGAGGTAATTCATCAGATAAGCCATTCTAAAAAATGGCCGTCGCTCACACCCGAAACGGATGATAACGGTAATGTAATTCTCCGTCAGAACGGCAAGCCGTCCTATGTACGCTCGTACAGCATTTTACAGGATGAGATATTCCAATATCTGCGTGATAAAGGCTATGCGGATATTGAAAGAGGTGTAAAAGGCAGTACGGCGGAAAATCTGACAAGCCTTGAATATCAGATAAAGAAAGACACGGAACGCCTTTCGGATATTCAGCAAAGACTTGAAGAATCAGAAATCAAATATGAGTCTGCCCAAGATGTTCACAAAACATTCAGCGAAATCGAAAATATGGGCAAAAAATCAATCGGCGGCAAATATACCGTTGCAAAAGAGGATTACGATACTCTGACAACTCTCGCAAAAGAAGGTATTGCAAGCCGCGGCGAAATCGGAAGATTAAAAGATAAAATCAATGATTTCAGCCGCAGGCTTTCAAACGAACGCTCGGCAAACGCAAGACTGCAGGCAAAATATGAGGAACTCAAAGAAATCTGCAAGCCGTTTCTGTATGCGTTGGAGCGTTTCCCCGACCTTGTGAAAGAGTTTGTAAACAAGGTCAAGGAACTTGCCGAAAAAGAAAATCAGTCAAGAATTGAAAGAAAAAACAAACAAAATCAATATCAAAAATAAGGAGAGAAAAATCAATGAATAAGTATTTTGAAAAAAAAAGACAGAACCTACAACTACGATATTTTCCGTATGGAGCCGATGCCGGAAACACCGTTTAAGTTCCGTGAAGATGACAGCTTTCAGAGCCTTGTTGAAAGCATTGACAAATACGGTCTGCTCACACCGATAACCGTTATACCGCATAAAACCAAAGGCGGCTTTTATGAAGTCATATCGGGAGTACGCAGGCTTGAGGCTTGCAAAAGGCTTGGATACACAAATATTTCATGTATGGTGATGGACGATATGACAAGAGATGAGGCC
>JAZLIZ010000046.1:0-1063 GCA_045617665.1 Acutalibacteraceae bacterium | reverse complement strand
CTCTTTTTGCGTTCAATAAATTCCGGCGGCAGCTTCGGGAGCCATTTTTTTGAAAACTCGGTGCTGTGGAAGTATGCACACATATTAGCAACAGGAAGGACCACCCATTCACTTTCGGGGCGTTGGTTGGCCATATAGAACCTTGCAATTTCGGGCATAACCTCATCGGGTACTCCGCAAGGCCTCAGTTTATTGATTTTCGCAATTTCATCTTCGGCAAGTAATATTGCCTCTGTTCTCAACGGACCGAGTTCAAGCGCATCGGCTATTGCAGTATCAAACAGTAAAGGAAAATCAGCTTCGGTAGTTTCGGCGCACAAGGCAGTCTGATAATGTATTACCTTACTGCGCCACATATCCTGCCATTCGTCGAAACGGTCAGCTATAAAATGAACATAAAGCGATACTGTCATTCTGTTTTCATTGATAAAATCCTTCAGTCCTGTCATGTAACGGTAATACCAACCGTTTCCGTTTTCATCAACAATTTCGGGGTACTCATTGTGGAGTGAACGGAAATCAGTTCCGAATTTTCCGTCAAATTGTTTCTTGCTTTTCCTTTTTTCGGGAATACTGCACCAAGCGCAAAGAAAACGCCTTGCTTCTTCAACACGGCTGTAAGCATCGCCGTTACGGAGTGTACCGTCGGGATTGTGAAATAATATCCCTCTTGCAAGAATTACAAATATACGGTTAAACCCGATATTGCGGCTTATCATTTCGGTTGTAAATCTGCCGAGAAAAGAGACAAACTTTTTATTCTCAAGTTTGAATACAGGCTTGTCTGTGTATGCTTTAAATTCCGCCCATTCATTCGTCATTCTGTCCGCCTCTTTTCAATACATATTTCCCGACATACTGCCATAATACATCCCACATAAAGCCCCGCTTGTTAAGAGCAACGGCGCATTTTACGGCAAAGTCAGGTCTGACCTTTGATTTAATAATAGCTAAACATCTGTCGGCAACCGCTTCACGGTAGGTTTTGCCGGCAGTTTTATTTATATATGCGTCAATAAGCTCTGTCATTTCCTTTGAATCTGTCGGGAATTTCAGCTTTCGC
>JAZLIZ010000045.1:0-7794 GCA_045617665.1 Acutalibacteraceae bacterium | reverse complement strand
CCAATCCACGTATATCAGAGTGGCCAATGCCGGAGACTGATACCGGAGCTCTTTCAGCATGCCTTCCGACAATAAAAATATTGCGGTGACCCTGTTTCGGGCGTTTTGCCCCTTGACAACGGTCATTTCATATCAGGTTTTATTACAATTTCATCGTTATCTAAACAGAGCTTACAAGCTTCTTCAATAGATATAGGTTTAAAACTCTTATTGAGAAGCTCCCCATTAATATTTCGTACTATAGTATCTGGCATAGAAAGATTTGGAAATAACAAATCTAAATAATTCTTATCATCTAAAAGATGGTGTTTGTGCTCTACCATTCTGTTTAATGGTTCGCACAAGCGATCTAACCATACAAAAGGAGGAATATAATATGGGCTTTCATTTCCTGATATAGATGAAAAGTATTCGTGCCATCCATATTCTTTAACTCCATAAGGCAACCAAACAGATTTAATCCTATCAAGATAATCTGAAGTTAAAGATTTCCTTCGTTCTCCCAATCCTTTAAGATGCTTTTCCATATCTATAACGTCAAGTCTGTAGTGGCGTAGTAACCTGATATCATTAAAGTATCTTCGACTCAGCGTATATATACTCATAAAATGTTTCTCCTATTTCACCATGTATTACACACTATTCGCTTTGTGAAAGCCACATAATATCGCAATTATTATTGATGTTTCACAAATCAAATTATCTCATTATCATAAATGCGAAAAAATAGTGTTTTTTAACCGATTCTTATTGCACTCTCCAACAAAACTATTATGTGGCGTAACGATTATATTCCTCATCTTCCAAAGTTCGCTGTTCCCATCAAGCGGCTCATTCTCAAAAACATCCAACACCGCACCTGAAGCTGGATGCGCATTCAGCCAATTTATCAAGGCGTCCGTGTCAATCACAGCACCACGAGAGATGTTGACAAGCACAACATCTGATTTAAGTATGGACAGTCTTTCTGCGTCTATCAGATAACGGGTCACATCGGTCAGTGAGATTGTAAAAACGATGACGTCACTTTGTTTTAAAACCGCGTCTATCTCATCGAGTGAATATACCGTCAAAAAATACGATTTTTCTCTCACAGTTCTATTCACGCCTATTACTTTACAACCGAAAGCCTCAAATCGCTTCGCACATTCTTTGCCAACATCACCACAACCGACTATACATACCGTCTTTCCATTCAGTTCTAACAAATCTCTCTGTTTAATCCACTGATGATTTTTCTGCTGTTGTTTGAACGTATCCAGTTTTTTATATAGCGATAACACTCCAGCAACAGCAAACTCTGCCATCGGAATGCTATAAACACCTTTAGCATTGTGAATCTCGATTCCATGTGCTTTCACATAATCCATTGGAACACGGTCATAACCGGCACTGGTTAACTGGATGTACTTCAAATTTGTGAACTTCTCTATCTCATGATGAAGAAATAATCCATTGCAGATAACGCCATCGACCCAATCATAATCGCAATGTAGCTCATCTTTCTCATATTGCATGAAACAGACTTCATGCCCCATTTGTTCTATTTCAGCAATATGTTGTTGAGCGCCCTGCCACGCTCCAGTAATTAAGATATTCATACTGCCTTACTTTCCTGTTCCACCCATTTCAATGCTATCAACAATCCGTTGAACGACACATTGCATTTCCTTTTCATTTTCTGAAAAGAAATCGGAATAGTGCTGACATTCTTTTTCAAATTCACGAATTTCTCTGATACCATTAACAAATGTAGAACTGATGACATCGATATGGTTAATCTTATTTACATCACAAAAGCTGCGACTCAAAATTGCACATGTAGAGCCGAGCTTGTAGTGTTCACGGATGACATACTCAGATGGCAACATGCCTTTACCTAAAGAAGCGATGCCGCCGAAGCCGTAGGGATACCCCTTTTGTTTGAACTTCAGGCAGATACGTTCTACTGTTCCGTCAGACAGCAATTCAAACATGAACTTTTTACCGTAACCTAAGCTGAGATCATTAAGTCCGATAAAGACCTCGTCAATGCCTTTTATGTCCAGTATCTCATCAAGATTCTCAATGGATTCCGGGGTTTCAAAAAGCAACATTGTCTTTGAACGACCGTCCACCAGACTAACAAACTCTTTAACTTCATCAGCTGTTTTAAAAAACGGTAACATCACAATATCTGCACCGGCTCTGACAACTGCATTGATTTCCTCAGCTGAAGAACTATAATCCTCTGTCTCGTCATGAATCGGATTAACCCGGACTAAGAGTTCAGCATTCTCGATTGCTGATCTGATCTTTTTTACATCATCAATCGTGTGACGGTTTTGTACAGTGTCCATCCCGCCTTGGCGTTCTGCTTTTCCGATATATTCCAAATCCACAAAAATGCGATCTACACCGGCAGATTCAGCAATTTGTGCTACTTCCGGTTTATTCGTGATATACATCAGTTTTAACGGCATTAGTACTTACCTCATTTTTTCACGGTCTCTCCGACATTTTCGTTTCCTTTATTTCCGGTCAAGATTGTGGTGATTGTCTTGAAGAAGATCTTTGCATCCAGAGAAAACCTGACATGGTCAACGTACCAGTTGTTCAACTCTATTCTATGATGCCACTCAACTTCTCTTCTTCCATGCATTTGCGCCCACCCGGAGAATCCCGGTCGGACATCGAACATATGTAACTGTTCTTCCGTATATTCTTCAATCGGCCACGGATGATAAGTCAGAGGCGGACGTGGGCCAATCAGGGACATATCGCCTTTCAAAACATTAAATAGCTGTGGGAGTTCGTCGAGACTTGTTGCACGAATAATACGGCCGACTCTTGTTACACGAGGATCACCTTTCCCTGAATAAACACCTGATCCACTATGTTCCGCATCCACAACCATGCTGCGGAACTTCATCATCTGATAGACTTTTTTGTCTTTACCAATTCTGTCTTGCTTGAAAAACACAGGACCTTTTGAATCAACCTTTATGGCAACCGCAATAATTCCCATAGGTATAGCCGCTACAACAAAAACAGGAATTGCAATGGTTAAATCAACTATTCGTTTTATACAATCTCTATATATAGGACTTGCCGGTCTTGCTTCCGGCATATCATTTCTTTCAGCATTCATTGCAAATCCTCATTCAACAATAGCAAAGTGCCACAACAGTTATTTCTTCTCCGCTTCCATCTTAGCTTTTCTTGCAGCTTCAACTTCCGCCATTTTGCTCATGTCAACTTCTCTAATCACAAGCTCGCGATTCCCGCAACCGATACATCCCTTACCGCCTTCAACTCTAACAGTGCCATCGTCGTTCTTAACTTCTACGCCGTTCATCATACGCTCGTAAGTCGGCTTAATATTACAACCTTGACTCCTGATGCTCATTTCGCATTTCGGACATTTGATTTCGTACAGTACTCCCGTCTGCACCAAGCTGTCCAAATCTGTGATTGGTTCTCCGATTGCTTTGTACGGATAATCTTCTCTCAGATATGCCGGAGTCGGCTTTTCCTTTTTTTCTTCAACTACCGGAGCAACCGGCGCTGTTTTCTTACCAAACATAATCTATTCCTCCATAATGCAATACTTTATTACTATCGAATCAGGATTGCCCTATCTAAGATACTGTTGCTCAACATGCTGAACTTTGAATAATACTTTTCTGTCATGTGTTTTGTCATTTTCCCAATTGTAAAATCAAAAACCATTGAAAGAATAAGAGCGCAAACGAAAGTGACTAATGCCAATAACAGCACCCAACCAACAATATGGTCATATCCGAACCTTTCGTATATAAGCGTCAGAACCATCGGTCTATAATACTGTCGAATTAGCAAGTTTTCATGAATTATATAAATCAACAAAGAATACCCGCTGATACGATTAATCAATTTACTGTGAAAGTTTATTTTCCTAAACAGATTGAAAAGTGCAATAGCCATTGCGTACAAGTAGAACTGTCTTTCCTGCCAACCATTTACCAAAATAGTAACCAACGCATTTGACCTAAATCCAAAGGTATTCACAGCTACGCAAATTACATATACTCCAGTACCTAAAAGCAGAAGTGCAGTATTTATTATTGTGCTGGATGAAAACCGGTGAAGGTATTTCTTCATATATGCTGTTACAAAATAAATAATTATCCATTTATCAATAGATAAATTTGGACTTTTATTTGCCCATTCCATTGTGAAAGGTTCTACAGCGACACTGAGAATGATAATAAACAACACAAAAACCAAATGCTGTTTTGGGGACAATTTCTCAACAACCACATTGAGAAACGGAGCAATCGCAAGAAACAGACAATAATGTGTAATATACCAGTTGTTAGCAAACGTCGACGGAAGAACACAGCGCAGGATTGTTGCCCCGCCAATATCTACAGTGCCTGTTAGCAGAACCACAACAAGTATAACAACAGAAACTGCCCACACTTCCAAAAGTAACGTCGTAATCTTCTCCCCATATTTCTTTCTGCTATCAACTAAAAACCAAGCCGAGCAAATGAAAAAAATGCTATTCCCGAGAGCACCAAATTGCTTAAAAAGATAAAGAAGAAACGATTGATTAGGGTTTGATAGAGAAAGTTCTTCCAAATTAATAACATAACCGGAAGCTGTGCTGGAAAAAGCAGTCCAAGTTTGAGTCACGTGAAAAATAATAATCAGCAAAATAGCTATGATTTTCAGCAACTCAATCCCGGAATTTCTTTCGTTTCTACGGGTACTATGCTCCGCAATACCCCCCCGATTTGTGATTTCAGGGGTTCAGAGGTGCTTTTCAATTCAATATCATTCATCGTCACATACCAATCCGCATCTGATTTTTCAGTTGATACGCTACCGCAATTATAGTAACATATACTTGACTATTACATTATCATAAATTCGCAAAAAAAGCAATATTTTTTACTTATTTTTCTCATTTTAGAAAAATATTTTGCAAAGCAGGGTGCGAAACGCCGCTGTGATTGATGCACTCAACCACGGCAGCGTTTTCTGTTTTCTTATTCTGTTGATTTTATGTGCTGACCGATTATTTCCGAAACATCGCTTATTGTTACGAATGATGAAGCCTCGGCAGTGTTAATGATGTGCTTAAGCTCCCACTCCTCAAGGGCTGTGATAACACAATACAACACCTTTTTTTCGCCGCTCACAAGGCCGGAGCCGTTAATAATCGTAACTGTTCTTCCGAGCTTTTTATAAATCTTCCCTGCAATTTCGTCAGCATCGTCAGTTATAATCATTGCCGCTTTTGCGTTATCAAGGCCGTTTTCAACAATATCAAGCACCTTTGAGGTGATGAAATAAGTCAGCAGGCTGTACATTGACCTGTCCGGCCCGAAAAGGAAGCCGGCAATAACATAAATAACAACATTGAAAATCAAAACCATTTTGCCAACCGGTATATTAAACCGTCTGTTCAGAATAATTCCGATTGCTTCCGTACCGTCAAGGCATCCGCCGAAGCGAATTACCAGCCCGACCCCCAATCCAAGCAGGACACCGCCGAAGCTGACAGCCAGCAGATATTGGTCTGTTGCGTTTGCCAAAGGAGCAAACAGCTTCAGACAGGCCGAAAAAACAGTCATGGCAAAGGCTGATTTGGCAATAAAGCTTTTACCGATTTGCTTAATGCCAATCATCAAAAACGGAACATTCAGTGCCAGAGTTAAAACCGGCAGAGGAATTTTCGGTAAAAGAGAATTTATAATCATACTTATACCCACAATTCCGCCGTCAAGAATATTATTCGGAACTAAAAATTCTTCAATAGCAAATGCCGCTATAACTGCGCCGATTGCCGTCATAAGATATTCAAAAACAGTTTTAACAACCTCACGGCTCTTGCGCTTGCTTTTATCACTCATTTTTTCTTTCCCCTCCTGTACCGTCATTCTGCGGTAAAACGTTTAACCGTTTTGCCGTCAATTATAACAGCTTCGTTCCACATTGAGGCAGGGCGCACCCACACTCTGCCGTCACCGTAAAGAGCCTTATACACAACCATAAGCTCAAGGGTTTCGGAATGTGTAGCCGTAAACAGCACCTCATATTCGTTGCCCTTGTAATGGCGGTATTTACCCTTTTTGATTTCGTCCATAGTGTTCCTCCGTAAACGAATTACAAAGCTTTGATTACACAGTAATTATATTTGTTATTTTTCCGATTGTCAAATTTAACTTTTACGGATTATGAAAGAAGAATTCGGAAAAGCACCCGATTTTTACACATTTTGAAATATTTGACCGATTATTTTGAAAGGCAAACAGTCAGTTTTTTTCAAAAACGCTATTGAAATTATGTGAAAAATAATATAAAATGCAAATAGATAGAGTTGTAAAATAATTATTGGAGATAAAGTATGTTAAGAGAATATGTAAAGCCCTTCGCAGGGGTTATAACAGTAAAGTTGGATGAGAATATATCTAGCAGTGCTTTCACATTGGGGTATAATTACTCAGCAAATTCAGGTTCTTCGTGCTATGATGATGTTCAGGATTTCAATCTTGGTGAAGGTCTTTCGTTTGAAAAAATGAGAGTAGCGTATAATGAAACTTGTGATATGTATAACAACCTTTCAAATGATATAAATGACCCTAATTTTATGACATATTTTCAAATATACAAGCAATTAACAGGAACATGTAAGATACATCTTTAGACAAATTTATAATAATTTTCGAGTCATCATGGTATTCAAGGATGACAAAAAAATCAACATCATTTTAAACTTCTGCTTCGGCAGAAGTTTGTTGTTGGCTATCTAATAAAAAAAGCAAAGCTCTCTAATGAAAAAAGCAGTCTGCCACTTGACAAACTGCAATGAATGAATTATTACATAGATGTTGATAGGGCAACCGATAACGGTTCGCCCTCAAAAGAAAAAAGTTAAAAAGATTAACCGCTTAGTTTGACGACAGAGCGGTTTATTTTTTTGAAATTAAAGAGATAACTATGCTGATAATCACTATTAAAAAATTAAAAAACGCCAAAAATAGCTAATGGGCAAACATCACAGTTGAGTAGGACAGTTTCAAGTCGACAAGGTCGCCTGTGCCCACCTGTTAAATGACATTATCGTAGAACGCTTTCAGGCTGTTTAACAGCCTGTGCCTTCAAAGGAAGGCACAGGCAACTCCGTTGCCTCGAAATTGTCCTACGCTAATGGCATCTGACAGGGAGGCACAGGCGATTTCATCACCTTAAACACTCCTACGCTAACGACATCAAATAGGAAGGTACAGGCAAACCTCCATTGGATTTAGGAATTTATATAGAACCAATTTTAATTTATACGCTAATTAACATAACGCCAACCGCAGGTTCCTTAGAGCATTATTTCAGGTTGCAAGGCAACCTGAAATAATGCTCTATCCAACCTGATTATATTTTCTAAGGTTATGACTTTTGATTTTTGTTAAAAATCAAAGTGCGTTTGCCAACGCACCCTACCTACCCGGCTCGTTTCACTCGCCACCCTTCCTTCAAAGGAAGGCACAGGTTGCTTCGCAACCTCTAAAGTGCTCTATTCAACCGTCATATAGCAGAAAAGTAAGTTTAAAGATGTTATTTTCGGATTCAAGTTTCTGAAAACTAAAATTTCTGAAAACTGAAATTATAACGCTAATTGAAACTTAACCCGTAAATTCCTAAATTTAGGTTGATTACATCAAAGCATCCGTAGCATTCATTTCACTAATGAGAGCCGATAGATCAAGATTAAAAAGCTTGATAAAATCGGCTTTCTTTTTTGTGATTTTAGCACAATGCCAATCATTA
>JAZLIZ010000044.1:0-1655 GCA_045617665.1 Acutalibacteraceae bacterium | reverse complement strand
ATGTATTGATAAAGCCCTATCTCAGTCAAATTCCTCACCCTTTCTTATAGATAACTTTCTTTTTTTGTTTATCGACATACACGATAGTAAATATCGGCACGGCGATAATCAAAGTGATGATACACACAAGAAACACGGCTGTGCCGCCCGAAAATACCGAAGCCGCCTCATTACTGTCATTCGATTCAAGGCACGGATAACCGTCTTTGTCCGTTTCCCAGCCGATAAGACGGGAATCGCCTTCGCAATATTCGTTCAAAATACTGATCAGATTACCGGATTTCATTTCTTCTTGCGAAATAAATGTACCGGTTGTTTCATAATCACCTGTCGAAGCATCCGAATAATAAGAACCTTTGACCGAACCGTTATTTTCGGCACATATCGGATTCCAAATATATCGGAGATTTTCATAACCGGCTTCGTACGGTCCAACAAAGCAATTTGTTATGACACCGTTATTCGTATGACAAATACCGCTGACAAATCCTACACCGGAGAAATCGGCTTTTATAACACAATTTTCAACGGTTCCGAGATTGCGTATACATATGCCTGCAATCACCTGATTATCGGTGCTGCCGGGTTTCCCGATCAGAACAAGATTTTTCACCGAGCCGGTTTCACTTACTGAATCAAACAAAGACGAAACATCGCCGGCTTTAACATCAACCGTATGCCCGTTCCCATCAAATTCGCAAGCAAGCACATTTGGCTTAAAAGAGTCGGTCATTGTAATGTCATTATAAAGAACCGCCCTTTTATCGGTTTCGCCGGCATCCTTTTGAAGAAAACGGATAAGGTCACTGCTCGTATTTATTTTTATTACATTTGACTGCTGTGCAACCATCACCATAACACCGATAATGATGAGCAAAACGGTAACAAGGAGCGGAATATATACAAATGATTTTTTAATTGTTTTCATTTGAATTGTGTCACCTTTTCCTTTTGATTAAAGACATAATACGATATGTTATCCTATATTATAATCATTAAAGTGCTAAAAGTCCGCTAAAATTTCAAAAAAATTTATAAAAATAAAAATCCGCAAAATGCGGATTTTCAAGGGTAATATATGTATCTGTTTATAAGTTTTTCAGTGTACTTTTTGCCCATTCATACTGGCTCATATAATCGCCTTTATATAGATGAACATATGCCGGATTACCCGAAAGATATTCGTAATAATCGCAGGACACTTTACTTCTGTCAATGCCGAATTTGTTCCATTCTTTTATCAGGACATCCGAAGCCCCAATCTCGCCGAGTGCTTTTTCCAAATCGACCTTTACTACACGGTAATATGATTCCGCTTTGTCAAAAAACAATGCACGGGTGATATCCGAAGTACTGCAGAGTGCTCCTGCCTTATCAACCAAAAAAGCAAACAACTCTTTTGCTTTTTGGGTAAGTATCGTCAGCGGCTTACCGTCAAAAAAGACTTCAAACTCACCGAAACAACGGACAAACAGTTTCCCCTCGGGGACTTCGATTTCCGAAATATAGCGAAGCTGTGAAAGGGAATGACGGAGTTTTTCTTCACTGATCGGTTTAACCAAATAATCGCAGGCACCGAGACCGAATGCCTCGATAGCGTGGCTTCTGTAACCGGTACAGAAAACGATATTGCAGAAAGGAAACACCGCCTTGAT
>JAZLIZ010000043.1:0-13500 GCA_045617665.1 Acutalibacteraceae bacterium | reverse complement strand
AAAACCTTGACATAACCCATAAAGAATTGATTTTAACACTCGATAAAATCAAAATATTTGATTTGCACTCAAAAAACAAACCTCATATCATTAATCCTCCTACCAAATTCGCAAGAGATATTCTGTATGCTCTTAATATCCCTTCGGATTTTGTATGGGATAATTTTGCCGGAGTTTAGGTTAACTGTCGCAGTAAAAACAATTCAGTGAATTGTTTTTGCGTTGCGATTAGACGAGCAGTCGACAGACTGCGACAACCTTATTTGTGTCGTAGGTTCGAGTCTTACTTGAGGCGCCATATTTCGACAGTCTTCGACAAGAATACAATTCTGTGTTTTTGTTTGAATAAAAACAGTTGACAATTATATATCTTTCAGTATATAATATGTAACCTGAGGATTATGGGTGAGATTGACCCGTAAGCTCTGAAAATGCAAGGTTGATTTTCATTTGAGGGTAAAGATGAAAATTGATTCTATAAGCCGCATGAAGGCGGTTATCAATGTGAATGGAGGTCAAAAATAATGTTCAGAACTTATCAACCTAAAAAGCGTCATCGTAAAATGGAGCACGGTTTCCGTAAGAGAATGGCTGACAGAAACGGCCGTAAGGTTCTTTCACGCCGCAGAGCAAAGGGCAGAAAGCAGCTTACATACTGATTGACTTATGTCTGAAATCGTTGCGATAAAACAGAATGTTGAGTTTCACCGTGCCTACAGCCGTGGCAAGTCCAAGGCAGCTCCGGCACTGGTCACTTATGCCTTGAAAACCCGCAATAAGCAATGCAGGGTAGGTATTACAACATCCAAAAAAATCGGAATTGCAGTTGAGAGGAACAGATGCCGTCGTGTAATCCGTGCGGCATTTTCCTCTGTTTCCGAAAAATGTGCCCCCGGTTGGGATTTGATTTTTGTTGCACGGTTCAAAACAAAGCAGATTAAGAGCACCGAGCTTGCCGCTGTTATGGAAAAGCAGCTAAGAGAACTCGGTGTTATAGGGGAGAGAAACTTATGAAAAAGTTTTTTCTTGCCGGAATACGCTTTTATCAGAAGCATATTTCTCCCCATTTCCCCCCAATGTGCAGGTATTACCCGACCTGTTCACAGTACGCAGTCGAAGCGATTGAAATTCACGGTCCTTTCAAAGGATTTTTTATGGCAATCGGACGGCTTTTGAGATGTAATATTCTCTTTCCCGGCGGATACGACCCTGTGCCGCCAAAGAAAAAGAAGCACTCGGAGGATAACTAATTGGAATCATTGTACCAAATTCTGGGTGTTCCCTTCGGTTGGGTTCTCTACGGCTTTTTCCGTATGGGAATTCATAACTATGCTGCTTTGATAGTTATTATTACCGTTCTCACAAGACTGATTATGATTCCTTCATCCGTCAGTCAGCAGAAGGGAATGGCAAAAACCCAGCGTATTCAGGCTAAAATTCGTAAAATTCAGGAAAAATATGCCGGCGACCAGAGAAAGATTCAGGAAGAAACACAGGCACTTTATCAGAGAGAGGGCTACAACCCGATGAATGCAGGCTGTGCACCTCTTCTTATACAGTTTGTTCTTCTTTTCGGACTTATCGGCGTAATTTACTATCCTTTAAGTAACTTCCTCCACATCAGTGAAGCAGAGGTTACTGCTCTTAAGGAGGCTGTTAAGGGGCTTGGCGTATCAGTTAAGTTTGACAGACTTCTTGAACTTGAGGTTATCAAGCATATTGATTCCCTTGCAGAATCGGGCGTTAAGGGTGTTTCACCAAACACAATTGCTCTTATTCAGCAGGTGGGCTTCAAGCTCGGCTCCATTTCTCTCGGCGATGTTCCGAAGGAATGCGGCTTCGGAATAATCTGGCTTATTCCCGTTCTTTCGCTTGTTTCACAGGTTGGCTCAAGCATTTACTCAATGGTTAAGCAGAAGCAGAGCGGTCAGCAGATGCAGGGCGGCAAATCTATGGGCTGTATGACTGTCTTTATGGCCATTCTTTCCCTTACATTTGTTATTCAGTATCCTGCAGGTATCGGTGTTTACTGGATTACCTCCAGTGTTGTCGCTCTTATCAGCAGTATTGTTATCGGTCAGATTTATAACCCGAAAAAAATGCTTGCAAGATTGATGGTTGAAGAAACGGTACAGCACCGTTCAAGAGAAAACAACATTAAATTGGTTGCAAAAAATAAAGAAAATAATAATTAAAAAGTAATTCAGGTGGTGAATTTCTTGATTAAAGAAGCTATCGGAACGGGCAGTTCTGTTGCAGAGGCTACCGAAAAAGCAAAGGCAGCTCTCAACGCTCCCGAAGAAATAGATGTTAAATTTGAAGTCATTGATAACGGTAAGGAGAGATTTCTCGGTCTTTTCGGCGGCTCACCTGCAAAGGTTAAGGCTTATTATGAGATTGAGGAAGATAAGTTTGCCAAGGTAAAGGATTATCTTACCGTAATTCTTGCAAATCTCGGCATTGAGCAGTCGGTAATTACTGTTGATGCTTCCGGTGAGGATTGCAGAATCAGTATTCAGTGCGGAGATGACTACGGCTCCGTTATCGGCAGAAGAGGTGAAACTCTCGATGCCATTCAGTATCTCACAAGACTTGTTGTTAACAGAGAATGCGGTGATTTCAAGCATGTTTCAATCAATGTTGGCAATTACCGTGAAAAGAGAGAGGCAACTCTTACCGCTCTTGCAAAGAAAAATGCCGCAAGAGTTAAGAAATACGGCAGAAGAGTTGTTCTTGAGCCTATGAATCCCTATGAGCGCCGTGTTATTCACACAGCAATTCAGGAGATTGAGGGTGTAACCTCTCATTCAGTCGGCAGTGATGATGACCGTAAGGTTGTTATTGAGCTTGAAGAGGGCTTTAAGCCCGAAAACGGCGGCAGTAATTACGGCCGCAGAGGCGGATACAACAAGGGCGGCTACAGAAGAAGCAAGCCCGAAGCAGTTTCTTCCGCTCCGACCCGTGAGGCAAGAAGTGACGCTGAAGGTCCCTTCTCCTACGGAAAGATTGAAGTCAATAAATGATTAACTTTCAGCAGGAAATCGAATGAAAGTCGGTTTCCTGTTGTCTTTTTTTAGAACACAAAATATTATTTGTTTGAAAGGGCGATATTATGAAGAAATTTGTTGCAGCTGTTCTTTCTCTGGCTTTGATGATGTCCTTTGTAAGTGTTGCGTTTGCAAGCGGTGATGCCGGTGTTACTTACACAATAACAAGCCCCTATGCAAATGTTAAAGACCTTTTACCGGACGAAAACAATCATTATAAAACCAATCTTCATACCCATACCACAATAAGCGATGCTTCTGTCACCTTGCCGGAAACGGTTGAAGAATACTATGCACAGAATTTCGATATTCTTGCGATTACAGACCACGGCGTTTACGGCAGAGAGTGGGATAAGGCTCCTTACAAATACTGGCTTATGAGAATATGCACAATATTCAATGCCCTTTCTGACGGAAAAGATTACTACAAAAATCAGTACGAGGTTTTAACAACCGAAAAATATAACGCCATTACAAACGGAACATACGGCTTTGACGGTGAGAAAAATTTCACACTTAAAAGTGCTCTTGCAAACGGCGGTAACAGATACCACATCAGCGGTTTTTCGGAGGAGAGCAACAGAACCTACGGCAGGGGAATGTATTGCCTGACACAGGGTGCGGAGCTTTCAGCCGCCTCAATTATGCAGAATCACCTTAACGGCTTCTTTACCGATTGGGGTCAGGGCTATGCCGGTATGCTTACCCACGAGGGCGATTACGAATATTTTGTAAAAAATGTTGAAGAAAACGGCGGTGTAACCTTTATCAATCACCCCGGTCATTACCTTAATTCAAAGCACATTGAAGAAAATGCAAAGGATGAAAACCAGCTTTTCTATTTCTCCGACATTTTTGAAAGATATAATTCCTGCCTCGGTATTGAAACCTTTAACAATAAGGATAACGAGAGCCTTAATAACAGAGTTTTCTGGGATGAGCTTTTGCAGTATGTAATTCCGAGAAGCTATGCTGCAAATAACGGCAAGGCAAGAAATGTTTACGGCTTCTCAAACAGTGACGGTCACGAGCTTAACAAGGCTGATACCGAGTTTATGGATTTTATTCTGAAGGATGTCAATCAGTCCAATGTTCAGGATAAAGTCAGAAGTGCTATGGAAAACGGCGAATTTTTTGCAACAGGCCGTCTTGCAATCCATAAAGGCGAGCTTGATGAGTCGGTTATTACAGAGGGTCCAGTTCCCCGTGTTATTTCACTTGATGTTGATGACGAGAATGATATAATCACCGTAAAAGCAACCAATGCCGAAAGAATTGAATGGGTTGCAAACGGAGATGTTATTTATAAAGAAGCTTCAGATGAAGGCGGCGTTACAACCTCCGTTTTGAAGCTCCGTGATTTCAGCGATGATATAACCTGCTATGTTCGTTTTCAGATTTTCGGCAAGGGCGGCTTTTGCTATTCCAACCCCTTTATTTGTGATAACGGCAATATGGCAAGCTATGTAAAAGCAGATAACAGAAGCGGTGCTGAAATCTTTAAGGATAAGGTTGACAGATTGTTTACAAGAGGCTTAATCGGTGCCGTTGTTATGGTTATCAGATGGGCGATTGAAAAGGAAATTTATTAAGCTAAGGAGATATAAAAAATGAAAAAATCACTTGTTATTCTTGCAGCCGGTATAGGCTCAAGATTCGGCGGAGGAATCAAACAGCTTGAGCCCGTTGGCCCGAACGGAGAGGTTATTATTGACTACTCCATTCACGATGCAATTCAGGCAGGCTTTGATAAGATTGTTTTCATTATCCGCCACGATATCGAAAAGGATTTCAAAGAGATTATCGGCAACAGAATTGAAAAGATTGCAAAAGGTCTCGGCGTTGAAATCTGCTATGCCTTTCAGACAATGGATAATATTCCCGAAGAGCTTGCAAAGGACAGAAAAAAGCCCTGGGGAACAGCCCACGCAATTCTTTGCTGTGACGGAATAATCAATGAGCCCTTTGCGGTTATCAATGCAGATGATTATTACGGTAAGGACGGCTTTAAGCAGGCTGCCGCTTTCCTTGAAAAGAGCGAATACGGCCTTGTTGCCTATGTTCTCAAAAACACTCTTTCCGATAACGGCGGTGTTTCAAGAGGAATCTGTAAGGTTGTTGACGGCAAGCTTACCGGCATTGACGAAACACACGATATAATAAAGGTTGAGGGCGGCGCTGAATCAAACGGCAGCTTCATTGATTCCGAAGTCCTTGTTTCAATGAATTTCTGGTGCTTGCCTGCATCATTTATGGATGTTGTTAAGGCAGAATTCCCGGTATTCCTTTCAAGCCTTAAAAATCCGCTTAAGGATGAATTTCTGCTTCCCACTCTTGTTGATTCAGTGCTTAAAAAGGGCAGACCCGTTACGGTTATGCACACGGATGAAAAGTGGTTCGGAGTAACATATAAAGAGGATAAGCCGTCAGTTGTTGACAGCTTCAAAAAGCTTTATGATGACGGCGTATATTTCAATGATTTCTATTCCGATATAGGTTAAATATATGTTTGACGCGGAAAAAGTAAAAAATGAGTGTATTGAATGGATAAGAGAGTTTTTTGAAAACAACGGAAAGGACTGCAATGCCGTTGTGGGTATCTCCGGCGGTAAGGACAGCTCCGTTGTTGCGGCTCTCTGCGTTGAGGCACTCGGTAAGGACAGGGTTATCGGTGTACTTATGCCCTGCGGAGAACAGCACGATATTGACAAGGCTGAACTGCTTGTCAGTCACCTCGGCATAAAGCATTTTGTAATCAATGTTAAATCTGCGGTTGACGGCGTTAAAAACAGTATGCCGTTTGAGCTTTCACAGCAGAGTATTCAGAATATTCCGCCGAGAGTCAGAATGACAACTCTTTATGCCGTTTCACAAAGCTTTAACGGCAGAGTTGCCAATACCTGTAACCTTTCGGAGGACTGGGTCGGCTATTCCACAAGATACGGCGATTCCGTGGGAGATTTCAGCCCGTGCTCCAATCTGACAGTTGATGAGGTTAAAAAA
Organism: Acutalibacteraceae bacterium; assembly: GCA_045617665.1. GTDB lineage: Bacteria > Bacillota > Clostridia > Oscillospirales > Acutalibacteraceae > CAG-177. Next base: position 7,450 of record JAZLIZ010000043.1, on the reverse strand, counting down.
ATCGGCAGAGCTTTAGGCTTGCCGGATGAGCTTGTTGATAAAGTTCCGATTGACGGGCTTTGCGGAAAGACGGATGAAGAAAATCTCGGCTTTACCTATGCGGAGCTTGACAGATACATCAGAACAGGCGAAATTGATGATGCCGAAAAAAAGGCAAATATTGATAAGCGCCATAAAAACAATCTGTTCAAGCTGAAGCTTATGCCCGTTTTTGACCCGGGCATTGAAACTGCAATCTGAAAAGAGGCAATTAAATTGAAATTTGACCCGATAGTAAATTCTTTACTTGATACGGATTTATACAAATTTAATATGGACCAGGTTATTTTCCATATGCATACCGACCTGACAGGTGAGTATTTCTTTAAGTGCAGAAATGAGGGCGTTATTTTTACACCTGAAATGCTTGAAGAAATAAATGCCCAGATTGACCACCTCTGTCAGCTCAGGTTTTCAAAGGAAGAGCTTGATTATCTGCGTTCAATCAGATTCATTAAGAGTGACTATGTTGAATTTTTACGCCTGTGGCATCCCATAAGAGAATATGTTGAAACCTCTCTTTCGGATGACGGCGAGCTTAATATAACCGTAACAGGGCCTCTCTTTTCCGCAATGCAGTTTGAAATCTATCTGCTTGAAATAGTCAATGAGGTGTATTTCAGAATGCAGTATGACTATGAGGCTCTTCTTAAATCAGCCGAAGAAAAGCTTGATGCAAAAATCCGTGATTTTAACAGCGGAAGATATACATTTATTTTTGCTGAATTCGGTTGCAGAAGAAGACTTTCAAGGGAATGGGAGGATGTTGTTGTCAGAAGACTTGCAACAGAAACAAAGAACTGTATCGGCACATCCAATGTTTATCTTGCAAATAAATACAACTTGAAGCCCATAGGCACCTATGCACATGAATTTGTTCAGATGTATCAGGGTATTGACTCAATCCCTCTTGCCTACACCAACTATTACGCTATGAAGGACTGGTATAAGGAATATGAGGGTGATAACGGTACCGCTTTAACCGATACGATTACAACTGACCTCTTCCTGATGGATTTCAGCCGTTCAATGGTAAATAACTATTCCGGTGTTCGCCATGACAGCGGTGACCCCTTTTCATGGGGCGAAAAAATAATCAAGCATTATGAAAAATTCGGTGTTGACCCGAAAACAAAACAGCTTCTTTTCAGCGACGGTCTTGATTTTGACAGGGCGCAGGCTCTCTATGATTATTTCAAGGACAGGTCAAAGGTTTCGTTCGGTATAGGAACATTCTGCTCAAACGATACCTGCGTTGAGCCTCTTAATATCGTTATCAAATTACAGTATGTTAACGGCAGACCTGTTGCAAAGCTTTCGGATTCTGACGGAAAATCAATGTGCCAGGATTCGGAATACCTTGATTATTTAAGGCGTTCGGTTGAATTCAGGCTTCACAGAGGAGAGATAAATAAATGAGCAAGGCAAAAACACTTTATGAGGGTGCAAAGCTGAATTGTGCAATAGTCAGCGACACTCATATTGATATAAAGCATCCTTTTCCGTTTATTCCTAAATTTCTTTTGAAATCAGCGGTAAATGATGCGGCAAACAGCAATGCGGATGTCTTTGTAATAATCGGTGATACAACCTCACGGGGCAGTGATATAAACTGGAAAATGACAAGGGAAATCTTTGCAAAGGCTGAAAGGACTGAAAATATGCTCATTGCAATCGGTAATCACGATACCTGGGATGATGAGAGCACCGAGGTTGCAATGAAAAGATATTTTGATTCAACTGCCGAAATAACCGGCAAAAGAAGAGAGCACACTTATTTTGCCGAGGTTGTAAACGGTTATCATTTCATATTTATCGGTGGCGAAAAGGATAACGGCTGCGGTGCATACATAACCGATGAACAGATTTCTTTTTTGGATAACGCTCTTTGCAATGCGGATAAAAGCGGTAAACCTGTTTTTGTATTCTGCCATCAGAGTATAAATATGAAGCACGGTCTGCCGAGAACCTTTGATGCCTCCGAAAGTGATACAGACCCCTTTGACGGCGGTATCGGTGCAAGGAGTGACGAGGTGGAAGCCGTTCTCAAAAAGCACAGCAATGTTTTCTATTTTAGCGGCCATTCCCATATGGGCTTCAGCGGTGATGAAAGATTTGCAAAAGAGGGCTACAGCACCTTTGAAAAGGATGATAATTTAACGCTTATCAATCTGCCCTCCCTTGCCTGCGGCAATCACCACGGCGATATAAATGATTTGGGAATGGGCTTACAGCTTGAAGCCTATGACGGTAAAATCGTTTTAAGACCGAGAAGCTTCCTTAAGCATAAATGGATGAATAAGGTTATACTCCATAACAATAAGCCATACTATGAATATGAGCTTTGACATTTGCTATGATATGTCAACACAAATAAAATGTTTGTGTTGACATATTTGTTTTTTTCTTGTATTATATTCACAAGGAGATGATATTATGGCAACATCAAATATAAATATCCGTATTGACGATGAATTGAAAACATCCGCAGATAATCTTTTTAACGATTTAGGTTTAACAATGACTGCCGCTATAACAATGTTCTTAAAAACCGCAGTCAGATATGACGGTATTCCTTTCGAATTAAGAATAAATGATTATAATGCAGAAACTAAAGCGGCATTAAACGATTCAAATACAGGAAAAAATCTTCATGGCCCGTTTAACAGCGTTGAGGAACTTATGGAGGATTTGAATGCTTAAAATTGTTTATCATTCAAAATTCAAAAAAGATTACAAAGCAATGATAAAAAGAGGCCGTAATCCGCAGGAATTGATAAATGTTATTTCTCTTCTTTCAAATCAGCAAAAGCTTAATGAAAAGTACAAAGACCATAAACTGACGGGTAATTATATCGGTTTCAGAGAGTGCCATATAAATCCTGATTGGCTTTTGATTTATAAGATTGAAGAGGATGAGCTTATTTTGAGTCTTATCAGAACAGGTTCCCATTCGGATTTGTTTTAATGTATCGGCAATAAATAAAGAGATAATCGAACCTTATAAGCTTGATTATCTCTTTTCTTTAACTCTGTTAATATTTTTCCGGAAATCTCATTTTTTCCAAATCTCTGTAATTTATGAGCTTTATTCCGTGGGCTTCAATGTGCTGCTTTGTTTTCGGGTCTTTCATAACCCTATATTCCCATGTTCTTCTCTGCCATACGGAGGATGTGCCTTTAAGGTCATCCGTTTCAATGGCGGGGTGAAGATATGTTTCTGTTATGCCCTCCGGCATATTTTCATACATTGTGAGCAGATATTCACGGAAGCTTTCATAGCTTTCATCCTGCGGGCCGCCCCACTCATTGGGAATAAGGTAATCGGGGAGCGCTACTTTAAGTGAATCTGCATAGGCGGTAATCTGCCCGAATACACCGTTAATAACCTCCGGGTCAACATTGATTTCAAGCATTGAATTGCCGAACATTTCAGCGGTTATTTTTGAGGGCAGGCGGAAAGGCTTGCCGAGCTCTCCGCAAACACCGAGAGTTGCCTGAAGAAGCTCAAATCTGCCTGTTTCAATGCCGTAGAGCGAGCCCATATGATTATCAAGGTGTGAGGGGTTGTCAAGGCCTAACACCTTACATCTTTCGTACTGTGCTTTAATTTCACCGATAACCTGTGAAACATCAGCATTCTTTTCAAAATCGTCACTTGAATGGAACATAAAGCCCCATTCATCACGCAGAGATTCCGTATCCTTAATGTTTACGGGAGCCCATCTGTATTTGTTCCATTCGGCTGTAAAGGTTAGGTGAACACCGATTGCAAGCTCCGGATTGCTGTGTGCAAACCGGCAGGCTTCCGGTGCCCAGGCGCAGGGAGCCATAATCGTTGAAGAGGTCAAGGCACTGCTTTCATCCTTGAGCAAATCCATAACCGCAAGGTTAGCACCTCTGCACATACCGAAATCATCGGCATTAATTATCATATATCTCATCTGTAATACCATCTGCTTCCATATTTATTTTCTTTGCCATAAGTGTACGGCGTTCGTTTAATTCACGGTACATTCTGTCTCTTCTTTCCTTGTCAATATCATACCAGAACATCGGTATCATACTTGAAATAACAAGAATTGCAGGGATAAGCGTTGCCATGGCAAAAATCCATTTCTGTGCACCGACGGGCTGTTCTCTGCCCTCTGTGTACGCCTCCTGGTCATAGTTTATCCACTCTTTGTATCTCGGCTGAAGAATACCGTTTATTCTTGCGGGAATTTTGCAGATAAATGAGCTTGCAAGGCTGAGGGTCGCTTCGTTTCTGTAACCGCATTTCCATTCGATATAGTCATTACATTCACTGCCGATTTCATCACCTGAAATACTCTTTATGCCCCAGAAGGTTGCATAAATACATTCCCATATTGCGGTAACGGGCAACATCGGTATTCTGCCCTGGAAGAACATTTTACCGTCCTTTGTGTGTAAAAATCTGCCGTAAAACCAAAGGGGAATATAGAATGCTTTTGCAAATGCCTGCGAAACCATATAAAGCGAACGGGTTGAAAATTTGCTTGCAAAATAGTTGTATTTTGCAAAGCCTATTGGCTCAAAGAAGAATGATGGAATACCGGCTATTGTTTCAAAGGTTGTCATATTAAGAACCTGTCTGTAATAGTCGTTGGTGGTAAGACCTGTTCCGAATGAGCCTAAGGCGTTTGAAAGCATATACATTAAAACGGGCTTGTTTGTAAACACGGTTTTAAGACAGTCCATAATTTTCGGTGTTTCAATCTTCTGGTGAACACGCTCTTTGCTTATGGTTGCAAACCATGAAATGACAAGACCTGCGAGAATCGAGGTAACAGGGCCGACAGTCATAAGAGCACGGCGAATCATCTGATGCTCAGTTCTGCCCTTTGAGGATGAAACTATGCCGTTTTTGATAAAGTCGAGCATAAATTCAATTACCATATCAGGCAGCCTGCCGTATATTATACTGAAATAGCTTGCAACAGCCCTTAAACGCCGCCTGTCGGAGGGGTAGGGGGTCATCGCCGAAACAAGACCGCCGATACCGGCATCTCTTATGTTTCTGACAAATTCAAGCATCATATCAACTGCCGCAAATGCAAGGAATTTAGGCAGATAATCAAAATCGTTAATGTGTGTGCTGAATATTACAGGTAAAAGCCAGTAAAGTGTTGCAAGCAGTCCGTAGGGGATACCGCCCATAAAAACATGGGGGATGAATTTACCCCAACGGGTTCTTGTTTTTTCAACAATGTTTGTAACGAGAATATCGTCAACTATATCCCATATTCCGGCGAAGATATTATAAGTTGACTGCTTTTTAAGGCTGATTTTAAGAATACTGTCGTTAAACAAATCCTTGTGGTTATCAATGTTGAAGGTACGGCTGCCGTCAAAAATCATATATGCTATGGTTTCTTTTCTGTGAATAACACGGCGGTCAACATCAACAAGCTCACGGAGCTTACCGTTCACCTTTTCAAGCTCTTCGGCTTCCGTCACAATTCTGTTAGGCTCACTCATTTATATCTTCACCTCCTTATTTCCATTTTGCTCTTTCGGCTTCTTCTTTCGCCTTTGCTTCGGCATCTCTGGCACGGACTTCTTTTTGCATTTCCGTTAAAACATCAACCATCTTTTTACGGATTTCAAGCTCGCTGACTCCGTCCTCAACCATTTTGAAGTATTCGTCCGCAGGCAGTCCGCCGATAAGACAGGGCTGATGCTTTATTTCAATTCCTTTTCTGGCAATAACGAGGTTATAAATGAGAAGTATGAGGTAAAGAGCAATTACAACAAATGCTCCTATGAACAGCTTGCCGTCAACATAATTTTCCGAAACGGCTCTCAGCTCCTTTGCTCCGAGAATAAAGCAGACTGCGGAGCCGGAGGAGAGGGCAAGCAGAATTATATCAAATATCAGATTTCTCTGTTTTCCGTTCTTGCCGAGTGACATCGTCAGTAACAGCCCGAATACCAAAGTAAGCACAAGGCATAGCAGAATCATTGCAACCGCAAGATAAATCGGATTGGGCTTTAAGGCTTCACCGAGAACATTGCCTATTCCCTTTGCGTTAATAAAATTCCATATATCAAGTGCGTTCAGAAGTCCTGAGCCTCCGTCTGCCGCAAACACCTTAATCAGCGGCAGAAATACAGCCGCCAGGGGCAAAACGGAAATTACAATTCTGATTATTCCCTCTTTTGAGCCGACTGTTGATGCCTTTGCTCTGTCAACGCCGGGCTGAAACTTTGCGTGGGCAATTTCTGCGGCTTCCGTTTCCGCAAGAAGACGCTCGTTTGAGTTGTAATAAACCATATTAACTCCGCAGGCGGGGCAATTAGGCTTCCAGTCAATCATACGCAGATGATGACCGCATCTCGGACAGCTTGCCATATAAAAACCTCCTGTTGTATGTGCGGATAAAGACACACAATTTTACATAATTATAAAGTAAAAAGTTGTGTAAAGTCAACAATAAAAAGCGAGAATTGTTTGAATAAGTCAACATAATTTGATGCTGTTTGTAAAAATCAAAAAACAGTTGATGCATAATATTGAAATCCTGTCGCTGATGTGATATGCTTTTTACCGTAAAGCTATGAATAATTTATTCTCGGAGGATACTATGTTTACTATCAAAGCAGAAAAAATAACAAACGAGAATTTTGCACCGTTCGGAAGATTTTACCCTATGGCAAACCCCACCGGTTATCCGCTGCAGGGTGAGCTGCACAGATTTTTCCCGGACAGACTTTCGCTCGGCGTAAACTGCACGCTTGCATTTTCACCAATCCTTGTGAAAAAACCGGCAAAAATGCTCATCACTCAGCAGGAATATCACAACACAACACCCGAAATGATATTACCTCTTAACGATGATATGATTATTCACTGCGCACCTGCCTCAGCCGGAGCACTTGTGAATGAAAACGCAAGGGTCTTCATAGTTCCGAAGGGGACACTTGTGCTCATTAACACGGCAATCCGGCACCTTTGCCCTCTGCCTGTTCATGAGGATGAGCTTTCCGCAATGATAGTTCTGCCGGAATGTATCTATGCCAATGACTGCACGGTTGTTGACCTTCCGCCGGAGCAGCAGTTTGAAATTGAAATTTGAAAAATATCGAAGCATAAATTTGCGGGAGGTGAAAAGCAATGTGGATGATACCTATGTTTCTCTTATGGCCGTTTTGGCCGCTTATAGCTGTTATTGACTGGATAGGCAATTCACTTTTCAATATTTTCGGCTGATACAGTTGATTTTTATTGAAATAAACCCCGTTAATCTGGCGATTTCTCAAAGTAAATTCCACAGTAGGAAAGAAGTGGAATTTACATTGAGAAACAAGGGAAAGATGAAGAAGTAAAATGTCAAAAAAGGGAAAAAAGAAGCGAAAAAGGGCACAATATTGCGATTAAAGAGTAAAA
>JAZLIZ010000042.1:0-1050 GCA_045617665.1 Acutalibacteraceae bacterium | reverse complement strand
ACCCATGGCGTAGGGGAAAAGCGTTTCAATAAATCCGTGATTTGCTCCTGCCTCAAGCTGTGAATGAGCTTTGTTGAATCTGTAAAGCTTATCGTAGCAGGTATCGTATTTCAGAAACTCGGAACTGTATTTTACAAATGTGATTCTCTGTGCTTTGCCGCCTGCTTCAACGCTTTCTTTTTCGCTGACAAATGCGGCAGGCAGAAGCTGATTATTTGCCTGACTTCTGAAAATATAGCTTCTGCGGTTGCCGATGATTCCCGTGAGGGTGTAAGTCTTTTTAACGGTTTCGGTCAGATACTCGTTGCCCGACTGGACTTTCAGATTCAGCGTGATTTTATCACCGACCGTCGCTTTGAGCTTCATTCGCACGGCGGCGTCTTCTTCAAGAGCGATTTCACCTGCGTTTTCGGGGTATCTGCCCTCTATAACGCGGGTGTAATACATCCCGTTTGCTTCTTCGCTCATCTTTGCAACAGATGTACCGGCGCTTTCATCTTCCGAGAATAAAAAGCCTAAATTTTCGCCGTCGGCATAGTCTGTAATATCAAGTGCTTCAATGCCGTCTTTCAGCGTATCGTCGGTCATGCCGAAGAAGATTTCATTCTGATAGCCGTTCTGCTGATATGTAATATCTTTGATACCCTTTGAAATGCTTGATATAAGGAACATTGAGCCCGAGGAAAAAACCATGGCGAGAATTATGCCGACTATCATTAAAGCATACTGCTTTTTTCTTGTTTTCAGGTTTCCGAAAGCAAGGGTGTTCACGGTTGGCATCTTCATTTTGATTCCGCCTCCGCTTTTGTATCTCTGACAATTTTTCCGTCTTCAAGGGTGAGTATTCTGCCCGCCTGCTCGGCAACGGATAAATCGTGAGTTACCATAATGAGCGTTATGCCGAATTCGCGGCTGACATATTTAAGCAGAGATAAAACCTCTCTGCCTGTTTTGCCGTCAAGGTTTCCCGTCGGTTCGTCGGCAAAAAGGATTGACGGTTTGTTTGCGATTGCGCGGGCAATGGCTATTCTCTGCTGCTGACCGCCCGAA
>JAZLIZ010000041.1:0-1216 GCA_045617665.1 Acutalibacteraceae bacterium | reverse complement strand
TTGCTGCCTAAAAATGCGGTCGAAGAGGATATCGGAGAGGTTATGACCGATGCGGTTCTTCATGAAACTGTCAAGGTGAGTCTTTTCGGAATTATGGATGTGAATCCGGGATTGATAGCGGCGTACGTCGTTACGGCGATTATTACACTGTTTTGTCTGGTGGTTCGTATATTTTTTATTCCGAAGTTCAAACGAGTTCCCGGCAAATTTCAAATGTTGCTTGAAATGGCTGTCGGATTGTTCGATAAGACGGCAGAGGAGAACAGCCCACATAAGAACAAGTTTCTTAAGGTATATATGTTTATCGCGGGTGCGTATATTTTTATCGGAACCCTGTTCGAATTAATAGGATTTCAGGTTACCGCAACCAACGGACAACAGATTTCGTTGGCAGCTCCGCTTTGCGACATAAACGGTGCGATTGCAATGGGCGTAACAACATACGGATTCCTTTTGATAAGCGGATTGACGTCAAACGGTGCAAAGGGATTTTTGACGATATTGAAGGATTTTTCACTTCCGATTTCGCTTAGCTTGCGTTTGTTCGGTGCACTTCTTTCGGGAGCACTTGTTACCGAGCTGGTTTACTATTATTCGATTACCAGTTACGGAATTCCCGTTATCGTAGGTGTTTTGTTCACACTTTTACATGCGCTTATTCAGGCATACGTTCTGACAATGCTTTGCAGTGTATTCTACGGTGAGGCAACCGAGCCGTCGGAAAAAAAGGAAAAAGTTAAAAAAGATAAAAAAACAAAGAAAAATAAAATTAACGATAAAGATATCGTAGCGGAGGTTTAATTATGAAAAAAACAGTCAGCATTATTTCACTTATTTTGATGTGCTTAGTTGCACTCGGAATTGTATTTTCACCTATTAAGGCCAGTGCGGCAGGTGAAGGAATGGCAATTGAAGCGGAAAGCAACACTAATGATGTTACAATCACCAAATCACTTGCGGTTGCACTTGTTGTAGGAGTTACAGCTTCTGCAGGTGCTATCGGTATGGCTATTGCTATTTTTAAGTCTGTTGAAGGTGCAGCACGTCAGCCTGAAGCAAGTAAACAGATTCAGACAATGATGATGCTTGGACTTGTTTTCCTTGAGACAGCAATTATTTACGCTTTACTTGCAGCAATTTTCATTATTTTCGTTATAAAATAGAAGGACAAAAGAGGTTATATAAATGGGAAATTTACCGCTTAATATAGACTTGG
>JAZLIZ010000040.1:0-160063 GCA_045617665.1 Acutalibacteraceae bacterium | reverse complement strand
TTTATTGAACCCAAAAATGTGGTTCAATCCGCTCGTTTATTAACAAAATAACTTCCCATAGTTAATTCCACCATATGTGGAATTTAGTCTGAGAAATTCCACTCTCGGACTTGTTTGCTATACCTTTTTTTACTCTTTAATCGCAATATTGTGCCCTTTTTCGCTTCTTTCTTCCCTTTTTTGACATTTTACTTCTTCATCTTTCCCTTGTTTCTCAATGTAAATTCCACTTCTTTCCTACTGTGGAATTTACTTTGAGAAATCGCCGATTTATTTCCAATTTATTTCCGAATCGTTCCCGAAGTAAACGCATTAACGGCTTTTACTCCGGGAACGGTATTTTATTTAATGAAAAATCTTCCAGATGTTGTAATTCACATCATCAATTTTCTTCAGCGGCTTTTCAACGGCAGAGCCGAACCAATCGGTTTTATCCATATCTCTTGCACCGATATCGGCAAGGGTCTTTGTCAGCTCCTTATCAGCCGCATCAAGCTTTGTCTGATATTCCTCACCCGTGGCGTAATTTTCAAGCAGCAGCTTTGCATTCTCGTATGGAACACGGAGCTTTGCAAGCTGTTTTTCGGAATACTCGCCCTTTTCACCTGCAAACACCTTATCGGAATCGGTAACGAGCCACCTTGTAAGGCGCTTTGTGTTTCTCATAAACATATACTGCGGAAATTCGGGTGAAGAATAAATATCGGTTATATCCCCTGTTACGATTCTTGACATAAGCTCCATTGCGGAATCGTTATAACCGATTTCGTGGTGCTGTTTCTGGAAGAACCATACATTATCGGGGAAAAGGCAGGTTGAAGCATCAATACTCTTATAGGTTGAAATATATTTTGCTTTTCCGTCTTTTTCGGCATTTTCAATATAGCTTTCATCAAACTGTGTGCCTGTGGGAACGGCTGTTCCGCCGAGCGAAGCGGAATAAACGGGAACAATACCGTCTGCATTGCAGGTTGCGTTTGATTTTACAATACCGAGGAAGCAGTATTCGCCGTCACCGAAGGTTAAATCGGAGCCGCAGATATTATTAACGGTTACGCCCTGTCTTTTTGCCTCAACAAGATTATTATTAAGGTTAAGCTTTGCATTCTGGAATTTATCCGTCTTTGCTTTAAGAACGGAATATGAGGCATCTGAAATATATCTTGAAGCGGTTTTTTCATATCTTGAGCCGGGTATTGTTGCCCAGAACTGGGGGTTATTCAGGAAAAGAGTGTCAAGAACGCCGCTGTAAGCGCCTGTCAGAACAGAATAAACAAGCTTTTTCGGCATAAGCCTTACAATACCGTTAATAAGACAGCCGAGAACGGCATTGCCGTTGCTGTTTGTAAATATATTGCGAAGATAATCCTTGAAGAGAAATTCATCATCAAGATTCCATTCCCTGTCATAAAAATCGCCGAAAACATCTGTTCCGTTGAGGCAGGAAACAACATTTATGATTTTATTAACATTTGACCAGTCATTGCCGATTATATCCGCATAGGCTGTCAAAACGGTTCCGCCGAGAGAAACGGTTGCAAGGTTTACCTTATCCTTGCCCGTCTGCTTCTTTACAAGCTCGATAAAATCCTTTAAGCCCTCTGCCGACTCCATAGGGTCGCCCACAAGGGGGAAGGTATAAAGATAAACATTTTTTTCACCGATTTTGCGGGCAATTTTCTGCATGGGGAGCATACGGTAAAACCATGCCTTTGTTTCCTTATCCATCTGACTGACCGGGTATTCATAAAAATCGGTTATGAGGTTACGGGTGGGGTTGCCCTGCTTATCGCAGGACATAATCGAAAGCAAATCACAAACCACATCATAGGCGGCTGATGAAATGCCCTTATCCTTGCCGAGGGCAAGGCTTGAAACAAGGGGCACAAAAAGCTTTTTTATAAGCTTTCCGAAAATCCCGTCTGTATCAACAAGAAGCAAACCGCCGGAAACCGTTTCGCCCTTTGAGTTTTTATATAATGTTCCGTCATCGTTTGCAAGGTATGAAACAGAGTGATTTATACCCGGCAAAATGATAAGAGGATAGCCGTCATAATCGGTTGACTCCGCAATATCGGTGACTGAAGGAATGCTCTGCTCATCGGCAAAGGCAACCGTTACGACTGAAAACACAAATAAAGCCGAAAGAAAAACGGAAATAAACTTTTTCATTCTTCTGCTCTCCTGTTAAATACAGATTTTACTATCTAAAAATATCACAAATTACAGTTTAAGTCAAACCGAAAAAAAGAAGCCGTCAAAAAGACAGCTTCTTAAATTCATTCAATTAGCCGAGAACATAGATGTTAACTCTTCTGTTGCCCCAGTCAAAGCACATATCGGTATTATTCATAAACAGGTCAACATCCGTGTTGCCCATTTTAACAAATCCGCCCGTATCCTCCGCCTTACAGTATCCGTAAATATATTTGCCGTCTGCGGATGTAATGTAAAGCTCTGTGCCGTAGGGAATTTCTCTCGGATTAACGGCGATATAACCGGGCATAGGCTTTTTGCCCGTGGAGGTTATTGTGCCGCTGGCATAGGCAGTTGCCTTGCCCTTAATAACCCTTTTGTATTTCTTCGGAACACCGTTTTTATCAAGCTTAAGAGATTCGGGAGCCTCAAGCTCGCTTATGGAGTAGCCTGTTTCTTTGTAAGCGGCAAGATTATCAAAGCTCTTTGTGCCGACCTTTTTAACCTCGGTAACAGGCTTCTTTTTGATAACCTCTTTTTTAAGCTTTGACTCTGCAACAGAGCCGTCAATAAGCTTTTCAGAATAATACTTAACCTTTGTTCCGTTTACACCCTCTGTAACGATTTCGGACTGACCGAGCATTAAATCGTCACTCGGAACAACCTCTGTTTCATAGGGTATTTCTTCTTTAACAACCTTTAACCTTCTTCTGATTCTTGTAATTTTAATTCTGGTAAAGCTGTTAATCGGGGTGTCAAGTGAAGGTGAAACCTTGTCCTCCTTGCTGAGAGTAATGCCTGCCTTTTCAAGTGTGTCTTTAACAGTTCCGTCGGCAATCTGAACATCTCTGTTTTTGCCGTCTGAATTCACTTTAATAACAAACATACCGTTAAAGAAATTCTTCTTTTCTTCTGCGAAAACACTTTTTTCGGCAGCAGTTCCGATTTTTTCGTCCTTTTTGTTATCGCCCAAAGCGAAAACTGTTGTGGAAGCGGAGCAGGCGATGATGGCAGCAACAACGGCTGTCAAAACACGAAAACCCGGCTTGCGCTCCCGAACGGAATCGGATGAAGTTTTTACTTTCATACAGTCTCCTTTTTTCGGGGAAAACAGAACTTTTCCCCATGCATCAGTATTTTTCCGGCTTTGAATTTTTGCTTCTGACCTTGATTTCCTTTTGCAACGGGAGGCATTATATTGACAATTTATCAATTTGTCAAATTTGTTTTCCGTTCATTTTTGTTTAATTTGCACAAGAGATTTTCACTTGTTTCTTTTAGCCCACTTAAAAAGCCTTGATTTTTATTTCTGTTTTGGAAATATTACGCAGAAATTTTGTGAAAAATCCAAAAACTTCAAAAATCGGGTTTTCGGGACAAAAAACAGGTTTATTTTTCCGTTTTGGAATAATAGCGCTGTTTTTTCACCTCTCTTTATTTTATATAATATATATCTTTGAATCATTACTAAATCCGTAGAATTTTCAGCAGAAAATTTGTTATATTTTATGCTTGTATTTTTACTTTTTTTGACTATAATTCAATACTATATTTATACAGCAACGGAAAGGAGAAAATAAATTGAGCAAAAAGCGAAAAACGGCAAGCATTATCACCTTTGCTTTGATTTTCGTTGTCATTATCACCGGGCTGTTTCTGACGGCCTCGCCAAATGAGAAAAACGAAACAATCAAAGAGGTAATGCTTGATGCCGTTCTGCACGAAACAAACAAAATCAGCTTTTTCTCCCTTGAGGTGAATCCGGGGCTGATTTCCGCCTACACCGTTTCGGGAATTATAATTCTGTTTTGCATAATCGTAAGAATATTTGTTATTCCGAAATTCAGGCTGCGGCCCGGCAAATTTCAATATCTGCTTGAAAGAGGCGTAGGGCTTTTCACGGGGCTTGCAAAAGAAAACAGTTCACATAAGCCCCATTTTATCGGCGGATATATTCTCGCAGCCGGTCTTTATATCGCATTGAGCACGGTTTTTGAGCTGTTCGGCGTTCAGGCGGTCACAACGGCAGACCATTCGATTTCATTGCCCGCTCCCCTGTCGGATATAAACGGAGCAATAGCAATGGGAGTATTCTCTTACGGAATAATACTTTTCGGCGGTCTGATTAACGGCGGATTAAAGGGTATGGGCAACGCCTTAAAGGATTTTTCACTGCCGATTTCAATGAGTTTCCGTCTTTTCGGTGCTCTGCTGAGCGGTGCACTTGTAACCGAGCTTGTGTATTATTATGCGGCAACAAGCTATGTTTTACCCGTTTTTGTCGGGGTAATGTTCACAATTCTTCACGCTGTTATTCAAGCATATGTTTTAACAATGCTTGTTTCAATATTCTACGGAGAATCATCCGAGAAAAAATCAAAAAAAGAAAAGGAAGTATAACAAAATGAAAAAGACATTAAAGGTAATATTTGCAGTTCTTTCAATCGCACTTATTCTTTCGGCACTCACAGTTCCCGCATTTGCCGCTAAAGCCGAGGAAGCAGCAACCGCAACGGTACAGGCAGAAGCAAGGTCAGAGGAAGAAATTGCGGCAGACACCTCAAAAACAAAGATGATAGTTGCCGCTGCACTTGTCGGCGTTGTTGCAACAATCGGCGCAATCGCAATGGGCTGGGCTATCACCGGGGCAAGCAAGGGCATCGCAAAGCAGCCCGAAGCCGCCGGAAACATCAGAACAAATGTTATGCTGGGTCTTGTTTTCATTGAAACGGCAATTATTTACGCACTTATTGTTGCAATCCTTGTTATTTTCGTTATCTGACATAACGCAGATAAATTTGAACAGGGAGGAAAAATAAATGCCGTTAAACATTGATATTCAGCAGATTTTACTTCATATGCTGAATCTTGCAATTCTTCTGGCTGCGGTATATTTTCTGCTCTACAACCCCGTAAAGAAATTTATGGATAACCGAAACAGTCTTTTTGACGAAAGAGAAAACAAAGTTACCGAAGCCGAAAAAGAAGCTCAAGCGTTAAAAAAAGAATACACAGATAAGCTTTCTGTGGTTGAAGAAGAAATTTCAGCCCTTAAAACCGAATCGGAAAAATCCGCACGGATGCAGGCAGAAAAAACAGTTGCCGAGGCAGAAGCAAGGGCAAATGAAATAATCAAGAGTGCCAAAGAAAAGGCAAGAGCCGAGCACGATATTATAATCGACTCCGCATACGATGAAATAACAAAACTTGCGGAGGAAGAAGCAAAGAAGGTCGTTTTTGAAAGTACACAGCAGGCATACGACCATTTCCTTGATGCTGTTGAGAACGGGGAGAGCGAGTTATAATGACAGAAAACAAAACTGCCGTTATTGTTTCGGATTGCAAGCCCACCCTGGAGCAGACGGAACGCATAAAAACTTTTTTGCGTTCAAAATACGGTGAAATCCGTTTAACCTTTACCAAAAGCGATAAAATATCCAACGGCTTTGTGCTTAAGGTCGGCAACGATATTTATGACTGGACACAGTCGGGCAGATTAACACAGCTTGATGAATATCTGAATTCCGTAAAGAAAGAGCCGGATGTAATACCCGTTCTTCACCGTGCAATAGATAAATGGAAGCCCTCCGTCATTCCCGAGGAATACGGAAGAGTTATGGCAGTCGGTGACGGAATTGCAACCGTAAGCGGTCTTGACAACGCCGAATACGGTGAAATTCTGCTCTTTGAAAACGGCTCAAGAGGAATGGTTCAAAACCTTTCCGAAAACGAAATAGGCTGTATTCTTTTTGATAACGGAGAAGAGGTTTTACAGGGTACAAAGGTACACAGAACAGGCAAGCCTGCCGGAATACCTGTCGGTGAAGCCTTTCTCGGCAGAATAATTGACCCTCTCGGCAACGCCATTGACGGAGAGGGTGATATCCCCGCTGATTCCTATTTGCCCGTTGAGGCACACGCCCCCGGAATCGTTGACAGACAGCCTGTCAATACTCCGCTTGAAACGGGAATACTTGCCATTGACTCAATGTTCCCCATAGGCAGAGGTCAGAGAGAGCTTATTATCGGTGACAGGGCAACGGGCAAAACGGCAATTGCAGTTGATACAATTCTTAACCAAAAGGGCAAAAATGTTATCTGCATTTATGTTGCCATAGGTCAAAAGGCATCATCGGTTGTTGCACTTGCAAGCGCATTAAAAAAAGCAGGTGCAATGGATTACACAATTATAGTTAATTCCTCCGCTTCCGATGCCGCATCAACCCAATACATCGCCCCCTATTCGGGCTGTGCAATGGGCGAATATTTTATGAATAAAGGCAGAGATGTTCTCATTGTTTATGATGACTTATCAAAGCACGCCGTTGCTTACAGAGCGTTGAGCCTGCTCCTCGGCAGAGCACCGGGCAGAGAGGCATACCCAGGCGATATATTCTATCTTCATTCAAGACTTTTAGAGCGTTCGGCTCACCTCAGCGATAAAAAAGGCGGCGGCTCATTAACCGCCCTGCCCATTGTTGAAACGCAGGCAGGGGATGTTTCCGCATATATACCAACCAATGTAATATCCATAACCGACGGTCAGATTTTCCTTGAAACAGACCTTTTCTTTGAGGGTCAGCGTCCTGCCATCAATGTCGGTCTTTCCGTTTCGAGAGTCGGCGGCAACGCACAGTCCCCGGTTATGAAAAAAGCGACAGGCACATTAAGGCTTGATTTGGCTCAGTACAGCGAAATGGAATCCTTTACAAGATTTGCCGGTGAGGTTGATGAAGCAACGGCAAAGCAACTCAGATACGGCAAGGGGCTTATGCAGATTCTGAAGCAGAAACAGCATTCGCCGGTCAGCAGACACAGGCAGGTTATTATGCTGACAGCTTCAATGGCACACATTCTCACCGAAATGCAAGCCGAAAGGATTAAGGATTATTTTAACTGCCTTTTTGAAGTAATCGAAAAAGAGCACCCCGATATTTGCAGTGAAATTGATTTTGACGGTGTTCTTGCAGATAAAAACAAAGATATAATTCTCAAGCTCGCAAGGGAAAAAGCCGCAGATTTCCGATAAAAATGAGAGGAGGAAAGAAATATGGCAAATATGAAAGAAATTAAAAAGAGAATTAAAAGTATTTCAGACACAAAAAAGATTACAAACGCCATGTACCTCACCTCCTCCGCAAAGCTTTCCTCCGGCAGAATAAAGCTTTCACAGCTTGAGCCGAGGCTTGAAGCGGTTGAAAAGCAAATAAAAGCAACAGCACCGTTTATAAGCGGAGGCAAATATACTTGCGAAAATCCGCAGGGAAATGTTCTTTATCTGCTCATAGGCTCGGACAAGGGTCTTGCAGGTGATTTTTCAAAAGAGATAGTCAAAAAATATGAAAATCTTTCCGAAGCCGAAAACGAAGTATATGTTTTAGGCGCCGCCGTCAGAAAAATATGCGACAGCAAAAAAATAAGCTGTTCCGATTTTGATTTCACTCTGAAAAAGCCGGATTATTCCCTTTCAAAGGAAATTGCAGACTATTTGATTAAAAGATATGACAGCGGTGATATTTCAAAAATCATCATTCTTTACAACGATTTATTCCACTCTGAAACAGTAGTTAAAGAAAAACAGTATCTGCCGCTGAATATTGATAAATCCGAGGTCGTTCAATTCAGTTTTTACCCGGATAAAGCATCAGTCTGCGAAAAAATCATATCGGAATATCTCGTAAACTGTATTTACGGTGTTTTACTTAAATCCTACTGTGCAGAACAGAATTCAAGAATGATTGCTATGGATAATGCAAATAAAAATGCAGGTGAGCTCCTTGATGAGCTGACAGTTCAGTTCAATCATCAGCGTCAAAATACAATTACCCGTGAAATAACGGAAATCGCCTACGGAGCAGGCAACCGTTTATAAAAAGAGTTGCCCCGGGAGAAACAATATGACAGGAATTATTACCCGTGTAACCGGCTCGGTTGTTGACATACAATTTGAGGACGGTTCACCTAAAATAAATGAAGCCGTCACCGTTAAGGTTGGCGATAAATACAAAACAATGGAGGTTGCAAGACAGCTCGGAGGCAACAAGGTTCGCTGTATTATGCTCAGCGAAAGCGAGGGCCTTGCAAGGAATACGGAAGCAACAGCCACGGGCAGTTCAATCAGAGTTCCCGTGGGCACAAAGGTTTTGGGCAGACTTTTCAATGTTCTCGGTCAAACAATTGACGGCGGAGAGCAGTTAGCCGATTTAAGCGAAGAAGAGTGTCCGAAAATGGAAATACACCGTGATGCTCCCTCGTTTGATAAATTAAACCCTTCAGTTGAAATACTTGAAACAGGCATTAAAGCCATTGACCTGCTTGAGCCCTACCAAAAGGGCGGTAAAATCGGTCTTTTCGGCGGTGCAGGTGTCGGCAAAACGGTTCTTATTCAGGAGCTTATTCGCAATGTTGCAACGCAGCACGGCGGTTACTCGGTATTTTCAGGTGTCGGTGAGCGTTCAAGAGAGGGCAACGACCTCTGGAGCGAAATGAAAGAAAGCGGTGTTATTGACAAAACCGCCCTTGTTTTCGGGCAGATGAACGAAGCACCCGGAGTTCGTATGAGAGTTGCTCTTACGGGTCTTACAATGGCTGAATATTTCAGAGATGAAATGAACAAGGATGTTCTTCTTTTCATAGATAACATTTTCAGATTTGTTCAGGCAGGCAGTGAGGTTTCAACGCTTCTGGGCAGAATGCCCTCTGCAGTCGGCTATCAGCCCACACTTGCAGAAGAAATGGGCGCTTTGCAGGAAAGAATAACCTCCACCTCCGACGGCTCAATAACATCTGTTCAGGCAATTTATGTGCCTGCGGATGACCTTACCGACCCCGCCCCGGCAACTGCATTCTCTCACCTTGATGCAACAACGGTTCTTTCGAGAGATGTTGCAAGAGAGGGCATATACCCTGCCATAGACCCGCTTGCATCCTCATCAAGACTGCTTGAAGAAGATATTACGGGTAAAGAGCATTACAGGGTTGCAACAGGCGTTCAGGAAATTTTACAGAAATACAACGAGCTAAAGGATATTATTGCAATTCTCGGTATGGAGGAATTAAGCGAAAGCGACCGCCTGACCGTTGCAAGGGCAAGAAAAATCAGAAGATTTCTTTCACAGCCTATGTTTGTGGCTGAAAAATTCACAGGGCTTAAGGGCAAATATGTTCCCCTTTCCGAAACAATTAAGGGCTTTGCCTCAATAATTGACGGCAAGTGTGATGACCTGCCGGAAGCCGCATTTTTCAATGTCGGCAACCTTGACGATGTTTATGAAAAAGCGGAAAGAATAAGGAACGGTGAGCTTCAATGAGGTCATTTAAGCTTACTGTAATTTCCACAGATGGCGTAATTTTCAAGGGCGAATGTACCTCTCTGATTATCCCCTGCACGGACGGTCTTTCGGGCATTCAGGCAGGCTTTGAAAATGCCTTTTTTGAGCTGACGGAGGGAGAAATTCAGATAAAGAATCCGAAAGAAATCAAAAAAATAAAAGCCTCCTCCGGTATTGCAATGTGCGAAAACGGAGAGGTTACAATTACATTGAATTAAGAATTCGGCTGTCATGGGGATTCGCCCTGTGACAGCCTTTTCGTTTTATCGGATTATTTCACCGATACAGAAATCCTCTTCCGTATCCGTGATTTTTACTTTAATAACATTACCGAACGGCACATCGGCACCGCCCGCTATTCTGACCGGAATATAATTTGCGGAATAGCCCTGCGCATAGCCCTCGTGGTATTCCTCCGGGATAATCTCAAAAGCTTTTCCAATCTGCTTTTTCAGAAATTCACGGCGGATTTTTTCCGCCTCATAAATCATAACCTCGGCTCTGTGCTGTTTCTCGCCGTTTTCAATCTGCTCATTCATTTTCGCCGCAGGAGTTCCCGGTCTTCTTGAATAGGGGAAAACATGAACCTTTTCAAATCCGATTTTTTTCATAAAATTCAGCGAAATTTCAAAATCCCCTGCCGTTTCACCGGGGAAGCCAACCATAATATCGGTTGTAAGTGTGCAATCCTTAAAATTATAGCGAAGCTTATTGCATAAATCCTCATATTCAACGCTGTCATAATGCCTGTTCATCTTTCTCAATGTGGCATCGCAACCGCTTTGAAGAGAAATATGAAATTGAGGGCAGAATTTTTCAACACCGCTTAAGCCCTTTATAACCTCATCCGTTATATGGTCCGGCTCAAGAGAGCCTAAACGGACACGCTTTATTCCCTCAAATGAAGCCGCAGTTTTAACCGCATCAACAATGGTGATGCTTTCGCCGGCAAAATCCGTTCCGTATGCGGAAAGGTTTATACCAACAAGCACAATTTCCTTAAAGCCTTTGCTTTCAAGAGCTTTAAGCTCTTCGCAAAGCACATTCAAGGGCTTTGAACGGACTCTGCCCCTTGCGTAAGGAATAAGGCAATAGGAACAAAATCTGTTGCATCCGTCCTGTATTTTAACGGTGGCTCTTGTTCTGTCAGGGTAATCCTTTATAATATCGCCGCGGAATTTGTCGCCGGAAAGGTGAGGCTCAATGCAGACAATTCTTTTCTTTTCCGCAATAAATTTCATTATCAGCCCTGCAAGCATATCATTATTACGGTTACCCATAACAATATCTGCCTCGGGAATCAAATCGGCAGTTTCGGGAACAGCCTGGGTCATACAGCCCGTAACAACAATTATGCTTTCGGGGTGATTTTTGCGAAATCTTCTGACTGCCTGCCTTGTTTTTCTGTCACTTTCGGCAGTAACGGTGCAGGAATTTATAACATAAATATCCGCTTTTTCGGAGGAGTCAACAGCAGAAATTCCGTAAGCAGCAAGAGCCCCTGCCATGGCACGGGACTCATATTGATTAACTTTACATCCTAAAGTGTAAAAAGCTGCTGTCATTATTTTACCTGTAAATTATTTCTTTTTCGGAAAAAATCAGGGCATATAAGGATTATCGTCAAATTCATAATCCTCCGGCATAATAAAGGGACGGATGTAGTTGATTGTAAAATCAATTCCCCACTGACCCTTTTTGCCTTTCCAGTAACGGGAATGGGGCTCTATTGAAAGCATACCGTTATAATCCTTGGTGTAAAGCACATCCATAATTCCGCCCCAGTTTATCTGGTCAAGGCCGGCAGGTGCATCATCATATCCGTCACCGTCAATGTAGAGAACACCCTTAATGTGAACATGGCAAACTCTGTCGCCCCAGTCACGAAGCTCCCTGAGGTAATCCCCTCTTCTTGAAAGACAGTGAGAGGCATCATACTTTATGCCAAGCTCCGGCAAGGCGGTATGGATAACGCTCCACGCCTTGTCGTTATAGACAAAGTTACACCAGTCGCAGTTATAAGTGGCAATTTTAACCTTCTTTTCTCTTGCATAGTCAATGAGAATCGAAAGATAGGTAATTGCATTCCGGCAGTTATCGTAAAAGCCCATTGATTTAATGTAGTTTATACCCACATTGTAAATCGGACAGCCGATTATTGAAGCGGCATCAATAAGGTTTTTATCATCCTGAAGAGCCGATTGAATTATCTCGCCCTTTTCGTCAATTCTGTCCATTCCCCAGCGACCCATTGAGCCTACCTCAACGCCGTATTTTTCGCTGTACCCCTTAATTTCATAGGCTCTTGAAAGAAAAAGCGCAGTATCCTTGCCGAAGTTTATGCAAAACTCAACCGCTTCAAGTCCCTTATCCTTAACATATTTGAAATTTCCTTCATCCCAGCCGTTAATAATACCGAGTTTCATATATTTTCTCCTCACAGCAGTTCAATGCCTGCTTCTCTGCATTCCTTAATCATTCCGTCAGGCCATATTGAAGCCTGCACCTCGCCGATATGAGCCTTGTGGAGGAAGAACATACAAATTCTGCTCTGCCCGATTCCTCCGCCCATTGAATAGGGCAGCTCACCGTTCAGAAGTGCCTTATGGAATGGCAAATCCTTTCTTTCGGTACAGCCCCTGATTTCAAGCTGTTTCATAAGTGATTCTTCATCAACTCTTATGCCCATTGAAGAAAGCTCAAAGGCAATGTCAAGAACAGGATAATAAACCACAATATCGCCGTTCAGTTCCCAATCATCATAATCGGGTGCTCTGCCGTCATGGGGCTTTCCGCTTTTTAACGCACCGCCGATTTTTTCAATAAATACTGCCTTTTTCTCTTTGGCAATTCTGTTTTCCCTCTCCTTCGGAGTAAGGTCGGGATACATATCTTCAAGCTCCTGGGTGGTTATGAAAGTAATCTTTTCGGGTAAAAAATTTCTCTCAACAAAAGCATAATCATCCGCAATATATCTTTCGGTATGACGAAGTGCCCTGTAAATTGCTCTCACGGCAATATGGAGGGTTTCCTGCGTTCTGTCAGTTTTTTCAATATGCTTTTCCCAATCCCACTGGTCAACGAAAACGGAGTGTATATTATCCATATCCTCATCACGGCGAATGGCATTCATATCCGTATAAAGGCCCTCACCGGATTCAAAGCCGTAACGCTTCAAAGCAAGTCTTTTCCACTTTGCAAGGGAATGTACGATTTCAACATTACCGCCGTCAATATCTTTAATATCAAAGCTTACAGGTCTTTCAACGCCGTTAAGATTATCGTTTAATCCTGAATTTGCTCCCACAAAAAGCGGTGCGGAAACACGGGTAAGATTAAGCTGAATGGCAAGGTCTCTTTCAAAGAAATCCTTAACCTTTTTAATTGCAAGCTGTGTCTGCCTCGGTGTGAGAAGTGATTTATACCCTTCGGGTATTGTGAGATGATACATAGCAGTTCCTCTGCCTTTCAAAAAAATATGGTGATATAATCACCCACTGTAACAGTGTGATTATATCACCATATTTATATATTTTCAACGACTTTTATTATAATTTTATTTACGGGAAATGCCTGTCAGTTTTTCAATATCCGTAACCGGCCAAATCGGGTTTTCAAAAAAATCGGTTTTTTCAGGCTTTTTTCTGAAAATTCTGTACGGCTTATCTGTTGAATTATCCCAGATATTTATTGAATCGCACACAGAAACCAATTCGGGAATCTGTGCAAGAGCCTTGTGAAATCTGCTTCTTATTTTATCATCCGGCACAGGATGACCGCCGTCCTCCACACGGGAATTGACTCTCTGAACATTGATTTCCGGGTTTACCGTAAGAAAATAAAAGCACCTGATAAAATAACCCCTTTGCTTTGCCCTTATCAGCAAATCAAGATTTCTCCGTGCCGAGAGAACAGTTTCAAACGCAAAATTTCTGCCCTCTTTAAGGGCGTTTTCTCTCATAAGTTCAGCCGACTGTGCCGCCTCTAGGGTTGTACAGCCTGTTGCAACCTGAATGTTATCGGCATTTATATATTCAAAGGTTTCGTCAGCAAACTGATTAGGACCGACTATGAACTCGGAAAATGAGCTTTTGCCGCTTCCGTTCGGACCGGCAATAACAACAATTTCAGGCTTAAGCATAAACTTTTCTCCCGTCGGGATATTCAAGATATGCCTGCTTTTTTTCAACATCGTACCGTGAAACAGGAACGCCTTTAAGCTTTTTCTTTTCTATAATCAGTTTTGCGGCCTGAGCAAAAACCTCATCAAGTTCATCTTCCGTAATTGTTTTTCTCTCACACATAACAAGCCCTCCTTTTCAAGTAAATGTTACCACACATTTGCAATAATATCAATAAAAATATGTTTCTTCACTATTTGTCACTATTTGCAGTATAAATTCATATCCCAGCAGGGAATGTACGGATGCTTGCGGATTTCAAAGCGATAATCCGGATTTAGGCGGTGAATTGCAAGGGGAATTTCAAAAATATCTTCACTACGGTGGTAAAGAGCAATATTCAGCTTCGGCTTTTTTTCGGAAATTGTTTGAGCCGCACCCCTTATTGCGGAAAGCTCGGCACCCTCCACATCCATTTTGATATATGTTATATTTCTGCCTGTGCAAAGCTCATCAACGGTAACGGCTTTTTTGTCTTTTCCCGTGTCGGAAATTGCAGACTGCCTGCCGGCAAGGGCTGAAAATCTAATAAGCCCGCTTTCATCGGAAGCAGCCGCACAAACAGGCGTAAAATTTCCAAGCTTTTCAAGGCTTCTGCACATTTTAAGGTATGTTTTATCATCCGGCTCAACGCCGATTATTTCACCGTATTTTCCGCCGGAATAGTGCAGAAATTCAAGAATTGTATCACCTCTGTAAGCCCCCAAATCGAGAAAAGAATCATCACCGCCAAGGCATAAAAAGCTTTCAAAAATCTCATCCTTTTCCGTGGTCGCTTCAAGCAAATCCTCAAGGTCACCGCCGAAAATAAAGCTGACGCATTTTTCAAAGATTTTCTTCGATTTTTCACCGAAAAGGCTGTAAGCCTCATTCAGCTTTTCTTCATTTTTTTTAAGAAATTCTCTGTTAAAAATCTCATTGCCGAAAACGGGAACAACAGGGTAAATAAGCCTGTATTGTTTACTTAACAGAAAAAGTTTTTCCATAACAGCCGGAATACTCGTACCGAAAGCGGGGCAGAGAATAAAATCGCCCTCAAAATCGGAAAGCTTTTTTACGGTATAGCCTCTGAACTGCTGACCTCTCACAAATTCGTCGCTTGCCGTAACACCTGCAACGGGTATGTGAAGCCTGTTAAATTCATTAAGCACCTTATCCGCACCGTTACCCATTCCGTAGATAACAGCAGGCAGACCGCTTTGCATTATTTTTTCCCAAGAGGAAAATTCGGGTATTTTGAAATTCAGCATAGCACTCACTTTTTCAAATCATTAGTTAAACTACATAAAATTTTTTCTTCTTTTTGTGGATTATACCATTTTCGGCGATAAAGTCAATAATTTGGAAAAGGTGTATTGTATTTAATTAGACAGGGTGTTATACTGTTGAAAATAATAAGCGGAGGAGAAATATATGAAACTTCTTTTTCAGGGCGATTCAATCACAGATGCAGGCAGAGACCGCAGCGATTACCATGAAATGGGTCAGGGCTACCCTCTCTATGCTTCAAAATTCATAAAAGAAATGTATCCCGATATGGATATTGAGTTTATCAACCTCGGTATAAGCGGTAACAGAACCGAAAACCTCGTTGAAAGACTGCAATCCGATTTTATAGACATTCAGCCGGATGTTGTTTCAATCCACATCGGTGTTAACGATACCTGGCACAGAGCCGAAAACAAGCAGTGGGTATCGGATGAATACTTTGAAAGCAATTACAGAACCGTTCTTCAGGCAATCAAGGATAAGACAAACGCAAAAATCATTATGATTGAGCAGTATCTTCTCCCTGCCGAAGATAAAGATTTCTTCCGTGAGGACCTGGACGGCAAAATTGATGTTACAAGAAAGCTTGCAAGAGAATTTGCAGATGTTTATATTCCCCTTGACGGCCTTATGGCTAAGGCGTGCACCTATGAGCCCTCACTGTTCTGGTCAGATGACGGAGTTCACCCCAACGCAAACGGTGCAGAATACATAGGCAGAATTTACGCCGAAGCATTCAAAGAGCTTCTTGAAAAGACAAAATGAAAAACTTTAAAAAAGCCCTGAATTACATATTTATTGACGGACTTTCCGGTATGGCAATGGGTCTTTTTGCAACCCTTATTATCGGCACGATTCTCGACCAGATAAGCGGATTTATTCCCGGCGGCAACATAGCCGGAGTTTATCTTCACTATGCCGCAATGGTTGCAAAATCTCTTACAGGTGCCGGCATAGGTGCCGGAATGGCGTTCAAATATAAATCAACTCCCCTCTCCGGCGTTTCAGCCGCAGTTGCCGGTATGGTCGGTGCATTTGCCTCAAAGCTCATTGCCGGAACGGTTATTGACGGCTCCGCCTTGACCTATGCAGGCCCCGGCGACCCTTTGGGTGCTTTTATTGCCGCATTTTTTGCAATCCAGGCAGGCAGACTGATTTCAGGCAAAACAAAGCTTGATATTCTGCTTACCCCTGCTTTGTCAATAACAGTCGGCAGTGCCGCAGGACTTCTTATCGGCCCTCCTGCATCAAGCTTTTCCGCATGGATGGGTGACCTTGTAAACTGGGGCACAACCTGTCACCCCTTTGTTATGGGCGCAGTAGTTTCCGCTGTTATGGGTGTTTGCCTTACTCTGCCAATCAGCTCGGCGGCAATCGGCGTTATTCTCGGCCTTTCGGGAATTGCAGGCGGTGCGGCAGTTGTCGGCTGTTCGGCACAGATGATAGGCTTTGCGGTTGCAAGCTGGCGTGAAAACAAATTCGGCGGATTATTTGCACAGGGTATAGGCACATCAATGCTGCAGATGCCGAATATCCTTAAGCATCCGCAAATATGGATTCCCCCGATAATTACGAGCATCATTTTAGGGCCTGTTTCAACGGTTTTACTTAAAATGCAGTGCGGCCCCACAGGTGCCGGAATGGGCACAAGCGGTCTTGTAGGTCAGTTTTCAACCTACGCCGCCATGGTTGATGCCGGAACCGATGCAAAAATCGTTCTTGCTGAAATAATCATAATGCACTTTATTGCCCCGGCGCTTATTACTCTGGCAATAAGCGAATTTATGCGCAAAAAGAAAATAATTCACTTCGGTGATATGAAATTAAATGATATGAATTAAGGAGACGGATTATGAAAAAGTCAAGTAAAATTGTTGCATTTATTCTCGCTGTATCAATGGTGATTTCGGTTTTCGCCGTTCCCGTTTATGCAAACGAGGATGTTGACGGCAAGCCTCTTCAGGTTGTTTACACAGTGCTTGATAAGGTTGTCAACGGCCTTGTCGGCGGAATAGCCGCAATGATTAAAACACCCAAATGGACAAAAGAAGCTAATTACAAAACCTCCCCTGCGTTTATTCAGGGTACTGTTAAGGATGACGGCTCCTCCGATTTCACCAATAAGGTTGAAGACGGTCAGAAATGGAGTCTCGGCTATTCAACCGCTTCAATCCTTACGGGCAACGAGGTTGGCGAAACCTGTGACGGAGATTACTATGTAGGCGGTTCACTTGCCGTTACAAAGAAGCTTGCAACAGAGCAGTGGGATGACCAGGTTGTAAGAACAATAGCCATTTCAGACGGCAGATACCTCCACATCTTTGCCGTTCTTGATGCATACGGTATGGCAAACACCGATGTTCTCGCAATCAGAGAAAAATTCCTTGAGGGCTACAAGGGTACAATGCCCATAGGCTCAATCAATATTTCCGCACTTCATCAGCACTCCTGCGTTGACACCTTCGGTATGAACGGCAATATTGTTTCTGCCCTCTTTACCTCTTCGTTCAAGACCACATTCGGCATTGAGCTGCCCAGCGGTCAGAATAAGAAGTTTATGGAAAACCTTTACAATGTAACAATCAAGTCAATGAATGATGCCATAAGCAATATGACAGAGGGTACTCTTAAATTCGGAACGGTAAATGTTGAAGAATTCATCAGAGAAAAGAGAGACCCCATTGCATTTGACCCCAACATTAACTGCTTCAGATTCATCCCCGGTAACGGCTCAAGAGAAACCTGGATTTGCAACGCCGGTATCCACTGCGTAGGTAACGGTGCCGCAGGCACAGAGCTTACAGGCGACTATCCTCTCTATATGCAGAGATATATTGATAAGAATTACAACGCAAACTTCTTCTATATTCTCGGTGCTGAGCTTGCAATTTCACAGACCGACCACACCGAAACAGAAACAGAGCCCGGCATTGTTAAGAAATATATTAATGCAAATGAAGCCGAATGGGCAAAGGAAGCAACATATAACAGCAACACAAACGATATGAGAGCTATGGGCGAAATTATGGCTCAGAAGCTTTACGGTATCAGCGAATGGCAGACTGTTGCTCCCATCCTCAACACCTGCTATAAAGAAGCTAAAATCAAAATTGACAACAACATTCTCATTCTTGCCGCAAAGGGCGGTTTGCTTGTAAACAATGTTGTTAAATCAGGTCTCGGCAAATTCAAAATTGTTACGGAAGTAGGCTATGCGGAATTCGGCAACAACATTGCAGTTGCAATCATCCCCGGTGAGCTTGAAGCCTGCATTGCTTTCGGCATTAACGAAAATCCCAAGTATTACAAAGACCTTACAGACGGCTGTCAGGTTCCCGGTGCTCTCTGCTGGAACGGTGAAAAATGGGAAAACGAAATCTTTAAGGACGCTGTCGGCAGCAAAAAGCTCGTTGTTTTCGGCCTTACGAATGACCAGGTAGGTTATCTGCTTATGAACAACGAATGGCATTCAATCTTCACCGAAAACGAAGAGGTTGTTTCAGCCGGCAAGATGGCTGCCGATTCAATCGCAAAAACATTCCTCGGCATTGTTAAGGAATATAAAACAGAAATGATACCCGGATAATTCCGAATGAATAAAACTCTGAACTATCGTCACACAATGGCGGCAAGCTTTACAGGTTATATCACACAGGCTATGACAATAAACTTTTCGCCATTGCTGTTTGTGGCTTTCAGCCGCACATTTGATATTTCTCTTGCAAAAATAGGCTCTCTGATTACAATAAACTTTTGTATTCAGCTGACCATTGATTTGCTGAGCGCAAAATTTCTTGATAAAACAGGATACAGGGCTGCAGCGGTTGCAGCCCATATCTTTGCCGCAACAGGTTTTATCCTTATGGGTATTCTGCCCTTTTCCTTTGATAATCACTTTGTCGGCATACTTATTTCAACCGTTTCAATGGCAATCGGCGGCGGGCTGACAGAGGTTATAATCAGCCCAATGGTTGAAGCCTGCCCGACTGAAAACAAAAGCGCCTCCATGAGCCTGCTCCATTCATTCTATTGCTGGGGTCAGGTTATGGTTACACTTTTTTCAACCCTGTTTTTTATCTTTTTCGGCATTGAAAACTGGAAAATTCTTTCCTTTATCTGGGCAATAATTCCTGCCCTTAATGCGGTGTATTTCTGCTTTGTTCCGATTTACAACAAAACGGATTACCCGAAAGATTCACAAGCAAACAAGCCGTTCAAAAACAGGATTTTTATTCTTCTGCTTGTTCTTATGCTTTGCGCCGGAGCAAGCGAAATTGCCATGAGCCAATGGGCAAGCACCTTTGCAGAGGTCGGATTAGGTGTTGATAAATCTGCCGGCGATTTGCTCGGTCCTATGATGTTTGCCGTGCTTATGGGCATTTCAAGAAGCTTTTATGCGGCTTTCAGCGAAAAAATTGATTTGAAAAAATATATTATGTTAAGCTCTCTGCTTTGCATAGTCAGTTATATTCTTGCGGCATTCAGCCCCATTCCCCTGCTTTCCCTCTGCGGATGCGGTCTTTGCGGACTAAGTGTCGGCATTATGTGGCCCGGTGTTTATTCCGTTGCCACAAAAACAATTCCGGATATGGGTACGGCAATGTTCGCTTTTCTCGCTCTTGCCGGGGATGCAGGCTGTACCTGCGGCCCCACACTCGTAAATATAATTGCAGGCTCCGGCGAAAACAGTCTTAAAACCGGCTTTGCCTTTGCAATTGTTTTTCCCCTGACCCTGTTAGCCGGAATATCTATTCTCAGAAAGGTTCACACAGATGAAAAAACTGATTAACACCTTGAGAGATTCCGATTTTTTGCTGTTCTTTATGTGCGTTTTGGCATCCGGCTTCGGCTGTCTGCTCGTTTCAAGCGCCACAAGGAATGATGCAATAAAGGACGGTATCGCAGTCAGCCACGAATGTCTGACTATGATTGCCGCAGTCTGTGTCGGAATTATACTTTGTATAATCATCTCTCTGCTTGATTACAATTCAATAATCAGAATTTGGCCCATTGTTGCTCTTATCTCCGTGGGCTTCATCTGTTCGCTGTTTATATGGGGCTCTGCTCCTGCCGACAGGCCGGATGCAATCTGCTGGCTTCCGATTTTGAAAATCGGCGGTAATACCATTTATTTTCAGCCCTCGGAGCTTGCAAAGGCAGGCTTTCTTGTTACCCTTGCCGCTCACGCAGATATGGTAAAAAACGACATAAACAACATTAAGAATGTTATTATGCTCACCGTTCACGCTCTTATCCCCATAGGTCTGATTATACTGACGGATGACCTCGGCTCCGCAATCGTTTTCGGCTTTATGTTTGTGGGTATGATGTTTGTTGCCGGAATAAAGCTTCGCTATTTTGCAATAGCCGGTGCGGTGGCAGTTGCGGGAATACCTCTTTTCTGGACAAAATTTCTCGGCTCACTCCACAGGCAGAGAATACTTGCGGTTTATTACCCCTCTGCCTTGAAGGAATCCGTTTACAGAGATGTTATTTATCAGCAGCAGCGCTGTCTTAACGCCATAGGCAGCGGCGGCTTCTTCGGTGACGGGCTTTACAAGGGCACTTACACTCAATCCGTGGCCGGTGTTCCCGTTAATGAAAGCGACACGGTTTTTTCCGTCTGCGGTGAAGAATTCGGGTTTGTCGGTGCATTTTTGCTTGTTGCCCTGCTTGCCGGAATATGCCTCCTGATTATCAGAACAGGCAAAAAAAGTGCCAATATGTCCGGCACAATCATTTGCTACGGCTGTGCGTTTATGATAGCCTCGCAAACGATTATGAACCTCGGAATGTGCCTGAAGCTTTTGCCCTGCATAGGTATTACGCTTCCGTTCATAAGCTGCGGCGGCTCATCAAACCTGTGCATTTACCTTGCAATAGGACTTGTTATGAGCGTTTACAGGTTCAACAAATACAGAGAGCCGGTAAATTTCAGATATGACGGAATAAGCACACCATTTTATGATTAAGGGGAAACGATATGTTAAGAACAGACCCGGCGGTTTTCGCAGTAGGCAATAATTATCAGATTGTTGTTACCAGCAAGGCGCAGTCCTTTATCAGCATCAGAATAGGCGATGAGCTGTTTGTTGACGATTCCAACGGTATTCTCCGTTCGGCTTCAAGAACACACAAATTTGATGTTCCCCAGGAGCTTCTCAACAAAGAGAAGCACTACACGGTTATTGAAAAGGGGATTATTCAGCGTTTACCCTATTTCACAAAAACAAGAAACGACAGATTTTTTGAATATGACTTTATTCCCATTCCCGAAAAGAATCCTAAGGCTTATCACATTTCGGATGCGCACAATATGGTTGAAGAGCCTGTTGCCTGCGGCTTGAATTACGGTAAGTTTGATTTTCTCATTCTCAACGGTGATATACCGAACCACAGCGGAACGGTTAAGAATTTTGAAGCAATATTCGATATTGCCGCCGGACTCACCCACGGCAATAAGCCCGTTGTTTTCGCAAGGGGCAACCACGATTTAAGGGGCAACTGTGCTGAAGAATTTGCACTCTACACCCCTGCAAAGGACGGCAAAACCTATTATTCATTCCGCCTCGGTAATCTGTGGGGGCTTTGCCTTGACTGCGGTGAGGATAAGCCGGATGACCACCCGGAATACGGTTTTTCGGTTGCCTGCCACCAGATGAGAGAAAAAGAAACAAGGCTGATTAAAGAAATTATTGCAAACAGCGAAAATGAATATAACGCACCTGGCGTTTCTCATAAGCTGATTATCGTGCATCTGCCGTTTACAAAGAAATTCGAGCCGCCCTTTGATATTGAGCCGGAAATTTTCACCGAATGGGCAAGGCTGATTAAGGATAATATAAAGCCGGATGTTATGATTTGCGGCCATACCCATAAATTTGAAATTTATGAGCCGGGCAGTAAGGATGACAATTACGGTCAGCCCTGCCGTGTAATTGTAGCAGGTGAAAACAGCAGGGAAGAATACGGCGGAACAGGCTTTGAATTTACCGATAAGGGTATAAAATATAAATTCACCCTGACAGACGGAACAGTCAAGGGTGAGGGCACGATATAAAAGAATATTTCAAGCAAATCGCCGCAAATTGTTGTTCATCGATATTTATGAATTTCTATTGGCACGAGCGTAAACTATGAATAAAGGGGTTGCCGAACGGCAACCCCTTAACATTTTTCAATTACTGCTGTGCTGCTGAAAGAGCGATATTCTTCTTAAGCTTCTTGCAGAACTTATCCGTAACACGGCTGCACCAGAAATCGTTTGCGGCAATCTTGTAGTTACCCTCATCACCTAAAAGCTCTTCATCGAACTTTGTGAAATCATCACTGCCGAAGTTTGTGCGGATTGTATTCTGCCAGTCAAGGTCCTTGGTGTTATCCTTTGAGAAGAACATAATGTGATAACCGTAGGTTGTTTCGATTATACCGGTGTCACCTGCTTTTCTTGAGGGGTCAAATGACCAGTCAAGGAACTCCTCAACATAAGAATCGGTTACTCTGATTCCTGCATAAAGACCGCCGTTTTCCTTTGAGCCTTCATCACCTGTATTATCTGCAACAAGGGCAATGAACGATTCCTCTGTGGCTTCGCCGTCTTTCCATTTTTTAAGAAGCTCTTCTGCCTTCTTCTTTGCTTCCTTCTTTTCCTTATCCGTTACATTCTCTTCATCTGCAGCATTAAAGGAAATGAGAATGTGACGAACATCAACACTGTTTGAGGTGTAAGCGGGCTTTGAAATAAGAACGATAACTGCGCCTGTATCTGTTGTAAAGAGCTTCTTATCATTTGCCTTACGGTCAGATGAAAGTGCCCATTTTGCGGCATCTGCACTGATTGCAGACTCTACTGAAGAATAGGTTGTCTTTTTAAGCTCTGTTGTATAGGTTGCATCCTTTTCATCGTCCTCGGCAGCGGCAAAGGGCTTAACTGCCTCGTTAAATGATTTTGCATCCTTTATCTTTGCAAAAGCCTCATTTGCCTTTGCATCAGTCTTTTTATTTGCGGCATCCTGTCTTTTCTTGAGAGCTTCATCCTTTTCGCCCTCATCAGCGGTAAGAACATCATAGGCAATTGAATAATAAACTATATCGGCATAGTCATACTGTGCCTTATTCTTTTTATATTCGTCCTTGATTCTCTTATCTTCAACGGCGTTTTTCATTTCTTCCTGCTTCTTTTCCTGATATTTTGAAGCGGTTGATTCTGTTTCAAGAAGCTTTCTGAATTTCTTTTCGTTAAATGCGCCGCCGAAGTTTGCTCTGAGATAAGCATTGAGAGAATAGCCGCTCTGTGAAGCATTGGTTTTGTAGGATTCGATTGCTTCATCAATTTCATTCTTGTCTTCTGCTGCAAGCTCAAAGCCGGCTTTTTCTGCTTCTGCGCAATATGCAACAACAAACTGTGCCTTTTCCTTTGCTTCCTCTTTGAAGAATTCGGCATAGGTTACTTCATTACCGTCATGGTCCTGTGTCATCTGCTCATCAAGAGGAACATCGGTGCTGAAGCCCATATCATAGCCGTACTGTGAATAGTAGCTTGCGTAATTGGCTGTCTGCTGATACATTGAGCTGTAATAATATTCATAGTCTGCGGCAGAAACCTTTGTTCCGCCAACCGTAAGGGCTGTTGCCAAATTGTCAATAACGCCGAAGTTATCAACCAGCGTATAGCCGACACCTGCAACGATTGCAACAACAACTACCACTGCAACAATCTTCTTGACAATGCCTGCAACAGTTCTGCCTGCGGCAAGGCTCTTTGCATTCTTTTTGTTTGCCTTGGCAATTCTTTCTTTTCTCTCTTCACGGTAAAGCTCGGCTTTACTCATATTTTCTTTTTTCGCCATAGTAAAATCAATCCTTTACTTGTATTTCAATGTTGCACTTTCGCAACTTAACATAGGCATTTTATACCATTTTTGCTTTTTTTACAAGTCTTTTTTACTAATTTTGCAATTTGTTCATATTACAAAAGAGTTTAGTCCTTAAATCCGTTTGCAAATTCTCTTTGAAACCATACATCCTTAACCGTAACGCACTTTCCGTTAAGATAGTTCAGGCTCTCAGCATCCGTTGTGAAATTGAAAATCAGCTTGTATGAATAGAGGAACTGCTTTTTATAGCCCAGCTCTTTATTGAGTGCATTCGTGCCGTATTTCCCGTCACCCACAAGCGGATGACCTACGGAGGCAAAATGCGCTCTTATCTGATGCGTTCTGCCTGTCAGCAAATCCACCTCCGCAAGGGTCAGACCGTTCTTTTCATCAAGAACCCTATATTTTGTTTTCATTATTTTTGAGCCGGGAACCTCGGTATCATAAACACGCACCTTGTTTTTCTTTTCATCCTTAATCATCCAGCCGATAAGAGTATCGCTTTTCTTTTTGAGTGTTCCGTGGAGCACACAGAGATAATATTTTTCAATCTCTCTGTCCTTAAGCTTCTGATTAAGTATTCGCAAGGCCTCCGCATTTTTTGCGGCAATTACTATTCCGCCCGTATTTCTGTCAATTCTGTTTACAAGGGCAGGTGCAAATGAGTTTTCATCCTTCGGGTTATATTCGTCCTTTTCGTAGAGGTAACGCTTTACTCTTGTAATCAGAGTGTCGTTATACTCCGTTTCATCCGGGTGAGAAAGCAAGCCCACAACCTTATCAAGAAGAATGATATTATCATCCTCATAGACGATTTCAAGCTTTTTTGAAGCGGAAAGAAAATCATATTTTTCTTCTTTTTCACAGAAAAACTCGTCATTGATATACATATCAACAGTATCGCCCTCAAGAAGCTTTGTTGAAATTTCAGCCCGCTTTGAATTGACCTTTATCCTTTTAAGTCTGATGTACTTATACATCAGGGATTTCGGCAAATCGGGTACGGCCTTTGCAATGAACTTGTCAAGCCTTTGCCCTGCATCGTTTTTGCCAATGATAAAACTTTTCAATCCTTATTCCTCCGGCCTTAAAACAAAATTGACATCGTTTATGAGAACGCCGTCAACCTTTTGTGTCAGAAGCCAATTATAAAATTCTCTGCTTGTATAGCCTGCCTCAAAGCCGTCTGTATGCCCCAGCATAATCCAGACCTTTTTGCCCTTTGAAGCAATATAGTTTATTCTTTCCTCCGTGGTGTTGCCCTGCCAAAGACGGATATAATCCGCACCGGCATCAATGTTGGCATCAATGTAATCCGGATTTTTGACGAACGCCAGAACGGGGATTGATGGGTCATATTTTTTAACTGCAAGAACATCCGCAGGGTCAGAGAAGCCGAATGTAACATTTTCAAGATAATTTTCTTTCTTCAGGTAATCAATAATACCGAAAATTCTTTCGCCGCCCTCTTTGATGTGAAGAAGCAGGGGCTTTATTCCGGCATCAACATAATCCTTAAAGAAGTGTGAGCCGTATTCCGGGTTATCACTGCGCCTTAACTGTGCAAATTCCTCATCGGTAAGCTCTGCGGTTTCTCTGCTTACGCCGAATACTCTTTCGGTATTGGCATCGTGTGAAACGATTATGCTCCCCTCTTTATTGAAGCGCAGGTCAATTTCAATCATATCCGCACCGATTGAAAGGGCGTGCCGTGCAGATTCAACAGTCTGCTCCGGGTAAATAACAGGTCCGCTTCTGTGGGCAATCAACAACATATCAGATACAACTCCGTTCATTAAAATATCATATTTTTCTGCGGGAATATCATCCCTTAAATTTACCGAAAAGCAAAGGCACATTTTGAAGGTTTCTCTGTTTTCGAGAAACGCATCATAATATCCGCCCCCGTGGCCGAGCCTTTTACCGTCCGTCGAAGCGCCGAGGCACGGAATAACGGATAAATCAAGCTTTCCCATAAATTCTTCATCCGATTCCGGCTCCGGGATACCCATATATCCCTTTTTAAGCTCATCCCTGCCGTTTATTTTTACGGCAATCATTTTTCTTTTACCGATTACCTTAGGCACCAAAACGGTTTTGCCTTTTTTCAGAGCAAGGTCTGTTATTTCATCTGTTGACGGCTCATTTTCCGTTGAGGCATAGATAAAAACAGTTTCGGCATTTTCAAACTGCTTTGAAGCCGTCACCCTCTCTGCAATGGAACGGCTTGCCTTTTTCTTATACTCAGCCGACAGGGTGCTGTTTTTTCGTTTTATTTCTTTGCGCAGCTGTTCTTTCATTTGAATCACCTGCAATATTTTACTACATTCCCGGTACAGACTGCAAGAAATTTTTATTTTTATATTGATTATACGGAAAAAATGTGCTAAATTGTGAATAAAGGAGTGACGATGATGTTTAACGAGAGAACATATGAATATCTCAAAAACAGTTATTTCTACAAAAGACTGACATTATATTTTGTAATCGGTGCCTCAGCGGTATTCTTTATCGGAGTTGCATTTATTCTCATCGGAACGCTTATGTTTGACGGATACCCTGTTCTTATTCTTGACATTGTGGGAGCGCTGTTTATGCTCTTCCCGGTTTTTGTCATAGTCAAAAGACAGGTCAGACCTTATATGTGCACCATAGGCAGAATAAAAGCAAAAAGCAAAAATTATGCCATAGTTGCCGTAGAGGATGAATTTATCAAGGCAACCTCATTTGAGCATTTTCTTAAAAATAAATCTCTCAAGGATTATGAAGAGGGAGATAAGGTTGTTATCTATTCAACCGATAAAAGAATGACCAGGGCACTTTTCTACCATGTAAACTGGTTAACCTGATTTTCAAAACCGCTTAATACACACAAGGGTTATATGGCATATTCTTCACAAAGAGCTGCCATAAAATCCTTGTTTTTTTCAGAGAGGAAAAATATTTATGAAGCTTTGGCCAAACGGTGAACACGAAACGGGAATTCATTTTTATGAGGCAGAAAACAAAAAGTGCGATATTTCCGTAATCATTTTTGCGGGCGGCGGATACTCCTGCAGAGCACCCCACGAGGATAAGGGCTATGCCGAATTTCTGCAAAAGAACGGTATAAATTCCTTTATTGTTGATTACAGAGTGGCGCCGGATTATTTTCCGCTCCCTTTGCTTGATGCGAGAAGGGCGTTCAGGTTTGTAAGAGCCAATGCAAAAAGGTTTAACATAAATCCCGATAAGCTTGCGGTAATGGGCTCCTCAGCCGGAGGACACCTTGCGGCAATGCTTTCAACATATTCGGAGGCAATAGACGGTGAGAGCGTTGATGAAATTGATAACGAGAGGTTTTTTCCCGATTATCAGATTCTCTGCTACCCGGTTATTCTGAACCCTCACACGGGCTATGCCCACGAGGGCAGCTATAAAAACCTGCTCGGCGAAAGATTTGATGAACTGACCGAAAGGGTTGACCCTGCCAAAAACGCTTCAGCCGATACCTGCCCTGCTTTCATCTGGCACACATCCTTTGACCAAAGTGTAAATGTTATTAACAGTTACCTTTATGCAAAGGCTCTGCGTGATAATAATGTTCCCGTTGAAATGCATATTTTTCCGTTCGGCAGACATGGTCTCGGCCTTGCGGAAAGTGACAGTCATATTGCACAATGGGGTCAATTACTGCTGAATTGGCTCGAATATTCGGACAATTTGAGTGAAAACTGACCCTTGTTCACAGTTTAGTCTTATTTTGTTCACAAAAGCATAATTATAATTTATCAAATCTGTCTTGATTTAGGAGTTAAATAATAGTATTCTATCATACAGAGGCGGCAGCCGAATCTTGCGAATTGAAAAGAATCATTATTTCGATTCTTTGAGAATAATCGGAGGAAAGCAAATGAAAATAAAAAGAACAGTATCACTTATACTTGTTTTTTCAGCCCTTTTTGCATTCTGCTCATGCAGAAAGCTTGAAAATGCCGAGGGCTTTGAAGAACAAACCGAGCTTTATGCTCTCGATGATGAGGGTGTTACCCACGAGGTGCAAACAACCGTAAACAACGAGGGTGAAACAGAGTATTACTATTTTGATAACAAGGGCAACACCGTCGAGGTTGAATCAAAGGCAATAAAAACCGTCAAAAAGACGGTTAAGGTAACAGAGAGCACCTCTCCCTTTGATGACACAAGCGAAACATACAGTATGACCCCGGAGCAGCAGTCATTCGTTGAAAAGTTCAACAATTCCGATATTGAAAATATGATTGTTGACGAAAAGATTGACTTTGAAACAGGCGATGAGATTGTTGCTGACGAAAAGGAAGTTGAAAAGATTGTTAAGGAGGCTGAAACACAACAAAACGCTGCTCAAACAGCTCCGCAAAAAACAGTTTCCAACTACTATGAGCAGCTTGCCAAGAGCGAAAAATACTATATGGAAATCAATATGAAAATCGTTTCCGATGATGAGGTTACGACCATGCCCGTTATTATGGCAAGAAACGGCAGTAAATATTATTGCGAGCTCAGTATGCCCGTTTCCGACCAGGGAAATATGAAGGCTCAGATTCATATTGCTGACAAAAAATGCACAATGTATATTCCGGCTATGAAGGCGTATATGGAAATACCCGGTGACTATATTGATGAGATGTATGATAATCTCGACCTTGCGACAAAGCAGGATGACGGGCTGAAATATGCAGGCTCAACAAAAACAACCATTGACTCCGTTAAGTATGATGTTGATGTTTACTTATCCCCGGACGGCGGAAGGATTCTCTATTATTACCACAACGATGTTTTGAAGAGAATC
This sequence comes from Acutalibacteraceae bacterium, assembly GCA_045617665.1. Lineage (GTDB taxonomy): Bacteria > Bacillota > Clostridia > Oscillospirales > Acutalibacteraceae > CAG-177. The sequence goes on along the minus strand of JAZLIZ010000040.1, from coordinate 131,400 downwards.
GAAAACGAATATGACAACAACAACTACACAATCATTGAATACACAAAGATGCATACAAATCCCCCTGCAAATATATTTATTGCACCCAAGGGCTATTTCAATATGACAGACCTTTTTGAAAAGGATTTTCTTAACTGATGAATAAAGCGGCTTTTATTACCGGGGCCTCCGGCGGAATAGGTCAGGCAATAGCCCTGCGCCTTGCAGATGACGGCTTTGACATTGCCGCCTGCCGTAACTCCGATGAAGAGGGAGCAAAAGCACTTGAAAGGGCTTTGAATGAAAAGAATGTTAAGTTTCAAATCATCAAGGCTGATGTAAGCTCCTTTGAAGAAATAAGCAGAGAATTCAAAAAAGCTTCCGATTATTTCGGAGGCTTTTCGGTACTTGTAAACTGTGCAGGAATTTCACTTGAAAAGATGCTTGTTGACACCACGGAGGAAGAATTTGACCGTCTTGTTGCAGTCAATTTCAAGGGCGTATTCAACACCTGCAAATGTGCCGTTCCGTTTATGGTAAGTCAAAAAGAAGGAAGCATAATAAACATCTCCTCCATGTGGGGTGTTCACGGTGCTTCCTGTGAAAGTATTTATTCCGCAACAAAGTCTGCGGTAATCGGTCTTTCGGAGGGGCTTGCAAGAGAGCTTGCCCCGAGCAATGTGAGAGTCAACTGCATTGCCCCCGGTGCAACAAATACAAAAATGAACAACAATCTGAGTGCAGAGGAAAAGCGTGCCTTTGCAGAGGAAATACCTATGGGCCGCTTCGGTCTGCCGGAGGAAATAGCCGGTGCCGTTTCGTTTCTTGCAGGTGACGACTCAAAATATATGACTGCTCAAACGCTTGTGATTGACGGAGGATTAGTCTGAAAAGGTAAAGCTTTCTCCGTCCTCTGAAATCTTCATTCTTATTGTTTTTTCACCGAATTTATAAACCATTTCGTCCTTGCTTCCGATAAAGGGGGCAAGGGCTTTTTTCAGCGTTTTATTTCTGAAATCGTCAACAATAATCCACTTGCCTTTGCCGTCCTTAACCTCCGTATAGGCTCTGCTGACGGCAATATTTTTCGGAACATATTTTTTGGTTGTGGCAACCGTCAGACCGTCCTTAACCGCTTTTTCAACATCATTCAGAGTATCTGCGGAAATATGCTCGCCGCAAAGGAAACACAGCTTCAGCGTTTTAAGCTTATCTCCCCTTACCCTTTCATCAAAAACAGCCGTGTTATTCAAAGGGACAAATGAACGGTGCTTTTTAAGGGAACGGGGCTCGATTCTGTCGGCACAGATTCCGCCGTTGCCCGTAAAGCCGTGGGTGAGAATATTGAAAACATAAACATATTCCCTTGAAGCCCTGCCGATTTTGATTTTCGGATTTCCGAAAAGCATACCTCTCCACGGAATCGGAGTAACACCCTGACCCCAGAATGTATCATCACAGCGGATTATTCCGATTTCCGGGGTAAAATCGGAAATATCGTAATCACGGTCTTTTCCTCTGTATTCGGAGGTAAAGCGGTTAAAGGCTTCACCGTATTCCGTAATTTTACCGTCCTTGTAAAATCTTGATGACGATTCAACATAAACACGGTTTACGCCGCAGAGATAGGCAAAAACAAGGTTATGATACATTTCGTTTGCGGAGTGACCCGGATAGGTCATTCTGTACCATAAATCCACGCAGTTCCAGAGGGGCACACCGTATTGCAGGGATGCACCTGCCGCAACCGAAAACTGAACATTTGAAAAGGATTCCTTTTGTGATTTGAAGTTCGGAATAATACCGTTTCTTGCAAAAAGGTGAAACATAACAGGAAGCACATGCTCACCGGAAAGAGTTTTTGCACCGAGCGCTCTGCCCTTGGCGGCATAATCCGATATTTGTTTTTCAAGCAGATTTTCCTGTTCCTCAAAGGTTTCTGCATTTGTTGTAAAAACAGGAGCATCCGTTTTGAATTTAGATGACATTGCGATTGAAAAGTTTCTGTTAATTATACAATGCTCAAGCTCATCATACATAAGGCCGTCAAGGTTTCCGGCACAAGCAAGGGCATCATAATATTCCTGCGGAATTTCCAGTCTGTGGGTGCCGTCAGGATGATTTGCAAAATCAAAGCCGTCAGTTGTTTTGCAGTTATAAACAAAATTCTGATGTTCAAAATTTGCTATATAGGTTGCTCCCAAATCCTTTATGGACTGTGCATTTCTCCCGGCGATTTCGCAGTTTTCGGCAAGTGTTTTATCCGAATCCGGGTCAATATGGCAAAGGATAAAATCCACCCCTCCGCCCTGTTTTGCAGGCCCGTCAAAGCAGATTTCCTTTTTATATCCGCTTCTTTCATCAGTATGATAACCTATTTCCAATCTCTTTTCCATTTTCTCTCCTCAGCCGTTCACGGTTTCACAAATATATGTTTCGGGACATATTTTTATGATTTTTTCGGCTGCCCTTTCCGCATCCTCTTTATTCTCAAACAAGCCGAATACGGTCGGTCCGCTGCCGCTCATCTGACAAAGTGCACAGTTATTGTCAGACATAATTTTCTTTATCTCAACTCTTTCGGGCACCTCAACAACCTGCTCAAAAACATTGCCGGCATTTTTGCATATACCCTCAAAATCGCCCTTCTCACAGCAGTCAAGCATTTTAAGGCAATTCGGATGGTAAATATACGCCTTATCTGCCGCACTGTATGCCTCCGGGGTTGAAACACCCTTTTCCGGCTTTGCAAGAACAACAAAGCATTTTTTCAAATCCTTAAGCCTTGAAATTACTCCGCCCGTATTCTGGCAAAGGCAAGTGCCTCCCACAATGCAGAAAGGAACATCACTGCCGACCCTTAAGCCGATTTCACAGAGCTTTGTTTCAGACAGCTTTGTTTCAAAAATTCCGTTAAGAAGCCTGAGAACACCTGCCGCATCCGTACTGCCGCCGGCAAGACCCGCCTCATGGGGAATATGCTTGATTATTTCTATTGTTACGCCGGTTTTTATGCCCGTTTCTTCAAAGAAATATTCAGCCGCCTTATACGCCGTATTTCTTTCATCACAGGGCACACCCCCTGTATCGCAAAGGATTTCGATTTTACCGTCATCCCTTTTTTCTGCGGAAATTTCGTCATAGAGCCCCACAGTCTGCATAACCATAAACAGGCTGTGATAACCGTTATCAAGCTTTCCGAGGATATCAAGAAAGATATTTATTTTTGCAGGAGAAAGAAGCTTCATTTATGCCGTTCCTTTCTAAAACATCATATTTTCTATAATATACCACAAACAAAGCCCCATTAACAGTATTTTCAAAAAAATATTGTTATATCATATATTTTATGCTATAATTCCGGTTGGTGATGTATATGAAAATTCTTGTTACCGGTTCTTCGGGACAGCTCGGAACTGATGTTGTCACCCTGCTTAAAAGCAGAGGACACACCGTAATCCCTGCGGATTTACCCGAATTTGATATAACCGATAAGGAATGTGTCGAAAAGCTTATATCGGAAAGCTCACCCGAAGCCGTCATTCACCTTGCGGCTTATACAGCCGTTGATAAGGCTGAAAGTGAAAAGGAAATTTGCCGCAGAGTTAATGCAGAGGGCACCGAAAACATTGCAAGAGTGTGCGCAGAAAAAGGCATTAAAATGCTCTACACAAGCACGGATTATGTTTTCGGCGGTGACGGTGAAAACTTTTTTGAAACCGATGCACCCGTTAAGCCCTGCAATGTTTACGGTGAGACAAAGCTTGCAGGTGAAGAAGCGGTAAAAAAATACTGCGATAAGTTTTTTATTGTCAGAATTTCATGGGTATTCGGAATCCACGGTAAAAACTTTGTTTATACAATGCTCCGCCTTTCCGAAACAAAAGCAGAGCTTAATGTTGTTGCCGACCAGATTGGCTCGCCGACATTTACACCTGATTTATCAAGGCTTATCGGTGATATGATTGTCACCTCAAAATACGGAACATATCACGCAACAAACGAGGGAATATGCTCCTGGGCTGAATTTGCCTCGGAAATAATGAAGCAAAACGGCAGGCAGACCAAAATAAACCCGATTCCCGCAGCGGATTACCCCACACCGGCAAAAAGACCTCTTAATTCAAGAATGTCAAAGGCATCGCTTGACAAAGCCGGCTTTGAAAGATTGCCTCACTGGAAGGATGCTCTTAAAAGATTTTCGGAGCAGATTTCAGAAGCGGAAATTTGAGATTAAACTGATTTTTCGGAGAAAATATGCCCAACAATGAGAATGAAAAACTGAATAAAGAGAGCGTTGATATATCGAAAAAAGATGAAATTGACGATATAATGAACGGCTTTTACAATCTCACGAGCATTTACTCCGAGGATAAATCCGAAAGAGAACGGGCATTCCGTGAAAAGGAGGAAAAGCGCCGTTCAAGAGAAATGGAAGCCATCCGTGAAGATATTGAACGCCGATACACCCTCCACTATGAAAATGCGGTAAGCAATGCCGAAAACAAAGAAAATACCGTTCCCCCTGCGGAGAATGAAAATAAAGCAGCTGAAAACGCTGAAATAAGCAGAGATGAAAAGAAAGAAAAAAAGAACGCCGAAAAGGTAAAGAAAAAAGCCGAAAATCAAAAAAAGAGCAAAAAGCAAAACCGCCGGGAAAGTTATGTTAACGAAAACGGCAATCCCGTTTACCTTGCAATTTACAATTTCGGTGATGTCATTACCAAAATAACGGCTCTGTTGTTTTCAACGCTTTTCAAAATAATAGTCTTCCCGTTCAAAAAGCTTAAACAGATTTTTGACAGCCTGACCTTCAACGCAAAAAGGGATTTCAACAAAAGATTGGTCGCAATAATCGTTGAGATTCATTATTTCAAAAAAGAAATAAAATCAGCACAGCGTTATCTTAAAATATGCCTGAAGCATCCCTTTTCCGTTCCGAGCGTTGTTGCGCACTACATCAAAAAGGCGTTTGCAAGGCACAAACAGCTTCTTAAAACCGCCGGCAACCTTATTTTGCCTGTTTTGTCGGTTATTGTAATGGTTACGGTTTTCAACCATTGGAAAGGCGTAACCTTTGCCCTTGAGGTTATTTTCAACAATGAGGGGATAGGCTATATCAACGATGAATCCGTTTTCATTGATGCAAGAGATATGGTTCTTGACCGACTTTACGCCAACGGCAACCAGTCGGAGGTAAACAAAACGGAATCCGCAGAGTTTAATGCAGGCTATAAGCTCGCCCTTGTTTCACTTGACGAGCTCAGCGATGCGGAAACGATTTCCGACACTATGATTGAAAAATCAAGTGAAAAATTCACCAACGCCTGCGGAGTTTATATTGACGGCAAATTTATCTGTGCTATCAAAAACGAATCAGATGCAAAGTCTGTTTTCTTCTCAATTCTGGAGCCGTATGATAAGGCGGCTGAAAAAGGCAACTACATTGTGGGCTTTGCAGAAAATATAGACTATGTTCAGGGGCTTTACCGTGATGATGCGGGAATCATCTGGGATGCCTCAAAGCTTGAGCAGACGCTTCTCGGCAAAGAGGGAGCAACAATGACCTACACCGTTGCGGATAAGGACACTATCAGTTCCATTGCCTATGATTTCGGAACAGATGAAAATGAAATTTTCAGCCTTAACCCCGGTTTAAGCTCCGGTATGCTCCACACGGGCACAAAAATTTTCGTTCCGAGCTACACTCCTCTCATAAGAATAAAGAAAACCGTTACATCATCCTCAATTCGTTCTCTGGATTATGCAACAGTTAAGCAAAAGGATGCTTCAAAATACAGCGGTTACAGACTTGTTAAGCAGGCAGGTATAAACGGCAGCGAAAGAATAATCACAACCAAAACCTATATTTCCGGCGAGCTTTACAACACGGAATACACCTTTGAAACACTGAAAGAGCCCGTTGATGAAATTATTGTTGTAGGCTCAAGAACAACCTACGGCGGAATTTACATCGGGGAGGCATCGGATAAGGGCTTCCTTTGGCCGGCACCCCATTGCCGTTATATTTCGTCACCCTACGGCTGGAGAAGTATCGGCTGGCATAACGGCGTTGACCTTTGCACAGGCAACGGAACAGCCTACGGCAGCCATGTAATTGCGGCAAAGAGCGGCAGAGTTGAGGCTGTTCAGCGTTCATCAAGCGGATACGGCAATATGGTTCTCATAAACCACGGTGACGGCTATAAAACGAGATATGCGCATATGGCGGCAGGCTCAATCAAGGTTCATGTCGGTGAATATGTTGAAGCGGGCAAGGCAATAGGCAAGGTCGGTTCAACAGGTAACTCCAGCGGACCGCACCTGCATTTTGAGGTTATTTATAACGGTGAGACCCGTGACCCGAGAAATTATATTTCGTAGAAAAATATTAACAGGCTTCAGATTATCTCGATTCCGATAATCCGAAGCCTGTTTTGTTATTTATAATTAATTGCCGAAGCCGTAGAAGTAATCAAAGGGGTCAATATACGGCTGTGTTGTGGTTGTTTCGGTTGTTCCTTTATCCTCGACAAGAGTAACATCAACATCAAATTCATCAAGCGAATAATCGCTGTTTACTCTGCACAGGGTTAAGGTAAGCTTATCACCAACACTGCCCTTATCAATAAGCTCAAGAAGAACATCTGCTGTTGTAAGCTCTTTACCGTTAACTGCAATAATCATATCATATTTTCTTGCATCTGTGCCGGCAAGTGAAGAATCGGGATTTATTTCGTTAATAATCAGCGTTCCTGCAGGCAAGCCCTTAATCTGAGCAATCATACTGTACTGTGTGCTTGCGGAAACAGGATAATATGAAATACCGAGCTTCGGTCTGTCGGGAACATAGCTGTAAGCAATGAGGTCATCAATGATTTTCTTTGCGGATGAAATGGGAACTGCAAAGCTCATTCCCTCATATTCCGTGCTTGCAATTTTCTGCGAATTGATGCCCACAACCTGACCGTAGCAGTTTACGAGCATACCGCCGGAGTTACCGGGGTTAATAGCGGCATCGTGCTGAATACATTTCATAGTGTAGCCGATTTCACTGCTTACGGGACGGTTTATTGCAGAAATATAACCGCCTGTGAATGAGCCGAAAAATTCAACGCCGCCGGGGTTGCCTATGGCATAAACCGGGTCGCCGATTATAAGCGCATCGGAGCTGCCGAATTCCGCAATTTCAAGCTCTGCTGTCTTAACCTTAAGGACGCCTACATCCGTTCTTATGTCATAACCGACAATCTGTGCATCATAGGTTTTGCCCTCTTCGGTCTGAATCTTAAATTTCATACCTGCATCGTCAATAACATGGGCGCAGGTTAAAATATAAGTATATTTTCCGCTTGAATCCCTTGACATTACAATGCCGGAGCCCTGACCGCTTGCGGAGGATGAATTGCCCGAATAAACAACCACGCCAACATTCCAGTTTCTGACCTTTTCGGCAATTTCTGCGGCGGTGAGAACCTTTCCGTCCTTTTTGCCGCTGTCCGCCTTCGAGGTCGGTGTGTCGGCTATTTCAAGGGTGACTGTGTCGCCTGTTGTTCTTTCGCCGTTTGCTGCGCTGCCTTTTTTTCTGTCGCTGAAAATGGTTGCACAGCCTACGCCGAGTGCGAAAACAAGAATGAGCACAACGGCCGAAGCAAGCACCTTAACGCCCTTTTTATCATCATTTTTATCGTTTCCGGCAGGATTATTCTGTGAAAACTGAGGATTATTTGATGCCATACCCGAATACGGATTCTGATAAGTGCTCTGAGTGTTGCCGTAAGGATTTGCAGAGCCATTATTTACTCTTTCCGCATAAACAAAGGGCGTTTTATATTCGCCGCTGTTTTCAGGCTCGGAGGACTGAGTATAAATCGGATTTTCGGTTACGGGAGCGTTATATTCCTCACTGACCGCTTCAGCCGTATTTTCCGTTACATCAGCCTGCTCCTCTGAAGCCGCGGCATCCGCACCGTAATTAATATCTTCCGCATCTTGAGAAAATGAAGAAACATCTTCAAACACTTCTTCCGTTTTTTCCGTTACCGGTGCTTCCGGCTCAATTCCCGGCTCGTTATTATTCTCATTCGGAAATATATTCATTTCATCATCCATTGGTTCTTCCTCCTGTTAGATGAAAACTTATTTATAGAGAGGTAAATCGAAAATAAATTCCGCATACTCATTTTCAACGCTTCTTGCGGTAATGTGACCGGCGTGAAGCTCAATAAGCTGTTTTACAATGAAGAGGCCCATACCTGCGCCCTTTACATCAAAGCTTCGGGATTTATCAGTTTTATAAAATCTCTCGAAAATCTTATCAATTTCATCCGGCGCAATTCCTCTGCCGCTGTTTCGGATTTTTATAATAATCTTTTCGCCGTCCGATTTTGATATAATTTCTATATATCCGCCCTCAGGCGTAAATTTAACCGCATTGTCAATCAGATTGTAAACGACCTGATTTATCATATCCTTATCAGCAAAAACCTTGTTTTCTGAAAGTGCCTCAAGCCCTCTGATTTCAATATTTTTGCTTTCGATTATCTTTTCAAAGCTTAAAAGAGTTCTGAAAAGCATATCGCTTATATCAAACTCCTCCGGCTTGATATCAATCTGACCGGCTTCGATTTTGCTCATATTGAGCATACCCGTAACAAGGCGTGAAAGGCGTTTAACCTCTTCGGAAACAATTTTCAGATATTTCTTTTCGTCCGTCCCGGAAATTGTTCCGTCAAGTATGCCGTCAATAAAGCCGCCTATTGAGGTCATCGGTGTTTTAAGCTCGTGAGAAACATTTGAAACAAAGCTTCGTCTTGACTGCTCCTGTGCCTCAAGAGCCGCTGCCATTGAGTTAAAGGAATCGGCAAGCTCATCTATTTCATTCTCTTTATTTAATTTGCCGTGCTTTCTGCTGACGGTAATTCGCTTTGTGAAATCGCCGTTTGAATACTGCTTGACGGCAACCGACATTTCTCTTAAAGGCTTTGTAAGCCGGTAGGAAATGAAATAACTTAAAATTGCCGTCAGAATAAGTGCAAACAGGGCTGCAATAATAAACATTCTCGCAATAACGGAGATATAAAGCCAAAGCCCCTTTGAAACGCTCTGCGTTACAAAAACCGCACCTCTGAATATGCTTCCGGCAGTGAGCGGACAGGCAACAATAAGGTTGTTTGATACCATAACCCCGTCTATTTTACCGATTACACGGTAGCTTCCGTGATTTCGGAGCTTCTGCATAATTTCGGCAGGGATAACATACCGGTCATGGATAAAGCATTTACCGTTATTTTTCGGGTTAAGCAAATCCTTGCAGTAGACGACCTCTCCCGTTTCATTGACAATGAAAATATCGGAATCGGTCGCATCGGAAACCTGGGTCAGATTGTTGCATATCATCATAACTGCGTTCCTGCTGACACTGCCGAGGAAATCGCTTAAAAGAACATTCATTGTATTTGCGGTAACGCTCCTTGCCGTTTCTTCAAGCGAATCAAGCTTTTCGTTCATCCATATTCCCGGAACAACAATGGCAAGAGCCGTTCCGGCAAGCAAAAACGAAACAAGAATAACCGCAACCGTAGCCGCAAAATATTTTTTGAAAAGGCCCGACTGTCTTCGTGTTTTTTTCATTATTCGTTTACTGAAAATTTATAACCGACTGACCAGACTGTGCGAAGCTCCCATTTATCCGAAACGCCCTCAAGCTTTGCACGCAGGCGCTTAACATGAACATCAACCGTTCTTGAATCGCCGTAGTAATCAAAGCCCCATACCTCGTCAAGAAGCTGGTCTCTCGTATATACTCTGTTGGGATTTGAAGCAAGGTGATAAATAAGCTCCAGCTCTTTGGGCGGAGTATCAATCCTTTTGCCGTCAACAATCATCTCATAATTTGTGAGATTGATTGAAAGCTTATCGTAATTAACCTCTTTAATCTCTGATTTTGAGGCGGCGCCGCTTCTTCTTAAAACGGCCTTGATTCTCGCCATAACCTCTTTTGCTTCAAAGGGCTTGACAACATAATCATCAGCGCCGAGCTCAAAGCCGAGAACCTTATCAAAGGTTTCACCCTTTGCGGTAATCATAATGATAGGCTTCTGCGAAATCTTACGAACCTCACGGCAAACCTGCCAACCGTCAAGAACAGGCAGCATTATATCAAGAAGCATTAAATCTGGGTCAATTTCCTTAAAGAACTTTACAGCCGTTGCACCGTCATTTGCAATGGTCACTTCATAGCCGTCTTTTTCGAGATAAAGCCTGAACAGCTCGCAAATATTGGTATCATCATCAACAACAAGAATTTTTTCGGTTGCCATAAGAAGCCCTCCTTTTCGGTTTGCTAAAGTTATTTTATTATGCAAATATTGATAAACTGTGAATATGCGAATAACAAATTATAAATTATTTAACGGAAAATCTGAATACCGTACAGCTTTCAAATTTTTCTCCTGCATCAAAGGTGCATTGAGGGAATGACGGAGTATTCGGTGTGTTGGGGTAAAACTGTGTTTCAAGGCAGAAGCCTGCGTGCTGAATCATCGGCACACCGCCCTTACCCGGCTTTGTGCCGTCAAGGAAGTTTCCGCAGTAAAGCTGAACGCCGGGCAAATCCGTAAACACCTCAAGCGTTCTGCCGCTTTCGGGGTCACGGGCAACTGCACAGGCGCCCTCACCCTCATTAAGGCAGAAATTATGGTCATAGCCCCTGCATTGAGTAAGCTGAATATCATCGGCGTGTATATCTCTGCCGATTGGCTTTGCCTCTCTGAAATCAAAGGCAGTTCCCTCAACGCTTCTTATTTCGCCTGTGGGTATTGAAAATTCATCCGTAGGCGTATATGCATCCGCATTTATCATAAGCTCGTGGCCCAGAATATCACCGTGACCCGCAAGATTAAAATAAGCGTGGTTGGTCATATTGAAAACCGTCTTTTTATTGCTGACCGCACAATAATCGATTTTAAGCGAATTATCCTCATAAAGGGTAAATGTTACCGTGTAATCAACCTTGCCGGGGAAGCCGCTTGTTCCGTCCTCGGTGGTCAGGGTCATTTCAAGGCGGTTATCATCAAGAATAAGTGCCTTCCATACCCTTGATGATGTTTCGGCGGCGGAATGAAGGCTTGTTATACCCTTTTCATTCTTAACAAGGTCATATTCAACACCGTCAAGGGAGAATTTGCCCCCTGCGATTCTGTTGGCATATCTGCCGATTGTCATACCCTGGTTATCGGATAATTTTTCGTGACCCTCAACTGTGTCAAAGCCCACAAGCACATCCGCAAGCTCGCCGTTTTTATCGGCAGTAAAAATACTGTTTACGGTTGCGCCGTATGTTATGATTTCAACGGCTGTTTCCGCCGAGTTCTTCAAGGTAAACGCATCTACTCTCTGACCGTCTGCCGTTGTGCCGAATAATTTTTTTGTAATCATTGCTGCTCCTTTACCGCCGGATAATCTCCATAAGATTTTCGTATGCTTCTTTTTCTTTATCAAATATCATTTTTTCGCCTGTTAAAGGATGATTAAATTCGAGGCGGTAAGCATAAAGGCACAGCCTTCCGCCGCCTCCGCCGTATTTGCCGTCACCGTAAAGAGGCATTTGTCTTGATGCAAACTGCACTCTTATCTGATGAGTTCTGCCCGTATGCAGAAGAATGTCAACAAGCGTAAAGCCGTCAAGCTTCTCTTTGGTCTCGTATTCAAGCAGGGCTTCACGCACACCCTTTCTCATTCTTTTGACAACATAGGTTTTGTTTTTTTGCTTATCCCTGTACAGCAGGTCGCAAAGCTCTCCCTTTTCAGGCTCGGGGCATCCTCTGACAACGGCATAATACCTTTTTACAAAGGTCTTTTCCGTAATCTGTCCTGACAGCACAGCCGCAGCCCTGCTGTTTTTGGCAAACACCATTATGCCCTGTGTTTCTCTGTCAAGGCGGTGAACAGAGAAAACCGCCGGAGAGCTTTCTCTCTCTGACAGCAGAGAAAGAACGGTTTTTCCGCCTGTGCCCTCACTCGGTAAGCCGGAGGGCTTCAGGCAAACGACTATTTCATCATCTTCAAACAGGATTTCCATTTATTTTGCCTTTTCAGCAGTATCAAGAGTTGCGGGAACGCCTGACATTACTATTGAGAAATATTTGAGAATTTCATTCGGAGTTTCTCTCATACCCGTTCTGAACCATTCCGAAACTGTACCGATAATGGCGTACTCATAAAATGAGGTGATGAACTGCATCCTGTCATCTGCTATTTCCTTACCCTCAGCCTGCTCCTTGATTACCTCCGTCAGAATTTCACGGCAGGATTTATACATATATGATTCAAGGTAGTCATAGCTTCTGGAGGAACAGATATTTCTTACGATTTTGGGGTTGTTATATGCGGAGTTAAGCAGATTTTCAATTCCGACAAACCATCTGAAGCTTTTTGAATGGCTTGAAACCAAGCCGAGATACTGAGCCTTAAAAACCTCTTCAAGCAGCTCATATATATCGCTGTAATAGTAATAGAATGTGTTTCTGTTTACGCCGCCTCTTTCAACAATATCTCTGATTGTGATTTTGTCAAACGGCATTTCTGACAGCAGTTCGATGAATGCCCTGTAAATTTCGTGTTTTGTTTTTGTTGCCATAATTTTCTCTCTCCTTTATCTATATGCTTTTAATAAGGGGAATAATTCCCTTAACTGCATTCGGAAGCTGTGACATCATTTCTTTCACTCCGCCCTTTTCGTTATTAAGCAAAAGAAGAAGTCCGTCAGCCATTTCCTCATTAAATACACCGCCGCTCATACTGATGAAATCACGGAACGGCGTTTGAAGTGCAAGCCCTCTGGCAAATTCATCCGGTATGAGGCTTGAAACGGTTTTGTATACCCTTGCACCGTTCTTTGTGAACCTTGCACTTTCAAAGTTATCGGTTAAATCTATTTTTCTGTTTCTCGGCTTTTCGGGAGCCGGAATATCTCTGCCGAGAATTTCTCTGAACTGCTCATCGGGAATTTCCTGCACATCACCCTCATAATAAAGCGGAGCAGTTTCCCTGTAATCGGGAATTTCGGCTTCCCCGGCATTGACCTTAACCGTTGCCGTCAGTCTTATATCCTCACTTGAAGCACCGATAATTATATCAAAGCTGCCGCTTTCAACAGTCCAGTCATTTACATTCACATTCCAGAATGCAAAATCTCTTCTGCCGAGAACAAGCGAGATTTTCTTTTCTTCACCCGGCTCAAGGAAAACCTTTTTGAAGCCCTTAAGCTCCTTTACAGGTCTGAAAATCGTGCTTTCGTTATCGGCAACATAGAGCTGTGCCGTTTCTGCGCCGGCAACATCGCCCGTATTCTTTATTTTGAAGGTTACGGTCAGCTCGTCATTTTCCGATATTTTCTTTTTGCTTAATTCTATATCGGAATATTCAAACTGTGTATATGAAAGACCGTAGCCGAAGGGGTAACGCACCTTTTTGCCCGCCTTTTCATAATATCTGTAACCGATATAAATGCTTTCTCTGTGCTCAACAGTTGCAGGGTTGCCGGGGAAATTATATCTTGCCGGTGTATCGTCATAAGAAACGGGATAGGTTTCGGCAAGCTTGCCGGAGGGATTAACTGTGCCGGAAAGAATATCCGCAACCGCTCCGCCGCCTGCCTGACCGCCGAGGCAGGAATTGAGAATCGCCTTAACCTTACCGTTCCACGGCAATGCAACAGGTGAGCCGCCTGCAAGCACAACAACAATATTTTTATTTACCTTTGCAATTTCTTCAACAAGCCTGTTATGGGCTGAGGGCAAATCCATATTTGCTCTGTCATAGCCCTCTGCTTCATATTCATCCGTTAAGCCGACAAAGAGCAGAACGGTATCAACCTTTTCGGCAAGCCTTCTTGCCTCCTCAATGAGTGCATCGTTTTTGAATGCTTTTTTTCCTGAAAGCTCATAGCCCTGCGCATAGCAGAGATTAAAGCCGAGCTTTGAAAGCTCATCATAAGCGTTATCAAGCTGTGTGGGTACAATATGTGAGGAGCCTGCACCCTGATACCTCGGCTTCTTTGCAAGAGCACCGATAACGGCATATTTTTTGTTTTTATCAAGAGGCAGAATACCCTCGTTTTTCATCAGCACCATTGACGAAGAAGCGATTTTTCTTGCAAGAGCCCGGTCATCAAGGTCATTATATTCAAAATTCGGTTTTGCGTTATCGGAGCATTTCTTTATCAGCTCCAGAATTCGCAGTGCACTTTTATCAAGCACATTTTCATCAAGTGAGCCGTTTTTGACCGCCTCAACAATTTTCTTTGCGCCTGAGCCGGAGGATGAGGGCATTTCAAGGTCATTACCTGACTTTAAGCCCTTTACTCTGTCATTGACAGCACCCCAGTCGCTTACGACCGTACCCTCAAAGCCCCATTCGTCACGGAGAATTTCGGTAAGCGTATGGCTGTTTTCGGAGCCGTGAGAACCGTTTATCTGATTGTATGAGCTCATCACCGTTGCAGGCTGTGATTCCTTAACGGCAATTTCAAAGCCCCTCAGATATATTTCACGAAGTGCTCTTTCATCAACCACCTCGTCAACAACCATTCTTCTCGTTTCCTGGCTGTTGCAGCAGAAATGCTTCAGAGATGTTCCGACGCCCACAGACTGAACGCCGTTTATCATTCCCGCCGCCATTTTACCTGCAAGAACGGGGTCTTCGGAAAAATACTCGAAGTTTCTGCCGCAAAGGGGCGAACGCTTCATATTTATTCCCGGACCTAAAAGCACACCGACATTTTCTTTCTGACACTTTTTGCCGAGAGCAACACCCATTTCAAAGAGCAAATCCGGGTCCCACGAGCAGGCGGTTGTTACCGCTGACGGAAAACAGATTGCCGGAACGGATGATGAAATGCTGACGCCCGTTTTTTCGTAATCCTTTTTACGCAGTCCGTGAGGGCCGTCACAAACCATTATTTCGGGAATACCGTATTTTTCAAAGCCTTTCAGATGCCAGAAATCCTTACCGTCACAAAGAGCCGCTTTTTCTTCAAGAGTCATTTGTGAAAGTATCTCTTTCGGTTCTTTCATCTATTCTTCCTCCTCTTTTCCGGATTCAATGCCGAGAATTTCATCTGCATTTGCTTCTTCAAGCTCATCAATATTTTTCAGCTTTTTACGGATGATGTTATTTCTCTTATCCGCCTCGTCAAGAGATTTGCCGGCTTCTTCAATTTTTTTCTTTGCCTTACTCAAAACATCACCGAAGGTATCATACTGCTTCTTTGCCGCCGCAAGAAGAACTCTGACCTCATTTGCCTTTTCGTTGATTGCAATGGCTCTGTAGCCGAGCGAAAGAGAATTGAGCAGGGCGGTTATTGTTGACGGACCTGCAAGCATAATATTAAATTCGCTCATAACCTTTTCGCTTATGCCGTTTTTGGAGGAGGCTATCTCGGCATAAAGCCCCTCTGTTGCAAGGTATAAAATTGCATAGGGAGTTGTGAGGGGAACATTTATATATTTTGCAACGGTTTTTGCTTCATTGACAACCCTTGCTTCAAGAGCCTTTCTTGCACTGTCAAGCGCCTGTGCATCCGCACTGTCGGCGGCATCGCAAAGTCTGATGTAATCCTCCATCGGGAACTTCGAGTCAATGGGCAGATAAGTCATCGTGCCGTCAGCCGAGGGAATTTTAACGGCAAATTCAACTCTGTCACTGCTTCCCGTTACGGGGGCAAAGTTTGATTCATACATTCCGGGGATTGTCTGGTCAAGGATTGAGCCGAGCTGAACCTCCGCCCATGTTCCTCTTGCCTTAACATTTGTTAAAACCCTGTTAAGAGCGGTAACATTGGTTGTAATTCCGCTTGAAAGCTCCTTCATTTCGCCGAGGGATTTATAAACATTTTCAAGTCTTTCCGAAACGGTCTTAAACGAGCTGTCAAGCCTTGCGGAAAGAGTTTCGTTTAATTTTTCGTCAACCGTGGCTCTCATTTCATCAAGCTTTTTTTCATTGCTTTCACGCATTGAGTTAAGCGCCTTTTCGTTGCTCTCTTTAATTTTGTCGAGAGCCTCGCCGATGGCCTTGCCCTGCTTTTCGCTCTGCTCCATATTGTTAAGCTTTATACGGTTGAGGGATTCAGCCATTTTAAGCTCAAAATCCGACTGCTTCTGTAAATTTTCGGCTTTCATCTGCTCAAGGCTTTTATTCATTTCGCCTATTGCAGAGGCTGTTTCCTTCCGCATATCGGACTGGCTGACGGAGCTTTCTCTTCTTGAACGCTCAAACTCCGAGCCGAGCAAGGCAGAAAAGCCCTCAAGCCTTTCGCTCACATTTTTCAGCTCGTCACCGCTGTTGTTTTTCTTTATTCTGCTCTGCCCGATTAACACGGCAACAAGCAAAACTGTTACAATCGCAAGCAGCCCCAAAGTGATATATTCCATAAACAATTCTCCAACTTAATTTTTTACAGTAATAAATATATCATATAAAAATAAGAAATACAATGATATTTTTTGTTGTATTTGTCCAAATTTTGTGTTATATTTTTTCAGGAAAGCTTTTCCGAATATGAGAACAGGAGAAATAAGAGAATGAAAAAGTATTTTGCACTTTTACTCTGTCTTGCAATGCTTTTCGGCTTTGCCGCCTGCGGCGAAAAAGAGACTGAAAATGTGACAACCGAGGCAGAAATTACAAGTGAAACAAAAACGGCTCCGGCAAGTGAAGCCACATCCGATGAAGCAACGGCAGAGGCAACCGAAGCTACTGCCGAATCAACAACAGAATCAACAACGGAAGCAACAACGGAGTCAACAACCGAAGCCACAACGGTTACGACCACCACCGCAAAGGCTACCACCACAAAAAAGGTGACTACAACTAAAAAAGCAACCACCACCAAAAAGGTTACAACAACCAAAGAAGATGTTAAAGCGCCGACCTCAAAGGCCGATATTCTCGCCCTTTACAACGGTGCAACCAAAAAGGCATCCTCTTCAAAGCCCGGCTATTCAAAGACTACAAAAGCCGCCCTTCAGAATCTTTCAATGGGCGCTCTTGCAAAAATCGGTGTTGTCCGCGGTGCAGTCGGTGATTTCCTCGGTGAGGGCACAAACAGTGCAACGGTTTCAAAGGGCAAATTTGACGGCAAATCCCTTATGGTAAGCAGTCTTAAAGAAAGTGACATTACGAAGGCAACCTGTGAGCTTTCCGGCGACAAAAAGACCTATACCGTTAAGCTGACCGTCAAGGGTGAAACAAATCCTCTCAAAAACAAGAGTGCTCTCGGCAGCTTCACCTCCGACTACAAGGATGCCGAAGAAATCAGACAGGGGCTTGTTGACGGAAACGCAAAGGTTGACGAGATAACCGTTAAAACAACAAGTGTTACAATCACGGCAAAAATCGATGCGAAAACAAGTCAGTTCAAAGCCCTTGATTACGCAATCAGAATGAGTGCCGTGCTCACAAACATCAAGTATTCAATCGCCAAGGTTTCAAAGGCAACAACCGACCTTAACATTGATGTTTCATTCAAAGATTTCAAGTATTGATAAGGAGCAAAAATGAGCACTAAAAAGGATTACGGAAAACTCATTAAGGTTTTACAGATTTTAACAGGCGTTTTGCTTGTGGTTTTAATGGCTGTCGGCATATTTCTTATTCAGAAATATAACATCAAGGTTTCTAACATCAAGAATTTAAGCCAGATGATAAGCGGCGGAGTATTTACCGTTTCTATGATTCTGATAGGAGTTACGGTTGTAAAATCCTTCGTTCTCGTGTTTCCCCCTGCCGTCATAATGTCAATCTGCGGCTATATGCTGCCGAATTTCTTTACAGCCCTTGTTGTAAACATCATCGGTATGCTACTGAGCCTTTCAATCCCCTTTTTCCTCGGCAAATTCACAGGTGCGGGAATGATTGATACCCTCAAAAGTAAATTTAAGCCCGTTAAAAAAATTGATGATTTTGTCGGCACAAACGAGGTTATTATGACCGCCATTGTTAAGTTTTCGGGGGTTATGCCCGGCGATATTTCAAGCCTTTTATTCGGTGCAATGGGCGTATCCTATAAAAGCTATATGGCAGGCGCATTCCTCGGCAATATTCCTCTCATCCTTGTTTATACATTATTCGGAACGCTTCTGAAATCAGTCGGTGAAAAGCCCTGGGTTGTTTCAATTCCCGTTGCGGTTATCGTTTTGTTCCTGCTGATTTCGGCGGTGCTGACAAAAAAGGTTGCGGATAAGAGCAAGAAAAATCAAGGAGAAACACAATGAAAAAAGCACTTTCAATTCTGCTTGCGGTTGTCTTTATATTAACCGCATTCACAGCGGCATTTGCCCTTGACAAGGAAGAATGGAACAGATACTGGGAAACCGCAGAGGCTCAAAGCGGTGTAACGGTTTTCCCCGGCAGCGACGAAACGGAAAGAAACATTTCATGGTATTCCGAAACAGAAACAGCTGCCCCTTATGTTAAGCTGACAAACGCATCAACCGGTGCTTCAAAAATATTCAACGGAAAATCCGTAAAGACCTATGACGGCGACTATGCAAACAAGGTAACCTTAACAGGTCTTGAAAAGGATGAAGCCTATTCATATCAATGCTTCAGCAACGGCTACACCTCTGAAATTTACGCAATCAGCACAGCAGAAAGCAACAGTTTTTCAGCCCTCTATGTAACGGATGTTCATATTTCCGAGGACGAAGAAAATGCTGATAATTTAAGGGATGAAAGCTTCAATTTCAGTTCCGTTATTGAAGCCGCAGCTGCAAAAAGCAACATTCAGCTTCTCCTCTCCGCAGGCGACCAGGCAAGCCGAGGCAGAGAATGTGAATACAAGGGCTTTACCTCATCTGCGATTGAAAGAAGCTTCACCGTTGCCACAGCCCCCGGCAACCATGACCGTAAGGGCGTTGCATACAAATATTTCAAAAACATCCCCAATGAGCAGACATTCAATCTCAACGGCTCATACATTTCGGGTGACTACTGGTTTGTAAAGGGCAATGTTCTCTTTATGATGGTTGACAGCAACAGCGGCAGCGGTCTTGACCACGAAAGATTTATGAGAAATGCCATTAACGCAAACAAGGATGTAAAATGGCGTGTTGTTGTAATGCACCACGACCTTTACAGCGGAAGAATTTTAAGCAGAGAAAGTGAAAACAAGCTTCTGCGTACTATCTGGGCTCCCCTTTATAACGAATTTGAAATCGACCTTGCTCTTTTAGGTCACAGCCATTATTACAGCGTTTCAAAGGTTATGAATAACGGCAAAATTATGGCGGGCACCGGCAAGGATGCTGTTGTTGATAATGCAGAGGGAACAGTCTGCATCGTTTCCGGCTCAGTCAACAGACCGAGAAGCGACAACCCCGAAAATATGGGCTTAAACGACACCTGCGGTTACATTTATGATGAGCAGGGCGACCAGGTGCTCTATAACATTATTGATTTCTCCGATGATTCAATCAGGGTAAATTCATATTCATACACAAACGATGAAATATTCAACACCCTTACTCTTAAAAAGGATTCGCAAAAGGGCGGTCATCCCTCCAATTTCCTTACAAAGCTTTACAGCCCCGTTCTTTACACCCTCGGCACAATTTATCAGTTCTTTAACAACATCAGTGTTTATAACACACTCACAAGCACGGATTATGATGTAAGCTTCTTTGATGTTGTAATGAAATTTGTTAAATAATCAAAATCTCCGAAAGGCATAAGAAATGAAAAAGAGTATCACATTTTGTAAAGACAATGTAATTTTTCAAACGGTAATCGGCATACTCGGTATTATCTCCGGCCTTGCAACCCTGATTATCGGGCTTAATCTGATTGCGGTAATCGGCGTTGCATACATGTGCATTGCTTCGGCAGTTATATTCATAGGAATAGTTGCCTGCAAAAAGGTTTACAGATGGGGAATAATCGGCTATATAAGTGCCGCCGCCGGAATTGTTCTGAATTTCATAATAAGAGGTGCGGATGCCGGCTTCGGCGCATTCTCAAACGGTAAGGCGGGCTGGAGCTCACAGGCTCACAGGCTTTTTACCGGGGCAGGAAATATTTTCACAAGGCTTGCGGGAAATCTGCTTCTCATTCTCCCCAGTGCGCTTGTTCTCTGCCTGCTTATTCTTGCAGTTAAAAAGTGCGGCTCAAAAAGAATATTGTGCGGATTTTTAAGTGTTCTGCTTGCAGGCACAACCGTTTTCTATGTTTTAACAATGAATCTTCGTTCCACTCCGAAAACCAAAAGGCTCTGGGAGGGTCACGATGAATTTTTAGGCAGTGTTGACAAGCACGAAAAGGACAGCCCGAATGTTCTTTTCATCCTTATGGATGATTTGGGCTGGGGGGATATTTCTCTTAACGGTGCAATCTATGATACGCCCAATATGGACAGAATCGGTGAAGAGGGTGTCAGCTTTGACAACTTCTATTCAAGCTACTCGGTATGCTCCCCTGCAAGATTTGCCCTTATGACAGGCCGCTATCCGTTCAGAGGCTATGCCGATAATGTTATTTACCCCACCGTTGATACCCTTGCACCCTTTGCCGCCACAAGAATATATAACTCCATTGAGCTTGGTGCAAACTGTGACGGTATGCTGGGTGATGAAATTACCATTGCGGAGGTTTTCCAAAATGCAGGCTATGATACGGGCTGCTTCGGAAAATGGCATTTAGGTGATTACGGCGAATATCTGCCCACAAATCAGGGCTTCGATTATTTCTACGGCAGTCACTATGTAAACGATATGACGCCGTTCTACCACTGCATTGAGCAAAACGGCGAATATGAAATAGTTCACGGCACAGATGAACTGAAAGACCAGAGCAAGGCAACAGAATGGATTAACGAGGAAATGTTCGGCTGGCTTGATAATCAGATGGCAAAGTCAGATGACCCGTTCTTTGTTTATTACTCCTGCCCCTGGCCTCACGCTCCTGTTTATGCCGGTGATGATTTTGACGGCAAAACAGGTATGGGAACTTACGCCGACTGCGTAACAGAGGTTGACCATTACCTCGGTAAGCTGTTTGACAAGCTTGAAGAAGCAGGAGAGCTTGATAACACCATTATCGTTTTCACAAGTGATAACGGCCCTGCTCTTGAGGGCTCAACAGGTGAGCTCCGTGGCGGTAAATACCTTGCTTACGAGGGCGGTCAGAAGGTGCCCTGTATGATAAGATGGGGCAACGGCGATGTTTGGCAGCCCGGCGAAAAGCGTTCACAGAGTGCAACCCTTGTTGATATGTACCCGACTCTTCTGAAGCTTTGTAACATCACCGCAAACGGCAGAGAGGCTCTCCCCTCCGACAGAATTGTTGACGGTGTTTCAATGCTTCCTCTTCTTAAAAATGACAGCGTTATCCACACAAAGGATTCACCCCTGCTCTATATGAAGCGTGAAAAATTAAAGGCAATTCAATATACCGTTCCGACCTCTGAAATCCTTGCTCAAAAGGAATATTCGGATTACGATTACAAGGTGCTGAAAGAAAACAAATACCTTGATTTCAAATATTTCCGGAGAATACAGAACGACAACTCCGCATTCTTTGATAAGTTCAGAAAAAACTGGCTTCATATTCTTTCGGACGATGCAGGCGAAAACTATAACAGAACACCCGTTTACCCAACAGTTTCCGCTGAAATGAATGAAAAAATGAACGAAATAATGAAGGCCTTCAAATCAAACCGCAGAGGTATTATTGAACAATAAGGGAGAAACCTTATGCCGCCCCTTTCAATTATGATTAAGCCTGCATCAAGCACCTGCAATATGCGTTGCAGATATTGCTTTTACCACGATGTAACCGATTTGCGTCAGATTAAAAACTACGGTATTATGTCCTTTTCCACCGCAGAGGAGCTGATAAAAAAGGCATTTGCCTTTGCAAACGGTGAAAGCGTTGCCTTTGCCTTTCAAGGCGGTGAGCCACTTTTTGCCGGCATTGATTATTTCCACCATTTCGTTGAGAGCGTAAAAAAATACAACAGACAAAACAGCACGGTTTTTTATGGCTTGCAGACAAACGGAACGCTTGTAACTGATGAATGGGCAGAATTTTTTAAGGCAAATAATTTTCTTATCGGCTTAAGCCTTGACGGAGATTTCAAAAACAACCGTTTCCGTATGAAAAATGACGGCAACAACTCATATTTTGAAATAACCGAAGCGGCGGATATTCTGAAAAATCACAGGGTCGATTTCAATATTCTCACCGTTCTGACAGGCAACTGTGCAGACCATATTGAAGAAATCTACCGTCATTTTACAAGTAACGGATATAAGTATCTGCAATTTATCCCCTGCCTTCGTCCCTTCGGCAGTAAGGATGAAAACGAGCTTTATATGACGCCCGGGCAGTATACCGATTTCCTTATCCGTGGGTTTAATATGTATGTTAAGGACTATGTGCGGCACGACTATACAAGTGTTCGTTACTTCGATAACCTTGTTCATCTTTACCTCGGCAACCCCACGGAGCAGTGCGGAATGTGCGGCCACTGTATGCACCAGTTTGTTGTTGAGGGCAACGGCAATGTTTACCCCTGCGATTTCTACTGTACGGATGAATGGCTTTTGGGAAATATAAACGAAAAAGCCTTTAACGAGCTTGCAAATTGCCCGAAAGCGATTGAGTTCATTAAGGAAAGCCTTGCTGTTCCCGAAAAATGCAAAAAATGCAAATATTATCCCCTCTGCCGTGGCGGAGGCTGTAAGCGAATGAGAGAGGACAGAGATTACTGCGAAGCCTACAAGGCGTTTTTCAGCTCCTGTCTTCCCCTTTTCAGAGTATTCATTGCAGAGAAAAAATAAAAGCAGAAAGCAACCGTAAAGCATCATCTGAAATGCTCTGCGGTTGCCTTTTAATTCAAAACTGTTATTTTATGCGATAATCCGGGACTCAAGGTTAAATGAATCCCGGATTTGATTTTGTTTATTCTGTTCTCAATGCTACAACAGGGTCTTTATTTGCCGCACTCTTTGCGGGAATAAGTCCCGATATAACCGTGAGAAGCATACTGATTATAATGAGAACTATTGCACCGTTTACGGGAAGAATTGCCGCCGCACCGAGGGTTGTAAGATATTTCAGAATCAGGTTAACGGGGATTATTAGCACAACCGTTAATCCGATACCGAGAGCACCCGAAAGCAGACCGATTATAAATGTTTCTGCATTGAATACCCTTGAAATATCGTGCTTTGAAGCGCCGATTGCACGGAGAATACCGATTTCCTTTGTTCTTTCAAGAACGGAAATGTTTGTTATAACACCAATCATAATTGACGAAACAACAAGTGAAATTGCAACGAACGCCATAAGAACGTAAGAAACAATATTGACTATCTTTGTAACGGAGGAGAGAATCAAGCCGATGTAATCGGTATAAACTACGGAATCCTTATCTCTGCCCTCTGATTTTGCTTTTTCGTTGTAATCGTCAAGAATCTTTGTTACGGCATCCTTTGAGGCAAAATCCTTTGCATAAATATTTATGCTCAGAGGTGTTGAAATCTCCGAAAATCCGAGGTAGCTCATTGCTTCATCATAGGTTTTGGCAAAGGGCTCCGGCTCGGGCTCCGGCTCCGGCTCGGGTTCAGCAACGGGTTCGCCGGGCTTTTGAGAATCGGGGTCTTTTTTATCTTCTGTTTTATCACCGGGCTTTGACTCGGCTTCACCGCCGGGGGCGTAATTGCCGAAAACACCCGTAACAATGCCGTTAAGCATCTTGAGCTTGGTGTTTTTATCCATCATACCGAGGTAATTAACAGCCTGCTGACCGCTGATTGTTCCCATTCCCTCGATTTCCTGGCCGGCAAGCATAACATCAAGATAACCTGCAAGCTCTTTTCTTTCGCTCACGGAGAGAACACCCTTAAGCATAAGCTCAACCGTTCTCTTCATCATTGCGGCTTCATCACCGCTGTAATTCTTATCAATAGCGGCATATATTTCTTCCTCTGTTGCCGCAGGAATTGATGAGAAATCGACCATACCGTTTGCAGTGAACTCGGTTTTCGGTGCTTCACCGCTTAAGCCGATATTTTCAACCGTGGGTGTAACAAAGGTGTCAACACCCTTTGCTTCTGCTTTTCCGGCTGTTTCAGCCTTTGCATTTTCCTTCTTCGCTTCCTTTTCTTCATCAGTCGGGAAGGGAAGACCTGTGAACACATCAATATCGGGATTCTTCTTCTGCTTTATAACAAGCTCTTTTTTCTCTGTTTCGGCAATAATGTGCTCCGGCAGAGATTTAAGATAGCCTATTGTTCCGCCCGACATTGCGGCAACAGAGCCATCGGCAGGACGGATAATGCCTACAATTTTAATTTCAGTGCCCTTATCAATGAGCTTTGAAACATACTCGTCATCCTGACTCATATCAACATAGCTCTTTGTTTCTTCGTCATAAGCATAGTAATCGGGTGTCAGAACGATTTTGAATGAGAGATTCATAATCTCCTCATAGGTGAGCGCTGTGCTCTTGACCTCATATTTTTCTCCGCTCTGAACAGCCATATAAAGCTTAATCATTTCGGAGGGGTCTGAAAGGCCGAGAGCCTGAAGAGTAAGGCCTGTTACTTCATTGTTTCTGTCAACAACAAGCACAACCTCGTTATATTTCTCGGGCATTTTACCTGCAATAACATCATACTGTGAATTGAGAAGCTCATCGCTGTCAATAAGCTGCTTCCACATATTGTAATATGATGTGAGGGTTTCCATACTTGAATCGCCGCCGAAGGATGAAAGAATACCGCCTGCACCCGATGAGCCCATAAACTCGCCTACCATATTAAGCAGGGGGCTGGGGTTAACCTGATTGGGGCCGTCCTTCGTTGATGCGGAATAAATATTGAGAGGAGCGGAATATGTGTACTGAATATCGGTTACATACTGCTGAACTCCGCTTTCTTCACTGTCAAGGAACTTTTTGAGCTTTTTAAGGTCATTCTTCTTGTAACCTGCCGTAAAGGCATTTACCATGGTTTCCATGGCGGTGTTTGAATAAACCTTATCAAGGTCGTGGGTTATAAATTCCTCCGGCTTCTTATTGCCGCCGCCCATAACAGACGCCGCAGATGACATATCCATACCCTGACTTTCAATCGTCAGAGGATAGCTTGAAAGAGCCTCTGTCTGTAAAGACTGAATATATACCTGAACGCCGTTTGAAAGGGCCATAATAAGGGCAATGCCGATAATTCCTATACTGCCGGCAAAGGAGGTGAGAACCGTTCTCATCTTTTTGGTCATCAGATTGTTAAGCGATAACGACAGAGCGGTAAAGAAAGACATTCCCTTTCTTTTCTGCTCCTTTTCCGCCGTAACAGTCTTTTCTCCGGCATTTACTTCGCTTTCGGAATCATAGGGGTTGGAGTCATCAACAATAAGACCGTCCGAAAGCTTTACTATTCTTGTTGAATATTCCTTTGCAAGGTCGGGGTTATGGGTTACCATAATAACGAGCCTGTCCTGTGCAACCTCCTTGAGAATATCCATAATCTGAACGCTTGTTTCGGAATCCAGAGCACCTGTGGGCTCATCGGCAAGCAGGATTTCGGGGTCATTAACAAGTGCACGGGCAATGGCAACTCTCTGCATCTGACCGCCGGAAAGCTGATTAGGTTTTTTATTGAGCTGGTCACCGAGCCCGACCTTTTCAAGAGCCTGCGCCGCTCTCTCTTTTCTTTCGTTCTTTGAAACGCCCGTAAGGGTCAGAGCAAGCTCAACATTTGCAAGAACGGTCTGGTGAGGGATAAGGTTATAGCTCTGAAAAACAAAGCCGATGCTGTGGTTCCTGTATGCATCCCAGTCCGCATCCTTAAAATCCTTTGTGGATTTACCCTGAATAATAAGGTCGCCGGAGGTGTATTGGTCAAGTCCGCCGATGATATTCAGAAGAGTAGTTTTACCGCAGCCCGAATGGCCGAGAATTGAAACAAATTCATTCTTTCGGAATTCAACGCTGACACCCTTAAGGGCAACCACAGTCCGGTCACCTGTCGGATATTCTTTTTTGATATTTACAAGTTTTAACATTGTGTCTCCGATTCTAAAGTTTCTTTTTCGGTTATTATACCGAAAAGATGTGAACAGATAATTAACAAACGGTGAATATTATTCGTCAATAAATGTTTTCATAAGTGACGGCCCGAATTCAACATAATCGCCGGTTGCCTTTGCGGAATTTTCATTTATCGAAGCAACTCCGCTTATTCTTTCACCGTTCTTATGATAAATCATAAACGGAACAGGGTCTGAGGCGTGGGTCATTGTGGTTATCGGTGTAGGATGGTCGGGCAGAATCATCACCTTGTAATCATCGCCGCAGTTATCAAGGTAGCCGAGGATTACGGGGAGCACCCTTTCATCAATAAGCTCAATGGCTCTGACCTTGTTTTCGGGCTCATTTCTGTGGCCGCACTCATCAGGTGCTTCAAAGTGGAGATAAACAAGGTCCTGACCCTTTTTCCATTCCTCAACGGCGGCGTTAGCCTTGCCCTCAAAGTTTGTATCAATATAGCCTGTTGCACCCTCAACCTCCGGGGTGTTCATTCCGGCACAAATGCCTATACCCTTAAGCAGGTCAACGGCTGAAATAATACTTCCCTTTACGCCGTAAAGCTCTTCAAAGTTTTCAAGACCGGGCTTTCTGCCCTCGCCCCAGAGCCAGATTGAATTTGCAGGTCTTTTTCCCTCTGCAATTCTCTTTTTGTTGACCGGGTGGTCTTTAAGAAGCTCATAGCTTCCCTTCATCATTGCGATAAGCTTTTCCGCATCGGGTGATGCCGAAAGGTAGCTGCCTATAACCTTGCCGGAAATATCGTGGGGAGGAGTCATTGTGCCGAGGTCGGTTGTGCCGTTATTGACAATCAGACAATGCCTGTAACTGACTCCGCTGTAAAAAGCAAATTCATCATTACCGAAATGCTCCTGAACGCTTTTGATGATTTCAGCCGCTTCGGCAGTTGAAATATCGCCTGCGGAGTAATCGACCATAGTTTTATCTTCATAGCCTTCTTCATCGCTCAAGGTTACAACATTACAGCGAAGCGAAACATCCGTATCTTTCATTTTAACGCCGATGCTGACAGCCTCAAGGGGTGAACGGCCCGTGTAGCATTTTTTTGGGTCATAGCCGAGAACGGAAAGGTTTGCAACATCACTGCCCGGCTTAAGCCCCGGAGCAACCGTTCTGACAATACCTACCCTGCCCTTCTGAGCCATTTTATCAAACAGGGGCTTTTTTGCAAGCTCCATAGGAGTTTTACCGTTTAATGCCGGAACGGGATAATCTGCCATTCCGTCATAAAGAACAACTGCATATTTCAATTTTTCAACCTCACTTGTTCTTTTTCTTTGTTGCGGCAAGAACACAGATTACAACCGTCGCAATACCGAGAGCAACCGCAAACCAGATTATATTATCGTTACTGCCCGTTGCCGGAGCGCCGTCATAGGCAAAGGCACTTATGGCGGCTGAAACAACGCCGAGAATCATAAGAGCACACAAAACAATGGCAATGATTCTCACAATTAAGCTTTTCTTTTTCATAGATTAACCAACCTTAAGGATAATTTTCATTGAATCGGCTATTGAATCTGCAATTTTTTCCGCTTCTTCTCTCTGCTTTGCAACACCTGTTACATAAACCTTAATCTTCGGCTCTGTGCCGGAGGGACGGACTATTGCAAAATTGCCGTCCGGAAGCTTATAGGCAAGAACATTTGACCTCGGAAGCCCCGTATCGGAAACGGCACCGGTTTCAAAATCCGTAACCCTGCCCGTGTTATAGTTGTATTCAACAAGCACCTTCATTCCGGCAATTTCAGCGGGAGTATTCTCTGCGGTGTCTTTCATAATCTCCGCCATTTTTGCCATACCGTCAGCACCCTCAAACATATAACTTACCTGCTTGTTTGAATAGAAGCCGAATTCTTCATAAAGAGAGTTGATAACATCAACAAGGGTGAGCCCCTTTGATTTGTAATAAGCCGCCATTTCGCAAATCATAAGCGAAGCCGCAACGGCATCCTTATCCTTTGCATGAGTTCCGATGAGGTAGCCGTAGCTTTCCTCAAAGCCCATAACAAATCTTTCTTTCTGATTCTTTGCCTCAAGCAAGCCTATCTGCTCACCGATATATTTGAAGCCCGTGAGAACATCAATAAGGGTTGTGCCGTATTTTGCGGCAACCATATCCGCAAGCTTTGTTGAAACAAAGGACTTAACGACAACGGGGTTTTCGGGGAGAACGCCTTTTTCCTTCTTCTGTGAAAGAATGTAGTTAATGAGAAGTGCGCCTACCTCGTTACCTGTGAGCAGCTTATATTCATCCCCTGTTTTAACGGCAATACCTACTCTGTCACAATCCGGGTCGGTTGCGAGAATAAGGTCTGCCTTAAAGCTCTCTGTCATTTCAAGAGCCTTTTCAAAAACCTGGCGGATTTCGGGGTTGGGGAAGGGACAGGTGGGGAAGCTTCCGTCCGGGAGCTCCTGCTCCTTAACGATTTCAATATTCTTAAAGCCTGCACGCTGAAGAACGGTTCTTACGGGAATATTGCCTGTTCCGTTAAGGGGAGAATAGATTATTTTAATATCGCTGTTTTTGATAAGCTCGGGGTAAATGGGTCTGTCAAGACACTCTGCATAAAAGCTTTCATAAATGCTTTCGGGAACATACTCAATAAGCCCCTGCTTAACAGCCTCGTCAAAATTCATTGACTTAACATCACCGAAAATATCGGTATTCTGAATTTTCTCGTAAACTGCGGCGGCGGCCTCCTCGGTCATCTGATAACCTCTGGGATCAAAGCACTTATAGCCGTTATATTTTGAGGGGTTGTGGCTTGCTGTGATAACAATACCGCTGTCGGCGTGCATCTGCATAACCGCATGGGAAACAAAGGGAGTGGGGATAAGGGTTGAGAAGAAATAAACCTTTATTCCGTTTGCCGCAAGAACGCAGGCGCTGTATTCGGCGAAAACATCCGAATTTATTCTTGAATCGTGGCCGATTACAACTGCGGGATTCTCTGCATTTTCTTTCAGATAATCCGCAAGCCCCTGTGTAGCCTGACCGACTGTGTAGGTGTTCATTCTGTTTGTGCCTGCACCGAGAACGCCTCTTAAACCGGCTGTACCGAATTCAAGGTTACGGTAAAATCTGTCAAGTATATCATCATCCTTACCCTTTATGGCGGTAAGCTCTGAATTTATGCTTTCGTTTTCTGCTGTTTTTTCAAGCCAGAGTTCATAGAGTTCTTTAACATTATTCATAACAAAAATCCCCCTTATTATATTCTGTTATATAATAGTATATCTGTCTGAATTTGTCAACTTTTTATTTATATATAATCCTTAATTCGTCAAAATAAACTTGACAATATTGTTTGGCACATTGTATAATACAAGAGTTAAAATATACCTCGGAGGTACACTTATGTCAGGTCATTCAAAATGGAGCACAATCAAGAGAAAAAAAGAAAAAATTGATAATGCAAGAGCCAAGGTTTTTACAAAAATAGGCAGAGAAATAGCGGTTATTGTCCGTGAGGGCGGTCCCGACCCCAATAACAATTCAAGACTTAAGGATGCCATTGCAAAGGCAAAGGCAAACAATGTTCCCAACGATAACATTGAAAGAATCATTAAAAAAGCCGCCGGTGAACAGGGCGGTGCAAACTATGAAACAATAATTTACGAGGGCTACGGCCCCAAGGGTATTGCCGTTATAGTTGAAGCTCTTACCGATAACCGTAACAGAACAGCCGGTGATGTTCGCCATTATTTTGACAAATTCGGCGGCAATATGGGTCAGAGCGGCAGCGTTTCATTCCTCTTCACAAAGCAGGGCGTTATCCTCATTGAGCAGGAGGATGTTGACGAAGAAAAGCTTATGGAGGATGCACTTGAAGCAGGTGCAACCGATTTCCTCACAGACGAGGGGATTTTTGAAATCAGAACAGACCCCTACGATTGCGGTGCGGTTTCCGAAGCACTTGCCGCAAAGGGCTATAAATTCCTTTCCGCAGAGGTTGCCTACATCCCCTCAACCTATGTTGCGCTTACAGAGGAAGAGGATATGACAAATATGGTCAAGATGCTTGATATGTTTGATGAAAATGACGATATTCAGGGTGTATGGCACAACTGGGAAAACGCCGAGGACACTGAATAAAAAGGCAAAAACCGAATAATATTTAAGGCTGTGACGCTCTTTACTCGTCACAGCCTGTTTTTTGTTTTTTCAGATGCTTTTGATAAATTCTATCAGAACAAGAATGTAATGGTAAACCACCGGCAGAAAAATTGCGGGAATCATATTCAGCGTTTTGAACTTTTTGCCGAAAATGAAGTTTATTCCGATTGCCATAATCACAGCATAGCCCGCAAAACAAATCTGATTGAGCAATTCGCCCTGAAGCAGTCCGTTAAGGGAGCCTGCAAGCAGAGTTATACCGCCCTGATAAATCAAAACCGTAACAAACGAAAAGATAACTCCGTAGCCGAGGGTTGCACCGAATATTAAGGATGATACAAAGTCCAGAGCGCTTTTCACAAACAGTACGGAGTGGTCATTACTGATTCCGTCCGCTATTGAGCCGATTATCGCCATAGCGCCCACATTAAAAATGACCGTTCCGTTGATAAATCCGCTTGCAAAGCCGCCTGCCTTGAATTTCTTTTCGATATTTCCGCAGAAATTATCAAAACGGCCCTCAAGCCTCAGCATTTCGCCTGTGAGAGTTCCGATAACAAGGAACACTATAAGAAGCAGTTCGCCGCCGCTTGAAAGAACGCCGTCCTTACTCGTTACCATATATGAAACAATGCCGTTCATACCGATAACGAAAATTGCCAGACCGAGTGACAGATTAACACCCTTCATATAGTCTTCTTTTATGATTTTTTTGAAAATCATACCTATTGTTCCGCCGACCGCAACCGCAATACAGTTTACTATTGTACCGAGCATAGCTTCACCTTAATATGTGCCGCTTTCGGAAGCGGAGGCTTCACTGTATGCCGTCTGCCCGCCGGTATAGGATTCGGAGGGCTGTGATTCGCTCTGTTCGGCAGTACCGCTCTCGTTTTCGGATGTGCGGTTCTCAAACCAGCCTGTTCTGTTTTCCGTCCATCTTTCGAGGATACTTCTTCTGTTTGTTGTAATTTCCTCTGTTGAAAGCTCCGATTCCTGCTGAGTTGCAGTATTGTAATAACCGGTTGTCCTCTCCATTCCGCTGCCGCCACGAACCATATCTATTGCAGAAATATGAGAATCCGCATTGATTGCAATGTTCGTTCTGCCGTAAAGTGCAAGCTGAACCTCTCTTGCCGCCTGAATGTAATCAACAATCCATACATCAAGGTAGCCCGTATATGTACGGAAGCCGCTGACACCCCATCTGTAATTTTCGCTCGGCTCTAACATTCCCCCGATTTCATAGCCGAGCCAGCCCTCGCCGAGTCCCTGTGTACCGAGTGAAAGAATTTCACTTGTTTTAATGTTGGTGGTAACATAGGGCAGGAAGGTTTCAATAACCTTGTTAAGGTCGCTGAGGGAGGATGCCTTCATATTTTTAACAACAGAGGAGATAACATTTCTCTGTCTTTCGGTTCTGTTAAGCTCACTGTCAAGCTTTCTGATTCTTGCATAGATGAGTGCGTGCTCACCGTCAAGAAGAACGCTGTCGCCTGCAGTAAAATCGTTGAAATGGGTTGTTCTGTTCATATATCTTGCTTCACTCTCGGTGACGGGCACATAGACACCGCCCAAAAGGTCAATAACCTTTTTGAACGAGGTGAAGTCAATGGAAACATATTTATCAATCTCGATTTTATAGTTGTCGGAGAGCACCTCCATAATCTTTGACGGGCCTGCCCAGCAGTAAGCGTGGTTGGTCTTGTCATATCTCTCATCACCTTTAATGTTCATATAGGTGTATGAATCACGCAGGAACGAGCAGAGGGTGATTTTCTTCGTTTTTGTGTTTACGGAAGCAAGAATCATTGAATCCGAACGGTGTGAGCCGTTATCGTTATCCTCACCGATGAGCAAAACATTGATAACCTTTTTGCTGTAAAGCTTTTCGCCGCCGTTTGTTGCCCAGGATTTAAGCAAGTCCTTGACAGATTCGGCAGAGCTGATGTCATACATTGTTGCAAAGGAAAGGTTTTCTTCTGTTTCCTCGGAGGCAAAGGTGGCGTTGGGGTCACCGTTTTCGCCCTTATCAAAATTTATCAGCGATAAAACCTTGCGCAGATATGCACCGCCGAGTGCGGTGACAACAAGAATAAGGCAGATAACAATGCTCAAAAGAGCCTTGAGATTGCGTTTTCTGTTCCGCAAAAAGAATATCCGTATTTTTTCAAGACGATATGACAGCTTATCCTTAAAGCCTGTCGGCTTTGATGTGCTTGAAATATCCTCATATTTTTCGTGCTTTGACATATAGTGCTCCTTTGAAGAGTAAACGGCATTTCTACCCATAGTAAATCATTATAATGGGGTATTATATCATTAAAAAGCAAAAAAGTAAAACATTTTCCAAAAAAATAAGATACAAAAGTTTTATCAAAATATAGGTAATTTTGTCAGTGATTGACAAATATAGTATTAAAATTATTGACAAGAAAAAGAAAATAGTATATATTATATTACCCTAACAAAAATTACAGGAGGCATCGCATTGCTTGATACCCTTTCAGATACGGTTTTTGACACCCTGAAGCTTATTCCGTTTCTTTTTCTCACCTACCTTCTTATGGAGTTTATTGAGCATAAGACATCGGAAAAAGCGGAAGAAACAATAAAAAAAGCCGGTAAATTCGGCCCCGTTTTAGGCGGAATCCTCGGTATTGTTCCGCAGTGCGGTTTCTCCGCTTCAGCCGCCGGTCTTTATTCGGGAGGGCTTATTTCACTTGGCTCTCTGGTTGCCATTTTTCTTTCAACCTCCGATGAAATGCTCCCCGTTTTCATTTCAAATCAGGTTGAGCCGAGGGTAATCGGCAGAATACTTCTCGTCAAGGCTCTAACCGCTGTTGTAATAGGTCTGATTATTGATTTTGTATTAAACTTTTTGCAGAAAGAGAAAAAAGAGGTTGAAATCCATTCAATCTGCGAGCATGACCATTGCCACTGTGAAAACGGTATTTTCAAATCCGCTCTTCAC
Organism: Acutalibacteraceae bacterium; assembly: GCA_045617665.1. Taxonomy (GTDB): domain Bacteria; phylum Bacillota; class Clostridia; order Oscillospirales; family Acutalibacteraceae; genus CAG-177. The sequence continues at coordinate 98,217 of JAZLIZ010000040.1, read as the reverse complement.
CACACGGTGAGCATCACCCTGTTCCTCTTTTTAATCTCTCTGGTGATAAACATAATTATTTTCTTCATAGGTGAAGAAAGCATCGGTAAGCTGTTCCTTGATGTTCCCGTTCTCGGCTGTGCCGTTTCAGCCCTTGTCGGTCTTATACCCAACTGTGCGGCTTCCGTTGTAATTACGGAGCTTTACCTCAGCAGAGTTATTTCAACCGCCGCTATGCTTTCAGGTCTTCTCACCGGCTGCGGAATAGGTATTCTGGTGCTTTTCAGAACGAATAAGAATATTAAGGAAAATCTCGGAATTACCCTGCTTATGTATCTGCTCGGAGTTGCCGCAGGCATTATATTTGAGCTGACAAATGTTGTTGTTTGATTAGTCTGTTAATGTATTTTCATTAATTGTTAATAAATTATTAAAACTTTTCCGTTTGATTTTTTCAAAAACTGTGTTATAATATGCACAAGTATCATCCGGAAAATAATAATCAGGAGGAATAACCAATGTTAAAGAATTCCAAAAAAGTTCTCGCAGTCCTTATGGCAATGCTTACTCTTTGCTTCTGCTTTGCAATCGGTGCATCCGCTGTTGACACAACAGCAATCACTGTTTCTCACACATTGCAGGGTGAAAACAAAAACGCCGTTACCGTCAATGTTGAGCCGGCTACATCCGACTATATTCTCGGCAGCTGGAGCTGTGATATTGTTCCGAGTGCAGACAAGAACGGCAGCAATTTCTTTTATAACCTTGAGCGCGGTAAGGAATATGCCGTCATTGTTTCCGCACAGGTTAAGCTCAGAGCTGATTTGGACTATACAAGTGTTGTAAAGACATACAAGTTCACAATCAAAAAGGCACAGGCCACCCCCACAAATAACGATTACACAATCACCAAGACCGCTCATTCGCTTTCATTCAAGGTAAATCAGAACGGAAGCAAATCTCTTTCGGTTGCTCTCTTTGATATGACAGGCGAGCCCATTTCAAGAGATATGTCCAAGACAAACGAATTCTATTTCGGAAATCTTGAGCCCTACACCCAGTATCAGGCAGAAATCAAGTGCCTCGCAACAGAAACAGAGGATGAGAGTGAAGCAATCTCTCCCATGCCCACAATCAGAACTCTTAAAACAGGCAAAACTGACGCTCTGATTCCCATGCCCGCAAAGGTAACAAAGAATTCAATCACACTCAAAGCAGTTGAGGGTTATCAGTATTCAAAGGATAACGGAGTAAGCTGGCAGGATTCCGCCACATTCAGCGGACTTGCCGCAAACAAGGAATATCAGTTTGTTCAGAGAGAAAAGTTTGATCCCAAGGAACAGGAAGAAAACGCAAAGAGTGCTGTTCAGAAGATTCAGACAAACAGAACAGACAACACAATCCCCACTGTAAACAAGAGCCTGTTCAAAATCACAAGCAGCAAAATCTATTCCTCAAACAGACCCACAGAATTTACAGTTAAAGGTGCAAAGCCCGATAAGGAAACATACGAAATCGGCGATATTAAGTTCATCCCCACAAAGATTTTCTTTAATGATGCTGCCGTAAATATCAACAGCACATCTGCACTTGAATTCAAGGGCAGTTACACCTTCCCCAAGAAGGGAACATACAAGGTTAAGGTTGTTTACACTGAAATGAAATACTGGTTCAAGTTTGATGCGAACGGTGTAATCGACGGTGAGCAGTGGGTTGAAAACACCAAGGATAACGGCACTGTTGCCACAACAGAGGTTGTTTGCGATTCCGTAACCGCAAATTCAGAGTACAACCCCGTTCTTAACTTCTTCCAGGAGCTTATGAACTCAATCGGTGATATTTTCAACAAGCTTGCAGATTTAATCAACAAGCTCATCGGTTAATCAGATTTATATAAAGCAGCTCCCCCGGACTCAAAAATCCGGGGGAGTAATTATTTCTGTTCTTCTTTCGCTTCGGCGGTTTCTTCGTCCTCAAAATCATTCTTTTCGCCGTAAAGCTTTATATCCGTTCTTGCTTTGGATTCATCCGGCTTATCACGGATAACATCAAGAATTTCCTTGTATTTTTGAATGTTGACATTGGAAAATCTTTTTCTGAATTTGGTTACAGGCGATTTTTCATCGTTCAGCCGTTTAACAAGCTCCGCAACTTTTTCGTTGTTTTTTATGGTTTCGGTAACCTCATTAACCGTTTCTTCCGTTGAATCAATGAAGCTCTGACTTTCCTCTATTGCAACATTGAGAATGTGTTTGAGAACTCCAACGGAGTTTTTAAGGTCTGCAACCGTTGTTGAAATATCGAGCAGGAATATGCTGTAAAGCACAAAGCAGATTATATGAAGCCCTCTCGGAGGAATTGAATCTCTTATTCCTGCCAAAAACGGGTGAACGCATTTCAGCAGAATTGCGGAGCCGACTCCCATAAAGAGCAGACCGTTCAGATAAACTCTGCCTTTGACATTAAACCGCCTTGTTGAATAATCCCACCACATAGCGTGAAAGCATTTTTCAAGAACGAAGTGCGTGATATATTCAAGCAGTCCGCTGATAAGAAATCCGCCGAAAAACAGCAGAAATATATTATCGGTTTTGCCGCCGAGAATTAAAATCTGAATTGTTGCCCCTATGCCGTAAATCGGACAGAGGGGACCGAATAAAAAGCCCCGTTTAACAACCTTTTTATCTCTGATAATGTGAAGCAGGGTTTCAAAAAACCAGCCTATAACACTGTAAACCACAAAGCCGAGAAACAGCTTGCACACATTGTCGAGAGTAAAAATTGAGTGAAGGTTTTCAAGCATAATAAACCCTCCTGTTTATCTCGTCATAGGTTTCCTTAAAATCCTCAACCATACCGGTAAGCTCAAGGGAGGCACAGTATTTATCACAGAGTGTCAGCAAAAAGCCGCCGTAGCTTTTGGGGAACTTTCCGAGCGGAAACATATGGCGCAAAATCATTTCTCTCTGCATATCGGTCAGTCTGACAAGCTCATATTTTTCAATGTTTTTAACAGCCTGCTTCGGGTGGTAAAAAGCGTGCCATTCATCGTGCTTATCGGTGTACCAGTTATACAGATATAAATCGTGAAGCAGAGCCGCCGTGGTGATTTCTTCTGTTTCACGCTTTCTCATTTTCTTTTTAACACAGGCTTTGTAAACTCTGAACGCAACATGAACGGAATGAAAATGGGTGTCAATCTGCCCGTGATGTTCATACTGCTTCATTCGTCTGAACGGCTCGGTATTCATCAAACTGCCTGCCAGCTCAACAAAGCCTTTAATCAAGTTTTGTTCTGTCATCTTAATCTTCTTCCGATACCTTTTGTCGTCTGTAAAGATACCACATAAAGCACATAAAATCAAGTCACACATTCTTAATAATTTGTTAAATAAGTGTTAAGCAAGGGTAATAATCATATAACTTGACATTCTTATAATTTTTATGTAAAATAAGGAAAAATGGGTACATAGGTGGAAGTGTAAATGAGAGTAATAACAGGCTCTGCCAGAGGAAGGTCATTAAAGACGCTTGACGGTGAAACCACACGCCCCACAACCGAAAAGGTTAAGGAAGCGGTTTTCAGCGCCATTCAGTTTGAAATTGAGGGCAGAGCGGTTCTTGACCTTTTTGCCGGCTCGGGTCAGATGGGAATTGAAGCCCTCAGCCGTGGAGCTGAAAGCTGTACATTTGTTGACAGCGACAAGGGTGCAATCAAAATAATCAAAGAAAATGTTGAAAAAACAGGCTTTGCGGAAAGCTCAAATATTGTTCAGATGGATTCCGCTTCTTTTCTCAATATAAACATAAAGAAGTTTGATATTGTAATTCTTGACCCTCCCTATTCCACGGGGCTTCTCGAAAAATCCGTTAAAAACGCCGCTTGCTTTGTAAACGAGGGCGGCACGGTAATATGCGAGCACCCTGCAGGCGAGCCTTTGCCGGAGGAAACAGACGGTCTTAAAAAATACAGAGAATATAAGTACGGCAAAATCGCCGTTTCAATTTATCACAAGGGAGATAATTAAATTGAAAATTGCAATCTGTCCCGGCTCATTTGACCCGATTACAAAGGGACATATTGATATTATAAGACGGGCTTCAAAATTATTTGATAAGGTGATTGTGGTTGTTATGATAAATTACCACAAGCCGAACAGTTATTTTACAGCCTCCGAAAGAGTTGAACTGATTAAAAGAAGCATACCCGATATAGAGAATGCCGAGGTTGATATGTACGGCGGTCTGCTTGCGGAATATGCCGAAAAAAAGGGAGCCTGTGCGGTTGTCAAGGGCTTAAGAGCCGTTTCGGACTTTGAAAACGAATTTCAGCAGGCCTTAACCAATAAAAAGCTCAACCCGGAGCTTGAAACAGTATTTATGACAACAAATGCCGAAAATATGTACCTTTCATCAAGCGTTGTGAAGCAGGTATGTGAATTCGGCGGAGATATAACCGATTTTGTCCCGGATGCAGTCCGTGATGACATCATCAAAAGAATAAAAGAGAGGAATAAAGGAATATGAACATTGACCAGTTGCTTAACCAGATAGACGACATTATTGAATCCGGCTCAAAGGCCTTCGGCAGTAAAAAGCTTGCCGTTGACGGTGAAGCTCTCAAAACGGTAATGGAAAACATCCGTCTTTCATTGCCCACAGAGATTTCACAGGCCAAAATTATCGTTGCCGACAGAAACAACATTCTTTCAAAGGCAAAGAACGAATCCGTAACCGTTGTTACCGATGCACAGGAAAAATCAAGAGCATTGGTTTCAGCCGCAGAGGACAGAGTTAGAGAGCTTGTTCTTAAAACAGAGGATTACTGCAAGAGCAAGGTTGCCGATGCCGATACACAGGCACAGCAGATAATTGATGCCGCAAAGGGTGAAGCGGAGCAAATCAAGGCAAACGCTGAGGCAGAGGTCGCCGAAATGGTCAACAGCGATGCGGTTGTTGTCAAGGCAAAGGAAGAGGCTGAAGAATTAACTGCAAAGGCGCAGGCTGATGCCGAGGCTTTAATTGCCGGTGCAAACGAAAAATCGGCAGAAATTATCGCCCTTGCAAAGGAAGAGGCTGAAAAGGCCTATAACCTTGCAAAGGCACAGGCTGATGAAGCCATTGAAAACGCAAACAAATGGTCTGCCGAAATAAGAATTTCAGCAGGTGATTTCATAAATCAGATTATGAACAACGCAGACGAGGTGCTTTCGGCATCCGTCAACGAAATCCGTTCGGCAAAAAACAGCCTTGCTGCCATAACAGGCAATATTGAAGTTCCCGCAGAGGCAGAAGCAGTTGAAGAATAATATCTTTGATAAAACAAAATATTTCATCATTGATATGGACGGTACCTTTTATCTCAGCGGAAGCATCATACCAGGCTCGCCCGACTTTATTCAAAAAGCAAAAGACACGGGCAGAGATTTCTGTTTTTTCACAAACAATTCCTCAAACAATGTAGAGGTGTGCAGAGAAAAGCTGAAAAATATAGGCTTCCCCGTTGATGAAAGCAAAATTATTATTTCATCCCATGTTGCCGCCGCCTTTCTTAACAGGCATTATCACGGCAAAAGGGTTTATCTGCTCGGAAATGAAAGACTGACCGGGGATATGCTTAAAGCCGGAATAAATCTTGTTGATGATAAGCCGGATGTTGTACTTCTCGGCTTTGACACGGGCTTAACATACGAAAAAATAAACAAGGCGGCAAGGTTCATAGCCGGCGGAGCAGTTTTCCTTGCCACACACCCGGATAAAAACTGCCCTACAGCTGACGGCTTTATGCCCGATACCGGCTCAATGATTGAGCTTTTTGCGGCATCAACAGGCAAAAGACCCGCAGTTTTAGGCAAGCCGATGACTGCAACGGTGGATTATCTGACGGATTTGCTTAAATGTGAAAGGGACGAGCTTTGCTTCATCGGTGACAGGCTTGAAACCGATATTGCGATAGGTGCAGAGCATAATATTCCCTGCGTTCTCGTTTACAGCGGAGTAACCTCGCCGGAGGATTATTCCAAATCAGAAATAAGAGCCTCTCTGGCAGTAAACTGCTTAAAGGATTTGGCAGAATATCTTTAACAGACAAAAACCGGTTCGCAACCTCCCCGGTGGGCATCGCTCCGATGCCAAACAAAACTAAAGGCGTTGCACGGCAACAAAAGGAGCAAAAATGAAAAATAACAGAACATTATTTATTGTTCAGAGTTCATTGATTGCGGCCGTTTATGCGACCGCAACATATTTTTCTTCCGTTTTCGGCATTGCTTACGGACCTATACAGTTCAGGCTCTCTGAAGCATTGACAGTTCTTTCCGCACTGACACCGGCGGCAATACCCGGCTTAACAATAGGCTGTATAATCGGCAACATTTCAAGCCCGATGGGTATATGGGATATAATCTTCGGCGCATTTGCCACCCTTTTATCCGCTGTTCTCGGCAGAAAATTAAGGAGCATAAAAGTGAAAAACATTCCGCTTATTTCAATTCTGATGCCAGCACTCATTAACGGAATTATTATCGGCGGAGAAATAATGCTTTTGACGGGTGGCAGAGAAGCAAGCCTTACAGCCTTTATCGTAAATGCGGCTCAGGTGGCTCTTGGCGAAATTATTGTTTGCACCGCAGGCGGAATACCGTTATATTTCGGAATGAGAAAAATAATTAAAACATAATAAAAAGAGGATTTTGAGTTACCTGCTTTTACGCAGAAATTCAAAATCCTTTGCTTTATTATTTATTCGGTGCTGTAGTGCAGCCTATATTATTCTGAAATATAGGGAAGAAGAGCAACCTGACGGGCACGCTTAATAGCGGTTGTAAGCTCTCTCTGATGCTTTGCACAGGTACCTGTTACACGACGGGGAAGAATCTTTGCTCTCTCTGAAGTGAACTTCTGAAGCTTATTAACATCCTTATAGTCGATGCACTCAACCTTATCTACACAAAAAGCACAAACTTTTCTGCGGCCCTTTCTGACTGCGCCGCCTTTTCTGTCTGCATTCTTATCGTATGCCATTTGGATTAAACCTCCTTTTTAGGATTAGTGTAGCCTTCTCAGAACGGAAGGTCATCTTCGGGTATGTCCTTAAAATCACCCTCATCTGCTGTTGTGAATGAAGCAGCAGGCTGGTAAGCCGGAGTACCCTCTTCTCTTGAATAACTGCCGGTTCCGCTTTCAGTCCTTGAGCCTGTGAAGCTGACATTGTCGGCAACGATTTCAACTGCTGTTCTCTTATTTCCGTTCTTATCCTCGTAATTTCTTGTCTGAATAGAACCCTGAACAGCAATCATTGAGCCCTTGCGGAAATATTTGCTGACAAATTCAGCAGTCTGTCTCCACGCAACAACATCAATGAAATCTGCCTGACGCTCTTCACCCTGACGGACAAAGCTTCTGTCAACGGCTACTCTGAACGAAGTAACACTTGTACCACCGTTTGTGGTACGAAGCTCGGGGTCGGCAACGAGTCTGCCCATAATAATTGCACAGTTAAGCATTGCTGAACCTCCTTAGTTATTCTTGTTGATAATAAGTGAACGAAGAACGCCATCCGTAATCTTGAAGATACGGTCAAGCTCTGCGGGGAATGCGGGGTCTGCTGTGTAATTATAAATTACATAGTAGCCATCGGGTTCATCATTGATAGGATATGCAAGCTTGCGCTTACCCCATTCATCAATGCTCTCCAATGTGCCGTTAGCCTCGATCATTGCCTTGAACTTTTCAACAAGGGTCTTTGCACTCTCTTCGCCTTCTGCAACTGAGAATACAACCATTGTTTCGTAGCTGTATGCCATTCCTGAGCACCTCCTTCCGGTCATTGGCCACAGACTGACCTGTGGCAAGGAAAAAATTTGATTTAATCCCGCTGCCGTTTTTGCAGCCTTTGTATTATATCAATACATTATTTTAATGTCAAGGTTTTTTTCTTTAATATCATTATTATCCTGCAATTATTCGTAAAATGTTGAATTATATTTTCTTTTCACCATTGACGAAAGGCAAAAACAGGCTATAATTACTATAACAGAAAAACAAACAATACAAACTTTAATTCAACGGCAAGGTAAAGCAATATGGATTTAACTGACCTCAAAATAATTGAATGCTTAAAGAAAAACGCAAGGGCTAACGCCTCATCCATAGGCAGTGAAATAAATATGTCCGTTTCGGCTGTTCTTGACAGGATTAAAAAGCTGGAAGCCTCCGGCATAATCAGGCAATACACCCTTATTCTTGATAAAGAAAAGGCAGGCATTGATATTACCGCTTTTATTTCCGTAAGCACGGAGCACCCTAAATACATTGAGCCGTTTCTTGATTTTGTCAAAAGTCACCCTAATGTTGTGGAATGCCATTACATCACAGGCGATGCGGATTTTCTTTTGAAGGTGTGTACCGAAAGCGGTAAGGGGCTTGAAAAAATCGTTAATGAAATCAAGTCAACCGGCGGTATTTCAAGCACCAAAACCCTTGTTGTGCTTTCCACAAACAAAGAGATTTATTCACCGGATTTAACCCCGGAGGCACTCGGAATAACACAGTAATACCGGAGGAAATATGGACCCGATTCTTATTTCGGCAACGGTAATCGGACTTTTTCTCTGCTTTTTCGGAATGAAATTTTCAAAATTCATTTCCGGATTATTCAGTTTTCTGATAATTTCCGTTATCGTTTCCGCTTCAAGCTATTTTATTAACACAAATGTGGATTTAAGCAAATACGGTGAGCTTTTCAAAACAGCCGATACACTTATACCCCTTATTCTTTTGCTGACCGTTGCGGCGGTAATCGCCTATTTTGTCAGAAAAGCCCATAACCTTGCCCGGATAATCATAACCTCCGCCCTCGGCGGTGCTCTTGCAGGCTTGGGAGGCTACGGTCTTTGCAAAGGGATGGATTATCACGGCGTTATCTCCGTTGCCTCGTCCTTTTCACCTGATATTTTTGAACAGCTAAAAGAAAATTTATCAGCCCCGGAGGAGCTGATGATATTCATAAAAAGCAATGAAATTTTGCTGATATTTATTGTTGCAATAATCCTTGCGGTTACAGGTATAATCGTTCAGATTAAAAGAAAGTAACGCACACTCCGTTAAGACATTTCATCTGACAGAAATAAGCAAGTTGACAAAAATATTTTTTATGGTATAATAATGACAGAAAGGCAACCGATAGACGGTTCGCCCTCAAAAAATGGTTAAGAATTAACCGCCTTTGTTTTGAGCGACAGGGCGGTTATTTCTTTTTTGTTATGTAAATAACAAGCGTTATAACTTCAACAATCAGAGAAAGTAATAATATTACTTCCGAAAGTGTTATCATAAGCACCGCCCCCTTTCCGAGGGCGAAAAGCTGCCCTCTTGGGATAGAGGACGAACCGCCTACCGAATATAGTTGCCTTTAAGGGTGTTCAAAACACCGTTCATAATTCTATATCACAAGACCTGCTTTGTCAAGAATTTATCCCGTAGAAATGAATCACATTCATATCTTCCTGCTCATCAAGGCCGTGACTGCCGCAGCCGCCGTCAATTTCATGGCAGCCGTGGTCGGGGCAAAAGCCGTAAAATGTGGTGCCAGAGGAATAACATTCTTTGATTTTTTGCACCATTTTCTTATAGTACGCAACATCCATATCAAGCCTGCCGAGTGCCTCCGGGGATTCCGGCCCGAATTTATGCATAAATCCGTCATAATCGCCGTTATAAATAACGAGCAAATCATAGCAGTTTTTTTCAATCAGCTCCAGTCCCTTACGCCTTACCTCTTCAATATCGTCATAGATAAAATAATCCATATCTCTTTCAAGGAAGATTTTTGAAATGCTGTCCCCTGCCGTTGAAACAATGGCGCACTTTTTACCTGCCGCCAGCATCCTGTCAAAAAGTGTTTCGGTTTTCAAAACAGGCTTCTCATATTTTCTGATGCCGTGTATCTCCGGCAATACACCTGTGTACATTGATGCAAAGCAGACAGGAGTTACCGAGGGCATAACGGAGAGCATAGGTATTGCCAAATCGCTGTTCACCGCAACATCGGTGAATTTTTCGGTATATTTCTGATAAACCCAGAGAGCAACCGCATCGGGATTATAAATTACCGCTCTGTCAACCTTGCCCTTATTTTCGGCAAGTGCCTTGATAAGAGGATTCGATTTTTCGTTATTCTCCGTTGCATTTAAGCCGAAAAGCTCAAGCACGGTGGATTTAACCGATGAAATACAAATTGATGAATACAAGTCTGACATATTGTTACCTCCTGCCGGTTTAAGTATATAAATTTTTGAAGCCTTTGGCACAGCGTGTTCTGTGAACAACAGACTTTATTCCGTTATCATCCATGGTTTGTCATAGGCTGACTGATATTCGGGCAGAGGAATATGCATCATAACCGCCGTTTCTTTTGCTCCGATTCTTTTGCCTGCTTCAACAACCCATTCCTTCAGGCTTTCACTCATTTGACCGTGCTTGCTGTCCGTCATTATTACCGCTTCAACAGTATCGGTTTCATTTTTGACTGTCAAAGCATAATTACCGCATCCGTATTCGGGATTACCAAGCTTCATAATACAATGAGGTGCTTTCTGCATTTCCCTTGCCTGATAAAATTTATCACAGTTGGTTTCATCATCGTGATTGCCGAATACGGGCGCCCAGGGCGTTTCAAAGGCCTCCATCATATCAATAAAACGCATCAGCGAAAAATAAGCACTTTTGCCGCAAACGATGTCGCCCGTTACGGTTATCAAATCCGGCTTAACATCTCTCACAAGCCTTTTTATTGTACGCTCTGCCGCAAGGCTCATCCAGAAGCGAATATCATAATCCGAATAATGAATATCCGTCAGGTTCAGAATAACAAAATCTCTGCCTGACTGTTTTTTTATTGTAACGGGAATATCAGCTTCCCTTATTTCAGCCTCAGATGGCTTTTCCGCCGTGAATTTTCGGTGTTTTATTTTATGTGCGCAGAAAATTTGCCTCATAAACTGTTTGAAATTGTATTGCTTTGTGTAATCCATTTCAACCGTCCTGAATTTAAGTTACTTTATTATACTTTCACAAAGCTGTTCCGTCAATATTTACGAAATAAAAAAAGAGAGCGAAACAATCATTGACTGCTTCGCTCCGCCGTTATTTAAGTTACTGTTCTTTCTTTTTGAGTGATATTCTTCTGAACAGCTTGCCGATTTCAAACACGGGAATTGTTGAAAGAGCAAGCACACAGGAAATAAGAAGCTCTTTTGCTTCAAATACGCATCTGCCGTCAACATAAGTACCGAAGATTCCGCCGAGGAAGGGAATATAAATTGCGGCAAGTGTAAGGGCTGTTGTTGCAAAGAATGCGCCTACGAGCCACCAGTTCATATTTTTGAACATACCCTTTGAAAGGATTGAGCCTGTCTGTGAACGCATATTCATTGCGCACATCATTTCGGCAAAGTTAACCGTAAGGAACGCCATTGCCATTGCGTTGGGGCAGGTTTCACCGTTAAAGAAGCCTGTAAATGAGCCTGTTTCAAAATGATAGCCGATAATGTATGAGCCGATTTCGATAAGTGCAAGATAAACACCCTGCCATACCATATCAAGTCCGGCACCGTGTGAGAAAATACCGTCCGTGGTCGCTCTGGGCTTTCTCTTCATAAGGTTGCCTTCGGCTTTTTCCATACCGAGAGCAAGGCCGGGGAGAGAGTCAGTAACCATATTTATCCAGAGAAGATGAACAGCATCAAGAATGTTAAAGTGAAGTATTGCTGCTATGAACATTATGAGAACTTCGGAAAGGTTTGTTGAAAGCTGGAACTGAAGAACCTTGCAGACATTGTCGTAAATCTTTCTGCCCTCTTCAACCGCATTAACGATTGTTGCAAAGTTGTCATCTGCAAGAACCATATCGGCAACGCCCTTTGTAACATCGGTACCTGTGATACCCATTCCGATTCCGATATCGGCTGCCTTGATTGAGGGAGCATCGTTTACGCCGTCACCCGTCATTGCGGTAACCATACCGAGCGATTTCCAGGTCTTAACGATTCTCGTCTTATGCTCCGGCTGAACACGGGCATAAACGGAGAACTTCGGAACGATTTCAAGCAATTCCTCATCGCTGTATTTATCAAGCTCTGCACCTATGCAGGCCTGGCTTGCATCAGTAATAATTCCTAAATCCTTGCCGATTGCAACCGCTGTATCCTTATGGTCGCCTGTAATCATAACAGGACGGATACCTGCAAGACGGCATTCCTTAATTGCTTCATAAACCTCGGGACGGCAGGGGTCAATCATACCGGTAAGGCCGATGAAAATAAGGTTATTTTCAAGTGCCTCGGGGTCAAATGAAGCAGGTGCGGAATCGTATGTTTTATAAGCGGCGCAAAGAACACGAAGAGCCTTATCGGCAAACGCCTTGTTGTTTTCGGCAGCCTTTGCCTTAAATTCCTCTGTCATTTCCCTGATTTCGCCGTTTTCAAGGTAATGGGTGCATCTTGCAAGAAGAACATCGGGAGCGCCCTTTGTATATTGAACAATGCCATCGGCTGACTGATGAACGGTTGACATCATCTTTCTGCCCGAATCAAAGGGGGCTTCACCTATTCTGGGTGAATCAGCTTCAAGAGCATATTTAGGCATACCGAGTTTATTTGCATAGTTTACAAGGGCACATTCCGTGGGCTCACCTGTTGAAAATTCCTCGCCCTCCTTGATTTCGGCATCACAGCAGAGAGCCATTGCCTTGGCAAGGAATTTTTCATCCGTTGAGAAATGGTCAACAACAGTCATCTTATTCTGTGTAAGAGTACCTGTTTTATCGGAGCAGATAATCTGAGTACAGCCGAGAGTTTCAACCGCCGTAAGCTTTCTGATAAGCGCCTGTCTTTTTGACATAGCGGTAACACCGATTGAAAGAATAATCGTAACGACTGCGGGAAGTCCCTCTGGGATTGCGGCAACCGCAAGAGCAATGGCTGAAATAAAGGTTGAAAGTGCGGTGTTGCCTAAAAGAGAGCCTGTAAACGGAGTTCCGTTTTTATTTGCAATAATAAGTGATTCAACAATACCTACGGCAAAAACAAGAACACTGATAATTATAACAAGCTTTGTAAGGAATTTTGAAAGCTCACCCATCTTCTTCTGAAGAGGTGTCTGCTCCTGCTCTGCCTGTGAAAGAGCATCGGCAATTTTGCCCATTTCGGTATCCATACCGACACCTGTTATAACCGCTTTACCTCTGCCGTAAACAATTGTGGAGCCGCTGTAAAGCATATTCTTTCTGTCGCCGAGTCCAACATCGCCCGATGAATCCTTGCACATAAGAACATCAATAATCTTTGAAACAGGAACGGATTCGCCTGTTAAAGCGGCTTCCTCAGCCTTTATGGAATGAGATTCAAGAATACGGCAATCCGCAGGAACGGCGTCACCGGCTTCAAGAACGATAACATCACCGACAACAAGGTCTTCGCTCTTTACAACGGCAAGCTCGCCGTCACGCAGAACCTTTGAGGTTGCGGCAGTCATCTGCATCAAAGCATCCATTGCCGCCTCTGACTTGCTCTCCTGCACAAGTGACATAACCGTGTTGATTATAACAACAACGAGGATAACAAGAACATCGGCAAAGTCCTTGACAGTCGGTATTCCCTTTGACTCAATAACGGCAACAACCGCCTGAATACCTGCTGCAACGAGAAGCATTATAATCATAGGGTCTGCCAGAGAACTTATGAACTTTTTGAAAAGGCTGTCCTTTTCCGCTTCTTTAAGCTTGTTCTTTCCGTTTTCGGCAAGTCTTTTTTCCGCCTCCGCAGAGGTCAGACCGTTTTCGGTTGACTTGAGCTCCGAAAGAACATTTTCGCTTGTTTCGAGATAATGTTTCATCTTCAGTCTCAACTTTCTTAAATATTGAAAGACCCTTGACACGGGCTTTTTGCCGTATCAAAGGTCTCGCTTACATAATAATATGCTCCGTGGGCCAGCCGAAAAACGGCGGTTGTTGACTTCTCACGGATTTAAAAGCTACTCCCCTCTGCTTTATCAGAAAAGATACTTTATAATCTATATATATCAAAAACGAACCGATATGTCAAGAAAAAATGTTTCCGGCATCAGTTGCCGTAATAGATTGATTCTGCATTTTCGCTGTTATTGCTGATACAGAAGCAAACCATAAGCCCGTCATAAATCACAACCGCATTTTCGATTTTGGGAACCTCGCCGGGTCCGTAGGATGCATAACCGTCCTTGAGATATGCAACTCTTTCATCAATAGCGGCAGATACGGCTTTGACCGCTTCTTCGTCAACACACTCAAAAACAGCAACCTCATCCGCAGTTGCTCCGCTGCCCGCAAACCTTGCGGCATCGGCAACAAGCGAAGCATCAATACCGTATTTTTCAAGGGTTATTTCGTTATCGGTCTGTTCAAGCTCTTCACCGAATTCAAGAGCGCCGACAAGCTTTTCTGCCGCCTGTTGGGGTGTGTAATTTGTTTTTGATTTGTTTTCGTTGCTTCCGCAGGCTGCAAAGCAGACAGCCATAAGAGCAACCAAAAGAACTGCTGTTATTTTTTTCATTTTCTGAATATCCCTCTGAATTCAAAGGATGTTCTTTCTTCACCTTTTTTGCCGAAAGAAAAGCCCTTGTCCTCTTTTATTTTTTCAGCAACAACGCTGAGCCAGATTCTTGTATATTCTTTGCTGAGGTGGCATCCGTCTGATGACGCATCATCCGGCAGATAACCGTTGCTGTTTTTAATTGAACTGCCGGCATCAACATAGGCACAGCCCATATCGGCGGCAACCTTTTTTATTTTTTCGTTTGCGGCGGCGATTGAATTTATATTATAACCGTACTGATTCTGCTGTGACCTTTCATAGGAAATGGGCAAAACAGAAACAAGATAAACTTTTGCATCCGGAAGCTTTTCTTTTATTGTTCCGATAACCTTTTTATACTGAGCCTCAAAGTCATCAAGCGAAGCCCAGCCGCACTCGTTATCACCGAACATAAGAATAACTCTCTTATAATCCTTACCGTCAAGCTCGTTTATTACGGGAACCTTACTGCCCTCGCATTTTTTGGTGTAAACCGTTTCAACATTTAAGCCGACAACGGCATAAACATTTCTCGCAAGGTTATAATTGCCAACAGCAAGAAGCCTTGAATTGCCGATAAAAACGCAATCGTCAAAGCAATCAAACTCCGCAGGAGCAGAAGGCTTTGAATAAGAGGCTTTCTTTGTTGTTTTAGTTGATTTTGCTGTCTTTTTAACCTTTGAAGAAGAAGCGGTTTTTTCCGCTTTTTCTTCAGGCGAAACCGAACATATTTCAACATCGGAAGAAGACTCTGAATATTCAGTTGTTTTGCTTTCCGTCTTCTTTTCTGTTGTTTCTCTCTTTGAGGAGTGAGCGGTTGTTGATTCTTCGGCAACAGTTGCCGCAGGCTCTGTAACAGCCTTTGTTGTTCCGTTAATTTGAGAAGCAGTATTTTCCGTTGTGCTTTTGGTTGATAAACCGATGGCAGTTGCAAATTTGTTTGATGACACGGTTATACACGCCGTGAGCAACAGCGAAAAAATCAGAATCATTATGACGACGGAAAACCCTTTTTTGGAGCCGGTCATAATAAATCCTCTATTCTGTATTTGTGAGCCCTTTTAATTTACAACAAAAAAAACAGTTTTTCAATAGTAATAATGAATAAAATAATTACAAATTAGTAACAATATTTTATTACTTATAATTTTATTGACAAAAATGCAGGGATGGTTTATAATTCATACGAATACAATTTCAAAATAATTTCTCAAGGAGAAAGATTTATGAAAAAGCTTATCTCGGTTTTAATGGCACTTACACTTGTTCTTTCATTTGCAACCGTAGCATTTGCAGGTGACGGCTATGATTATGCCGCTGACGAATGGTACCTGAATCTTCAGGCAAATGATGTCGCCGCAAGAGCAAATGACGGTGATTTCACCTGGGGCTGTGAGGCAACAGCGTTCTTCCGCATTGTTGACCTTAAAACCTATTCAGTCAACGCTGCTAAAACAGCCTGCGTTAAGCACGGCAAAACATACGAGCTCAAGGATATCGCTTATCCCGATTATATGGGCTATGAAGCAGTTGAGCTTCATCCCTTCTATGTAATCTTCTGCCCCGAATGCGGAAAAGCACTCGGCGAATTCTCCGTCAACAAGATTTACAGCGATAACAGCGGTGTCTGCAAATACTGCCAGGCTCCCCTTACTGCTCCCAAGGCTCCCGGTGCAGATGACGGCCTTACCGTTTACAGATACATAATCTGCAAAGATACCTCCGCACACTTCCAGACCTACAAGGGCATTGATCTTGCATCAAACAACACACTCTTCAAGGATACAGCCGCTCAGTACGGCGAGGGCAAGGACCTTCCCCAGGGCTATCTTGAATTCTGCTCATACACAGACGGTGTTGCTTCATATAAAACAGAAGCAGCAAACCTTAAGGATGCAAAAACCTCCGGCATAGTTCTTCCCACTGCTGATACACTTAAGGGTAAGGCAACAGAGGGTATTGCGGCTTTCCTTACAACACTTAAGGATAACCCCTTCACAGATTTAATCAGCGATGCATTTGACGGCGTAATCGCAGCAGCACTTGATGCGGCAGCGGCAGTCAGCGCTGCCTTTGCGGTTGCAGCCGATGCAATCAAGCTTCTCTTTGAGGGTGTCAACATCTTCTCTTCACAGGCAAAGGAAGCCTTTGAGGATTACTATTTCACAGTTTACTGGTCAGTTTACGAGATTCTCAGCAAGTAATTAAATTTTTCCGGCGGCGGGATTCCGAATTCCTATGGGACTCGAATCATGCCGCTTTTTTTCAGAGGTTATAAATGAAGCACAACACTCAATTTATTCGGGATTTTATGGCAAGATATGAATATCCCGAAGAATCAGTCAGACTTTTTACAAAGGTTCTTGATGAACTTGATAATGATAAGGCATTCGGCTGTGCCTTTGATATGCTCAAAGAGGATTTTGACCGCCACCGCTGTGAAATAGGCGGTGCCCTCTGCGATAAGCTTTCAGAGCTTGCAAAATCAAAGGGCTACAGCGAATACACTCTTCACTTTGTTTTTCTCCTTTGCCTTACGGAGGATTTAAGAAATCAGTACGGTCTTCACAACATTGACCCGAAGATTTATTACAGAACGATGGATGACCTTCGCTGTAAGCTTAACGAATGTCTTGAATGTGAAGAGGTTCCCGGCACATTTGTTGCAGGCTGGTTCAGCGGCTTTTTCCGTATGGACAGAGTAGGCTACGGAAGATTTCAGTATGAAATCAACACCTTTGACAGAGATGAGCCTTTCACAATGAAGTGCGGCCACACCATAAACCCCGGTGATATTTACATCAATTTTCACATTCCCAATTCCGGTATTCCCCTTACGGACGAGGTCAGATACGCTTCTTACAAGGAAGCCTATGACCATGTTAAGGGTCTTTTCCCGGACGGAAAGGTAATTTTCGGTGTAGGCTCATGGCTTCTTTTCCCGAAGCAAACGGAATTTCTGCCCGGGGAGATGAACATTCTCAAATTCCTTAACGATTTTGAAATTGTTGACTGGGCTGAATCAGACCGCTTCGGTGACGGCTGGAGAGTTTTCGGCAAGGATTCCGACCTTCCCGTCGAACAGCTTCCCGAAAAGACAAAGCTTCAGAAAGCATATAAGAGCTGGATACTTTCCGGCAACAAAACAGGCCACGGCTTCGGCGTGTTTATGTTTGACGGTGAAAAAATAGTCAGATAAAAAATATTATTTCCGAGAGGAGAAACAATATGAAAAAAATCACAGCACTCATTCTTTGCCTTGCAATGCTTGTTTCCTGTTTTTCGGTTATAGGCTCCGCAAAAGCAAAGATAACAGTTGACGGTCAGACCATCAATGTTGAGCACGAAAACGAAAATGTTCCCGGCACAAAGGCGGATTACCCCATCATTTTCGTAACAGGTATCGGTCAGTCATACAGCTACTTCTATGAAAAGGCAGATGATGTAAACGATTACTACACCCGTCTTAATGAAGTTGTAAACGGCAAAACCACCTATGTTGACGAAAACGGCGTTACCCGTGATTACATTGAAACAGACACATCCACAACAAGATGGAACCTTTTCTGCAACGATTTCGGCTTTGCATTTAAGGATATTACCCTCTACCCTGCTCTCCTTGCAGTTGTAGGCGGTCTTCTTGCTTCACTCACCGGAATCAACTGCATTCCCGAGTGGGCTGTTAACAAGGTTGTAAAAACACTCTTTAAGTATAACATTATTGATGAGAACGGTAAGCTCCCCGCAAATGTTATCACACCGAGAGCACAGACCTGCGTTGCCAATATGACAAAGGAGCAGAAGGATAATTTCTACCGTTCAACCCCCTGCCAGGATGTTATAGGCGATATCGGTGAGCAGATGATTTACTGCTTCAATTACAGCGCATTCTCATTCGTATATGATAATGCAAAGGACCTTGATGCATTTATCAACGATGTTGTTCTTCCCGAGCATCCCGGCTATGACAAGGTTGTTCTTGTTCCTATGAGTATGGGTGCTTCCGTTGTTTCATCCTATCTTCAGGATTACGGCGATAAGGGACAGGTTGCAAGAGTTGTTTCAATCGTAGGTGCATGGGACGGCAGTGATGTTTTTGCCGACCTTATCGAGCGCAGCTATGCAAAGGATGCTCCTCATAAGCTTTATGACGGCGTTCTTGCAGATATGATAGGCGGTGACGGCGGATACATTGTAAACCTTGTTCTCCGTCTTTTCCCCAAAGCAACACTCAGGAGCATTATTGATGAAATTCTCGGCTCACTTGTTAATGAATTCATCCTTAAAACCCCCTCACTCCTTGCACTTATCCCTCACAACAGATACCTCGCAATCCGCAGAAACATTCTTGCCGAAAAGGCATCCGATAAGATTCTTGCAATGACAGATAAGTATTATGAGTGCCAGTCTACTCTTGAAGCCCGTCTTAAGAATCTCAACAAAAAATTCGGCACAGAGTTCTATTATATTGCAGGCTACGGTTATGAATTCGGCGGCAGTGAAACAGGCGATTACGCTTTCTTCAAGTTCCTCAATTCAACAACCACAACAAACTCCGATGAAATCATTCAGATTTCTTCAACAGCAACAGGTGCAACCTTTGCTCCCGTCGGTCAGCAGCTTAAGGATTACAACGCAGAATATACAACAGCAGATAAGAGCGTTGACCTTTCAACCTGCATCTTCCCCGACAATGTATGGCTCTTCAGAGAGCAGAAGCACGAGCTTGAAAACAACAACACCGCTCTTAACCTTGCACTTGCACTTGCCTGCGGTGATAAGCAGGAAGCCGCAACCTATCCCAGAGATAACGGTTCAAGATTCCTTAAGAAGCTCAAGAGAGATTACCTCCCCGACCTTAAGGTATGGGTCAATGAGCAGGCAAGCCTCGGCTATGATGCAAAAACCATTGACAGCTTTGATATGAAGGCATATTTCAAGGATGCAAGCGGTCTCGGCTTTATGAGCGATGCTCAGATTAAGGTTGTAAATGATGTTTACGCAATGATGGACAGCAAAATCAACAACAGAGTTGAGGATGACAAGAAGATTCAGGCTCTCACGGATATGATGGCTGACCTCGGTATTGCCGGCTACAAGAGAAGCACCGAAGCAGAAGAAAAGGATTCATTTATGAAGAAAATAAATGACGGCGTTTCAAGCATCTTCGGTTACAAGGGCTTTATCGACATTATCAATCCTTTCTACTATCTCAATAACAAATAAGAAAAAGCGATAAACAAACAGTTTAGGCGGTTGCAATTTGCAACCGCCTTTAAGTATTTTTATTCAGTTATAAATTGAATTGCCCTGCGAATCAATTCCAACATAAACGGGAAAATCCTTGAGCGTTAAGCGTTTTATACTTTCACAGCCGAGTTCGGGAAAAGCAATTTCCTCCATAGATGTTATGTGCATTGAGCACAAAGCCCCTGCACCGCCTATGGCACAAAAATAAACCGCATTATTTCTCACTATGGCATCAACAACAGCCTTATTCCTCTTGCCCTTGCCTATCATTGCCGCAAGTCCCCTGTCAAGCAATGCGGGAGAATAGGGGTCCATTCTGCCGGAGGTTGTGGGGCCGAAGCTGCCCGTAACCTTTCCGGGCGGTGTGGGAGTCGGGCCGGCAAAATAAATGCAGGCATCCTTTAATTCAAAAGGCAACGGCTCGCTATTTTCCAGAAGAGAAATAAGTTTTTTATGTGCCGCATCCCTTGCTGTATATGCCGTTCCGCTTAAAAGCACCTTATCCCCTGCTTTAAGCTCCGGGATTATTCCGCGGAGCTCGGAGAATCCGACCCTGTATTCAGCCATTATTATCACCCTTCAAATCTAAAAGAAGCGCATTTAATGTTTTTGAAACATTGTTCATTGCTTCGCTGACACTGTTAAGCGAACATTCGAGATTAAACCTTGCCGTTTTCAGTTTTTCGCTCGCTTCATCAACCTTTGTGCTTGAAGCGGAAACCGTATCGCTTGATTTGTTAAGCAAATCATCGGCGGCATCCCTTGCGGTGGCAATAAGCTTATCGGAATAAATCATGGCATTTTGAATGAGAGAATTGCCGCTGTTTTCAACAATGACATTCTGATTCTTTTCAAGGGCTTCTTTTCTCAAAAGCAGCTCTGCATTTTCCGTGAGAAGCTTTTCCTTATCAGCCTTCAGTTCATCATATTTTTTTGAAATATCCTCAAGCTCTGCAAAAAACTTATCAGCCTTTGCACTTAAATCCTCTGCCCTTTTCTTACAGGCGGAAAGTTCATCGGCACTCTTTTTAAGTTCAAAGTTTTCAGCCTGAAGTTTTTCAACATAATCAAGCACGCTTTTCTTATTAAAACCGCCGAAAGCGGTCTTTTTCAGGATTTTCTCGCTCATACTAATATATCCTTATTATATTTCTACAGGGGCTGTCACATCAGAACAGCCCCCGAAAATTAAGTTTTTTATATAACTTATTTTAACGAAATTGCCTGCTTTGCCTTTGCAACGATATTTGCGGCATCAAGACCGTAAATGTGAAGAAGCTCTGTTGCAGGGCCGGACTTTCCGAAAACATCGTTAACGCCGAGTCTGACAACGGGAACGGGCTTTCCGCTTTCACAGATTGCTTCACAAACCGCACTTCCGAGGCCGCCGATAATGTTATGCTCTTCGGCAGTAACAACACAGCCTGTTTTTGCAGCTGACCTGCAAACTGTTTCAACATCAAGAGGCTTAATGGTATGAACATTGATAATTTCAGCGTCAATACCCTCATCTGCAAGAAGCTTCTTTGCTTCAACCGCTTCGTTAACCATAAGGCCTGTTGCGATAATCGTAACATCCTTACCCTCTGAAAGAGTAACCGCCTTGCCCCATTCAAACTTATAGTTATCATCAAAAATGCAGGGAACGGCAAGTCTGCCGAATCGCATATAAACGGGGCCCTCATACTCTGCTGCGGCAAAAACAGCGGCTCTTGCTTCAACAGCATCTGCAGGGTTGATGATAGTCATACCGGGAATAGTTCTCATAAGACCTATATCTTCACAGCACTGATGGCTTGCGCCGTCCTCACCAACGGAGATACCTGCATGGGTTGCGCCGATTTTAACATTGAGGTGGGGGTATCCGATTGAGTTTCTGACCTGTTCAAAGGCTCTGCCTGCGGCAAACATTGCAAATGTGCTTGCAAAAACTGTGTAGCCTGTTGTTGAAAGGCCTGCGGCAACGCCCATCATATTGCCCTCGGCAATACCGGAATCAATAAATCTGTCGGGGAATGCCTTTTTGAACATTCCTGTTTTTGTTGCGGCGGCAAGGTCAGCATCAAGAACAATAACTTTATCATTTTTTTCGCCGAGTTCAACAAGTGCTTTACCGTATGCTTCACGGGTTGCCATTTTAATAATATCAGCCATTTTTCTTCACCTGTCCTTTCCTTATGCTTCAAGCTCTTTAAGAGCCTTGTTAAGTTCATCCATAGCCTGCTCGTACTGCTCTGCATTGGGAGCGGCACCGTGCCAGTTAACCTGGTTTTCCATATATGAAACGCCCTTGCCCTTAACTGTTTTTGCAACAATTGCGGTGGGCTTTCCCTTACACTCTTCTGCTGCTTTGAATGCGGCTTCAATCTCATCAAAGCAATGGCCGCAGATTTCAATAACATTCCAGCCGAATGAAGCAAACTTTTCACCTATGGGATAGGGTGAGTTAACCTCATCAACAGAGCCGTCAATCTGAAGATTGTTGTTATCAACAACAGCTACAAGGTTGTCAAGCTTCTTTGCTGAGGCATACATAGCAGCCTCCCAAACCTGACCCTCCTGAATTTCACCGTCACCGAGGATTGTGTAAACACGGAAATCCTTGTTTGCAAGTTTTCCGCCAAGAGCCATACCGCAGGCGGTTGAAATGCCCTGGCCGAGAGAGCCTGTGCACATATCAATACCGGGAGTGTATTTCATTGAGGGGTGACCCTGAAGATTTGAATCTGATTTTCTCAAGGTCTTAATCCATTCCTCGGGGAAGAAGCCCTTAAGAGCAAGAACCGAATAAAGAGCAGGAGCAGCGTGTCCCTTTGAAAGAACAAATCTGTCTCTGTCTTCTGCCTTGGGATTTGCGGGGTCAACATTCATCTTGTTGAAATAAAGATATGTAACGATATCAACGCAGGAAAGAGATCCGCCGGGATGACCGGACTTTGCATTGAAAACGCCCTCAATTATCCCCATTCTTGCCTTACAAGCTGTGATTTTTAACTGTTTTTTAGCAACTGCATCCATTACAGCCACCTCCTGTAATTATTCTTCAAGTTTGTTTGTTTCTATATAGTTAAGGAAGTCTGCAACCGCACCCTTGTTACAATGGCAGGCAACAAATTCCGAAACTGCTTTTAATTTTTTCGGTGCCTGACCGCAGCAGGCGGAAACACCGACAGTTTCCAGCATTTCGTAGTCATTATAATAATCACCGATACCGCAGGTATGGGATTTATCAACATTAATCATTTCGGCAAGCTTCTGAACGGCAGAGCCCTTGTTTGCACCCTCTTCAAGGATTTCAACACTTGCAATGGATGAATCCATTCTTGTGTAGGTTACAAAAGCAACTCTGTCAAGTCTTCTTCTGACCTTTCTGACTCTCCACGGAGGACCGCAGAAAATGACCTTGCCCCAGTTTTCTCTGGGAACATCACGGATATCCTTAACAAATTTATGGCTGAGCTTATCCGCATTCATATAGAACCAGCCCCAAAGCCCTATGCCCGTAACATACACAATGTCTTTTGTAAAGATCAGCGCATCAATGGTTGAAAACTCTGATGCAACATCAATAACAGTCCGCATTGTTTTATGGCTGAGTGGCTTGAAATATATCATTTCGCTTTTGTCAAAATCATATATTCCGGCACCGTTCATAACAACGGCGGGGATTGAGCCTAAAGGCAGTTTTTTATAATGGCGCCACATTGACTGAGGGTTTCTGCCGGAGGCAAGTGTAAAATTGCCGCCGAGAGAAATAAATCTGTTTATGGCAAGTAAATTTCTTTCAGGTAACTTTCTCATTTTGTTGTTTAGAGTTCCGTCAATATCGGAAGCAACAAGCCATGATGAGAAATCAGGTTTTATATTTTCCATTTTATCTTCTTATTTTCCTTAAAAACGCTTCAAAATACTCCGGCAGAGGTGCTTCAAATTTAAGCCTTTCACCGGTAACCGGGTGTGTAAAGCCTATTATTGCCGCATGGAGGCACTGACCTCCGGAAAGTGCAGGACTTTTCGGGCCGTAAAGGGGGTCTCCGGCAACCGGATGCCCGAGGGAAGCCATATGCACCCTTATCTGGTGAGTTCTGCCTGTTTCAAGAACGCATTTTACGAGTGAAAAGCCGTCAAGCTCTTCAAGTGTTTCATAGTGTGTAACGGCAGGCTTTGAGTTCTTTTCCGTTATACACATTTTCTTTCTGTCAACCGTGCTTCTGCCGATTGGCGCATCAATAACTCCGTTTGCTTCTTTAAGGCGGCCGTGAATAACAGCCCTGTATTCTCTGTCAAGAGAATGCTCCTTAATCTGTGAAGCAAGGGAAATATGCGCAACATCATTTTTTGCAACTAAAAGCAAGCCGCTTGTGTCTTTATCAATCCGGTGAAGTATTCCGGGGCGGATTGTTCCGTTTATGCCGGAAAGCGAATCACCGCAGTGATATAAAAGGGCGTTTACGAGAGTGCCGGAATAATTGCCGGGAGCAGGGTGAACAACCATACCCCTCGGCTTGTTAACAACAAGCAAATCCTCATCCTCATAAACAATATCAAGAGGAATATTTTCCTTTTCGGTTTTGAGAAATTCCGGCTCGGGAACCGAAAATTCCAAAGTGCACCCGAGCTTTGGTCTGAAGCTTTTTGATACCCTCTTTCCGTCACAGAAAACAAGTTTTTCATCAAAAAGCCCCTGCACAAAGGACCGTGAATAATTTTCAAGTGCAAGTGAAAGAATTTTATCTGCTCTTTCGCCCGCTGTTTCTTCATCCGCCGAAAGGGTAATGGGCTCGTTAAATTCAATATCGGTAATTTTTTCAATCATTTTCGTTTTTCTCACCGGGCTTTGAAGTCTTTTTCTTCTCAGCGATAAGCTCCTTGATTTCAAAACCGATAATCATAAAAGCACCGACTGTTATACATATATCCGCAAAATTGAATACGGCAAAATTCATAAACAGCGGCTCAATAAAGTCAACGACAAATCCGTTTGCTATTCTGTCAATTACATTACCGATTCCCCCTGCAATTATCAGCATAAGCGCCGCACAGGCGAATTTGCTTTTCACCTTTTTTGTAAGCAGCACAAACAGGCACAAAATAATTACAAGAACGGTAAAAACGGACAGAATAAGCGTATTTTCCGAAAAACTGCTGAACGCCGCACCGGTGTTTTCAACATAGCGGAGCTGAAACAGCCCCGAAAAAAACTTAACCGGCCCGTTCACCATAACGGTTTTACAGATAATACTCTTTGTTATACGGTCTGCCGCAACCAGAACTGCAATAACAAGAACTGAAATGAACTGAAACATATCAATTAAAAGAGAGAATCAAAGAGTGAGGTGATATCATCGTCATCCTCATCATCACCCTTAAGCTCATCAAGGGATTCAAGGCCGAGGTCAAGCTCGTCATCCTCTGCCTCTGCCTTTTCTTCTTCCTTTTCGGCAGGAACAATATCCTCAAAGGAGGGAATGTCGGGCATAAGGTTATCAATATCGGAGGCAAGCTCAAGAGAAACAGGCTCTTCATCGCCGAATGAAGCAAGAAGCTCATTCATTTCATCATCGTCAACGGAGGATACTGCCTCTTCCTCTGCTTCAACAACACTTTCTTCTTCGGCTGTTTCTTCAACCTTGAGGTTTTCGGGAATTTCGTCAACAACAGGAATATCATCAAGCTTTATTTCCGGTGTTTCGATAACGGGGGCGGCGGCTTCTTCAACAGCAGGAGCCTCCTCGGGAACAAACTCTGCTTTTTCAGCCGGAACATAATCGGGAACAGCCGAAACTATTGAAAGCTGGTCACTGCAAAGCTGTTGAATTTTTGCTTTGAGCTGTGAAGCTTCAGCCTTGATTTTTTCAAGCTCTGCGGAATAAAAATCATATTCCTTTTTGCTGTTGCCTACGATATATTCAGCCTTTTTATTAGCCTGTGCAATTATTTCTTCAGCCTTTGTCTGTGCGGCAACAATGGCACGGCTTGTTTCCTGCTGTGCTCTGTCTGTAAGGGATGCAACGGCAACCTTGGCATTGTCAACAATACCCTTTGCCTGTGCTCTTGCATCATCAATGCTCTGTGTTGCCTGAATGTTTGCACTCTCAACAATGGCGCCTGCCTTTGTCTGTGCACCCGAAAGGAGTGCGGCAGATTTCTGCTCTGCTTCCTTTGTAACGGCTTCGGCAGTTCTTCTTGCATCAAGAAGTGCAAGCTTAATTGCCTCCTCATCATCACGGTATTTTTCAACCTTATCGGCAAGAATACTCATCTTTTTAAGAAGCTCATTCTTCTCTCTGATATTCTGGTCGTATGATTCGGCAACCGCCTTAAGGAAGTTATCAACCTCATCTGCGCTGTAAGCACCTGCGCTGAAGGGAGTAAACTTTGCGTTGGCAATCTGTTCTGTCTTAAGCATAATATTTATCCACCTTTACTGAAATTCAGATTATTTTCAAAATTCCGTTTCTTCTGTTGAAGCGCCGAGCATTTCATCACCGAGCTCGCCTGTAACGGAAACATCGTTGGGAGTGATTACATAGGCTCTGCCGGCAATCTTTTTGAAATCGCCGTTATTGGCATAGGAAACACCGTAAAGAACATCAATGATTCTCTGTGCCTCATTGTTGGGGCAGGATTCAAGGTTAAGGCAAACAATTCTCTTTTCTTTGAGAATATCGGCAACCTTGTTTACCTCGCTGAAGCTGTCAATCTTCTGGAAAACAACTCCGGGCTTTGCGGCAGTTGCCTTGGGCGTATTTATCGAAACAACATTATTCTTTTCGTTTCTTGAATGGAAGGGCTGCATTTTGGGTGCAGGCTGTGGTGCAGGCTGCGGCTCCTGACCGGGTCTGAAATCAAAATCATCCTCATAGTTTTCGTCTGAATCGGTAAAGTTATCATCCGATACATTGATTATGCCTCTTAATTTGTCTGCAAAACTCATTTTTTATGTCCTCCTGAAAATTCAGTGTTTTTCGTGATATATTCTCGGCCCGAAAATTGCCGAGCCGACTCTTACAAGGTTTGCTCCGCCGAGTATTGCCTCCTGATAATCGGAGCTCATACCCATTGAAAGAATATTCATATTAACATTATCCATTTTTTTGGCATCAATGTCAATAAACTTATTATGCATATTTGAAAAAATGTGCATAAGTTCTTCCCTTTTTTCGCATATCGGGGCTACACACATCAAGCCCTCAATCTTTACGCCCTCGATTTTTGATATTTCTTCTGCCCTTTCGGTTATTTCGTCAATATCAAAACCGAATTTGCTGTATTCATTGCCGGCATTGATTTCAAGCAGAATTTTTTGAACTATACCCGCATTTTTTGCGTGCTTTGCAATTTCGTTTGCTATTGAAACCGTGTCAACAGACTGAATAACATCAACCCTGCCCACAATTTTTTTGACCTTGTTTGACTGCAAATGACCGATTAAATGGGGTGAAACGCCGTTCAGATTCAGAAGCGGCTCTTTTTCGAGAAATTCCTGAACTCTGTTTTCGCCGATAAGCTTTATGCCGCACTCCAAAGCGTGGTTAATATATTTTGCCTCCACGGTTTTGGTGACCGCCATAAAGTGTATATCCTCCGGCCTTCTGCCCGATTTAACCGCCGCTTCGGCAATATTTTCGCTGATTACTTTCAGATTTTCTTCAATATCGCCGTATTTCGGGTCAATCGAGAACCTTTCCATTTGAAAGCTCCTTTCCGGCGATAACAATTTCGTCATACCTGGCAAGCTTGCCCGGTACACCCGTATTATCTGCCGCAATTACATAATTATCGTTGGAGTAAATCTCATCAATCACATTGAATTTGATAAGATTGCCCTCCTTGATATAAACGCCCTCGTTACCTTTTTCATCAAAACGAATGGCATCCTTTTTAATTTTTATACCCTTGTAGCTTCCCGTGATAATTTTGCCCGTAACCTTTCGGAGAGTTGCAAGCTCATCATTCATATATGAGCACTTGAATACAACAAGGGATTTATTATCATCCGTCAGGGTGTTTGAATAAACATTGGCGTTTACAAGCAGATTTTCACCGTCACCGAGAACGAGCTGAACTCTGCTGCCCTTTGAAAGACCTGCTATTGCAGAGGATGAAACATAAGTGGCAACATACCAGTTGTAGCCGTTAATAATCTTACCGATTGTGCCCTTTTTGATTTCGCTTTTTTCAGCCTTAAAGGCTTTTTCAAGTTTTTCGGGAGTTAAGGAATCAATTTTATCAACCGTCAAAACATTTTCATAGCCGTCCGGCCTTGAAACAAAATAGCCTGCCGAGGAGGCGCTGATAACATCCTTTGGCGATGAGGAGGAAAGAGCCTTAATCTCTTTTTCCAAATCGCTTATCTGAGCAGAGCAGTCAACCTCAATATCAAGAGAAATGTTTTTTCTTGACAGCTTTTCATCAAAGCTTAATTCCGTTTCGTTCAGCTTTGAATAATTATTTTCGTAAACTGCGCTGAGCATACTGCAAAATTCACTGTCAATTTCCGCAGACAGTTTATCAAGGTCAAGGTTGGCAAGCCTTACCTGGCTGTCGATTTTTTTATATACCTCAAGTTTTTTATTAAGGGAAATAGCCGCCGAATAATTGTCAGCCGACTTTTCGTTCGTGAAAACCGCCGCTATTTCACTGCCGTTTGAAACTCTTTCACCGTTTACGGCAAGCGGAACAATTATTGTGCCGTCCTTTGCGCCGTCAATTATCGTTTCGCTTCGGATGATGAACATCTGAGCATCCGTGCTTTCCGAAACAGTCTGAACATAGGCTGTCTGCGTTTTATAGTTGTTGATATAAACCGAATAAAGCTTTGCCGATAAACAGCCGATAACAAGAACTGCCAGGGCATAAAGGGTATATCTGATATGCTTATTTTCCTGTTTCATTTTTGTTCATCCCCCTTTCGATTATTTCAAGCGCCGCTTTTGTAAGCTCACCGGCATTTTTATATTCGTCAATGTAAAGCCGTTTTATTCTCTCATCCCGTCTGAACCAGGTAAGCTGTCTTTTGGCATATCTTCTTGTCTGCATTTTCAGATTTTCAATGCATTCTTCAAGCGGTGCTTCACCGTCAATATACGGCTTCAGCTCCTTATAGCCTATTGCCTGAACGGCGGTTTTGCCGTAGCCGGAGGTGTAAAATGCCCTCGCTTCATCAAGAAGCCCCTGCTCAAGCATCAAATCCACACGGCGGTTGATTCTGTCATATAAAAACTGCCTGTCACGGCTGTCAAGACAGATTGCCGTCAGAGAATAGGGCGATTCATTTCTTCGTGAAAGCTCGTTTTGTAATGATTTTGTTTTGCCCGTAGTATGGTATATTTCAAGCGCTCTTATAATTCTGCCCGTATTGTTCGGGTGAAGAACAGCCGCACTTTCGGGGTCGATTTTTTTCAGTTCTTCAAGAAGAATTTCCGCACCCTCTGTCTGTGCTCTGTTTTTCAGAAATTCACGGTATTCAAAATCCGTTTCATCCGGCAGAAAATCAATATTATCAACAAGCGATGAATAGTAAAGACCTGTTCCGCCCACAAGCACGGGCATCTTTCCCCTTGAATTTATATCTTTTATAACCTCTTTTGCCGTTTCACAGTATTTGGCAACGCTGTAAAGCTCACCGAGTGATACAAAGTCAATCAGGTGGTGCGGTACGCCCTGCATTTCCTCCGGCGTCGGCTTTGCCGTGGCGATTGACATATTTTTATAAATCTGCATAGAGTCACAGGAAACGACCTCGCCGTCAAGAGCCTTGCAGATATTAACCCCCAGGGATGTTTTGCCGGAAGCGGTTGGCCCGACAACGGCAATAAGCGGTATTTTATATTCTGCCAAAATTCTTTTCCAACTCTCTTTGTGTCATTTCAATAAGCACGGGTCTGCCGTGGGGGCAGTATCTTATATCCGGCATTGAAAGAAGCTGTTTTGCAAAATGCTCCATTTCAAGGCGTGATGTTACATTGCCTGCCTTTATGGCACTTCTGCAGGCAACGGAATGAAAAATCCAGTCAAGCTTTTCAAACATAACATCCTGCCTTTTTTCCGTGAATCTGCCGGCTATTTCTTCAATAACCCCCGGCACATCATCGGGTGAAAGCTCCATAGGACATTCGGAAACAAGAATACAGCCGTTGCCGAAATCCTCAACATTGAAGCCGGAGGAATTGATAAGCTCCCTGTTTTCTACAACTGCGGAATATTCGTCCTTCGGCAGATTGACCGTTACGGGAGCAAGAAGCATCTGGGGCGAACGGTCACCGTTTTCTTTTTTGAGCCGTTCATAAATCATTCTTTCATGGGCGGCGTGTTTATCTATGATAATCAGTTTTTTGTCATACTCAACAATGATGTAGGTCATAAACGCTTCACCCACAAGGCGGAAGCGCTCCTCATCAAATTCGTTGTTGTCAACGGGCAGAGGCACATTCTCGCTCTGTGCCTGCTCCGGCTGATTAAGCTGCTCATTTTTCGGCTGTTCCTTTGCCGGAGAATTAAGCAGAATATCATCAAGCCTGTCTATTCTTTCGTCATCCGCTTTAATCTCCGAAACGGGAGATGCCGCAGAAAGAGTTGTTTTTATTTTCGGGATTGTGATTATCGGCTCATCATTTTCTTTTTCGGAAATAAAAGCCTGCTTTGCCTCTGCTTTTTCCTCAGGTGTTTTTCTGAAAGCCGATGCTTCGCCGTGCTGCCGGAAATCCGGCTCCTTTTTCAGTTTAAGCTGTTCGGGAGCGGTAACGGGCTTTTCGGTAAATTTTCTCACGGCATCCGCAGGTGAAACAACCTGCTTGGGCGTATCACCCTCTGCAAGTGCGTTTTTAACGGCACCGTATATTGCATTGAAAACAGGCTTTTCGTCTGAAAATCTGATTTCTGTTTTTGCAGGATGAACATTAACATCCACAAGGGACGGATTTATTTCTATGTTGATTATGCAGGAGGGGAATTTGCCCGCCATAATGCTGTTGCGGTAGCCCTCGGAAAGGGCGGCAGAGCCTGTTCCCGTTTTGACAAATCTTCCGTTAAGAAAGAAGAACTGCATATTTCTGTTGGGTCTTGAATATGCCGGCTTTGAAATGTAGCCGGTTATTTTAATCCCCGCCGCTTCGTTTTTGCAGGGAATAAGCTGTGATAAAAATTCCTTGCCGAACACCTCACGGATGCAGACCTCGTAATTACCGTTTCCGCCTGTAATTAAAGCCTGCCTGCCGTCACGGACAAATCTGATTGAAACCTCCGGGTGTGAAAGAGCAATTCTGTCAACCACCGCCGCAACGGAGTTTGCCTCCGTAACATCCTTTTTAAGGAATTTCATTCTTGCAGGAGTTTTAAGAAAAAGGTCACGGACTGTTATGGTTGTTCCGAGAGGACAGCCTGCCTCATCACAGACCGTTTCTTCGCCGAACTCAATACAGTATCTGCTGCCTGTTTCATCCTCGGCAGTTCTTGTAAGCACCTCAACCCTTGCAACGGCGGCGATACTCGGCAGAGCCTCACCCCTGAAGCCGAGGGTAAGTATTTTATCAAGGTCATCGGCGGTGCTGATTTTACTTGTGGCGTGAGAAATAAAAGCTGTTCTTATATCCTCACGGCTTATTCCGCAGCCGTTATCGGAAATTCTGATATATGAAATACCGCCGTTTCTGATTTCAAGGGTAACCGAGGTTGCCCCGGCATCTATGGAATTTTCAAGGAGCTCTTTAACTATGGAAGCGGGTCTTTCAACGACCTCACCAGCCGCAATAAGCTCTGCAAGCTGTTTGGGCATTACATTTATTTTCGGCATTTTGTGAACTCCTTTCGTTATATTTCCGAATACGAATTATTCTGCAAGGCTTGCAAGCTCATAAAGAATCTGCATAGCCTCAATGGGTGTGATTGTGTTTATATCAATGTTGCGAAGCTTTGAGCGGATTTCATCATCATTGGTGGAGGCAAAGGAAATTTGCAGGGAATCATCCTGCTTTTCGCCCATAATAATCGGTCTTCCGCTGTCCTGCTCAATCTCTTTAAGAACAACCTTTGCTCTCTCCACAACAGAGGATGGAACGCCGGCAAGCTTTGCAACCTCAATTCCGTAGCTGCCGTCTGCACAGCCCGGAATTATACGGCGCAGGAAGGTTATGTTATCCCCTCTCTTTTTAACCGCAATGTTGTAATTCTTAACGCCGTCCATTATGTTTTCAAGCTCGGTCAGCTCGTGATAATGGGTGGCAAAAAGGGTTTTTGCACCGAGCTTCTTTTTATCTGCCGCATATTCAAGCACCGCACGGGCTATACTCATTCCGTCATAGGTGGAGGTTCCTCTGCCGATTTCATCAAAGATAATCAGGCTCTTTGAGGTTGCCCTGCGGAGAATATCGGCAACCTCGCTCATTTCAACCATAAAGGTGGAGGAGCCGCTCGCCAAATCATCGCTTGCGCCTATTCTTGTGAATATGCCGTCAACAATACAGAGCCTTGCACTGTCCGCAGGAACAAACGAGCCTGCCTGCGCCATAAGAGAAATGAGCGCAACCTGACGCATAAAGGTTGATTTACCCGCCATATTGGGGCCTGTGATAATTGCACAGCGGTTATCACCGCCGTCAAGCAAGGTATCATTGGGCACAAAGGGGTAATCAATCATTCTTTCAACAACGGGATGACGACCCTCTTTTATTACTATTTCGTTGCCGGCATTCATTTCCGGGCAGCAATAGTTATTTTCACAGGCAACCGTTGCAAAGGAGCAGAGAACATCAAGAGCCGCAGTATTTGAAGCCGTTCTCTGAATTTCATAAAGCTTTTCAGCCGCCTTTGCTCTGACGGAATCAAAGATTTCAAATTCAAGGTGAGCAATCCTCTCCTGTGCGCCGAGCACCTTTGATTCAAGCTCTTTAAGCTCCTGAGTTATAAACCTTTCGCAGTTTGAAAGGGTCTGTTTTCTGATATATTCCTCGGGCACCATTTCTTTGAAAGAATTAGGCACTTCAAGGAAATAGCCGAAAACTCTGTTATAACCGATTTTAAGCTTTTTGATGCCCGTTTTTTCCTGCTCACGAAGCTGAATATCCGCAAGGTAGCCCTTGCCGTTATCAACAAGGCTGTGAAGCTCATCAAGCTCCGCATTAAAGCCGGGCTTAATCATTCCGCCCTCACGAACGGAAAACGGAGGGTCATCAATAATTGCATTTTCAATAAGCTGTGTTATATCATCGAGAGGGATTATACCGTCCTTTATCTCACGAAGAAGTGAGCAGTTAAAGGAGCCGAGTATTTCACGGATTGCCGGCATACGCATAAGAGTTGACGAAAGTGCCTTCAATTCTCTTGCATTGGCTGTGCCGTAGGATATTCTTGTTATAAGTCTTTCAATATCCTGACAGCCGGAAAGAGAAGCGGCAATATCTTCTCTGCCCGATGAATTTTCGCAAAGCTCCTTAACGGCGTTATGCCTTTTGGTTATACCGCCGATATTAAGCAGGGGCTTTTCAATCCACGAACGGAGCATTCTCTTGCCCGGTGAAGTCTTTGTTTTATCAAGCACCCACAAAAGAGAGCCTCTTTTTTCTCTGCTTCTCATTGTTTCCGTAATTTCAAGATTTCTCAATGCGGAAACATCAAGGTGCATAAAACTGCTTTCGCCGTAAAATTCAAGAGAGCTGATATTTTCAAGCTCGTTTTTCTGCATCTGCTTGAGATATTCAAGTGAAGCACCGACGGCACTTATTGCCGCCGAGGTGTTCTCCGGCATAATATCCGAAATTGATTTGATTTTGAAATGTGCAAGCACATCTGCCGTTGCCTCGGACAAATTAAAATCCGCATCGTCCAGAAGCTCACAGCTTGCATTACCGAGCTTGTTTTTGATAAAGTCGGTAACAAGGCTGAATTTCAAAACATCGCTGTTTATTATAACCTCTCTCGGTGAAAACCTGCCGAGTTCGTTTATTATTGCTTTCTGACATTCCCTGCCGTTTTTAAGCTCGGTTGCCAGAAGTGTTCCGGTTGAAACATCCGCAAAGCAAAGACCGATTGCATTACCGATACAGCACAGAGCACATAAAAAGTTGTTTTTGCTTTCATCAAGCATTGTGCTTTCGATTATCGTGCCCGGAGTTATAACTCTGATAACCTCACGCCTGACTATACCCTTGGCAAGTGCCGGGTCTTCGGTCTGCTCGCAAATGGCTACTTTATATCCCCTCTGAACAAGGCGTGCAATATATGAATCAACGCTGTGAAAAGGAACACCGCACATAGGCGCCTTTTCTTCCTGCCCGCAATCTCTGCCTGTTAAAACAAGCTCCAGCTCCGCTGCGGCAGTTTTTGCATCATCAAAAAACATTTCATAGAAATCACCGAGACGGTACATAAGTATGGTATCGGGATACTGATTTTTGATTTCAAAATATTGCTTCATCATCGGAGTAAAATCAGCCATTTTTCTCTGTTCCTCTTTCGGAAATAATTTGGTTCACAAAATACCGGAGAAAAGCCGGTATTTTGTGATTAAAGTGCTCTGATTAGTGACAGCCGCCGCAGCTTGAACATTCACCTGAGCAATGATGCTCCTCCTCGGGCTCGCAGGTTGCAGGGTCCTGACCCTGAAGGCAGAGGGTGAAAATGCCGTTAACATATTTCATAAGCTTGTCAACCTCCTGTGCGGCATTCTGATAAGCCTGCATATTGGGGTTAGCCATAACCTGTGCATAAAGCTGGCTGAATTCGGCATCCATTTCCTGAAGCTTCTTATCATCCTTGTCTTCCTTTGAAGCCTCCTGCTGAA
Source organism: Acutalibacteraceae bacterium (assembly GCA_045617665.1). GTDB lineage: Bacteria > Bacillota > Clostridia > Oscillospirales > Acutalibacteraceae > CAG-177. The sequence continues at coordinate 63,600 of JAZLIZ010000040.1, read as the reverse complement.
ATGAAAGCTGAACAAGCTGAAGCTTTGAAATAAGCTCATTAAGAGCAGTATCCTCTTCATTTGCTTTCTGAGCCGCTGCAAGCTTAAGGTATCTTTCATCCTTCTGAAGAGCTGCACCGAGCTCTCTTGCTATTGCGATAACATCCATAGTTTTTCTCCTTTTTCTTCGGACATTTCAAGTCCGCATTTAACAATTTATAATCAAGGGCCGCTGCGGTTTAATCCGCAAGCTCGCCTCTTAATATCCAGGTCAGGGATTCCGTAACCTTAACATTTCTGAAGGTGCCTGTAACACTCTCATCCGCAGGAAATTCGATAATGATATTCCCCTGTGTTCTACCCTCAATAAGGCCGCCCTTGCTGACGCTCTCACAGAGCACTCTGTATGTTTTGCCGACCGAAAGTGCCGTTCTCTTTGCGGCAACCTGCTCCTGAACGGCAAGCAGTTCTCTGAACCACTTTCCCTTTTCTTCGGCAGAAACCGGGTCGGGCATTTTTGCCGCCTTTGTACCCTCTCTCGGTGAATAGATAAAGGTAAACATTGATGTAAACCCTGCTTTTTTAACAAGCTCGCAGGTATCGAGAAATTCCTCATAGGTTTCACCGGGGAAGCCGACAATTACATCCGCCGTAACCGAAAGGTCGGGCATTACCTTATAGGCATATTCAAGCAGAGATAAATATTTTTCGCTTGTGTAGCCCCTGTTCATTTCTTTCAGCACCCTGTCATTACCGCTCTGAAACGGCAGATGAAGATGCTTTGCAACCTTTTCGCATTCCGCCATTGTGTCAAGCAGCTCGTGGGTGCAGTCCTTCGGGTGTGAGGTCATAAAACGGATTATGAAATCACCCGGAATACCGTTAAGCTCCCTGAGAAGCCTTGCAAAGTTATAGCCGTAATCGGGATTTTTACCGTATGAATTTACATTCTGACCGAGAAGCGTAATTTCCTTATAGCCCTTTGCCACAAGCTCCTTCGCTTCCTCGATAATCAGCTTCGGGTCACGGCTTCTCTCTCTGCCTCTGACATAGGGTACAATACAGTAGCTGCAAAAGTTATTACAGCCGTACATAATCGGAAGCCACGCCTTGAAATTACTGTCACGGTAAAGGGGGATATTTTCCGGCACGACTCCGTCACTGTCGGGTATTTCACAGATTTTCTTTCCGTTTGAATAGGATTTATAGAGAAGCTCCGGCAGTTTATGGAAAATATGAGTGCCGAAAACAACATCAACAAAGGGGTAGCTCTTTCTGATTTTTTCGGCAATATGAGGCTGCTGCATCATACAGCCGCACAAAAGAACTCTCATATCCTTATTGGCGGTTTTAAGACTTTTGAGTGCCCCGACATTACCGAAAACCCTGTCCTCGGCGTGCTCACGGATTGCGCAGGTGTTGTAAAGCACCAAATCAGCCTCTTCAAGCCTTTCTGTAAAAGAATAGCCCATTTCAAAAAGCATACCCTTTAAGCGCTCGGAATCCGCCACATTGCCCTGACAGCCGTAGGTGTGAACAAAAGCCCTCGGCTCTCTGCCCTGAAATTTAACATCAAGCAGAGAACGAACAAGATTCATATATTCAATTTGCTTTTTCTGTTCCTCCTCGGGAACTGCAAAGTTATTTTCTTTCATTTTCTCTCCGACAGCAAATAAATTGTGCCAATATTGCATATTAAAAATATTATATTATAAAAAGCCGTGATATTCAAGAAGAAAATCACAGCTTTTACAAATTATTTTATTTTTCGTTTCGGTAATTTAATATTCAACGGTTATATGCTTCCCGTCGCTTTTTGCCACAATATCGCCGCACAAATCCGTTCTGTAAATATTTTCCGTGTATTCGGATAATCTGTTTAAGGCCTTTTTTGAGGGGTGGCCGTAATCATTGCCCTCACCCACCTCAATGACGCAGATTTCGGGCTGAGCAGCCTTGAGAAATTCGCCTGTGCTTGACCCGGACGAGCCGTGATGCCCCACCTTAAGCAAATCGCAGTCGGGAATAAGGTCTTTATCAAGCAATGCTCCCTCTTCAAATCTTTCAGCATCGCCATCAAGCAGAAATACATTTTCGCCGTATGTGACACTCATTACCACCGACATATTATTAAGCTCATCGGTATCATCCGTAACCGGGCCGAGCACCTCAACCTGTGCACTGCCGAGAGAAAAGGTCATACCCGGATAGGCTTTCTGAACAAAGCAGCCGTTTTCATCAACCGCCCTGCAATACTTTTTGTAAAGAGATGTGTTCGGTAACTGACTCTTTTTAAGAGGCGACTCAATCAGAGTTTCAACCTCAAAGCTTTCAAAAATCTCCGGCATACCGCCTATATGGTCAGTATGAGGGTGCGTTGCGACAACATAATCAAGCTTTTCAACTCCGTGGCTGTTCAGATATTCCGCAACATCGTCACCGTAATCCCTTTCGCCCGCATCAACAAGCATATACTCGTTATCGCAGATTACAAGGGTGCTGTCACCCTGCCCGACATCAATAAAATGCATTGAAAAGCCGGAATTGTTACTGCCCGACGGGCTGTTGTAAGTCTTTTCAAGCCCGTCTGTAATGCTGTCCTTATTCTCGAACAGATAAATAACGGCAACCAGAATCATCACGGCAAGGGTGAGATATTTTTTTAATTTGTCTTTTTGTTTTTTTGACTTTCTGTTCATTTTCTTTTACTGCCGTACTGTTTATTTTTTGAAGCGGTTTTACCGCCTGTGTTTTTTGTGTTGCCTCTGTGACCGTTGCTTTTTCCGTTACCGCCGGGCTGACTGTTCAGCCCTCCCGGTCTGACAAGACATTTTTCGCCGTAGCCGATTAAATCGCTTCTGCCTGCCTTGATGAGTGCTTCTCTGACGGAATTTGCGTATTTAGGGCTGTAATACTGGAGCAAGGCTCTCTGGAGCGCCTTTTCGTGCGGATTTTTGGCAACATAGACCTCTTTCATCGTGTATGGGTCAAGGCCTGTGTAATACATACAGGTTGAAATTGTACCGGGCGTCGGGTAAAAATCCTGCACCTGTTCGGGTCTTATACCCATTTTTTTCAAAAACTGTGCAAGCTCTATCGCTTCCTTGAGTGAACTGCCCGGATGGGATGACATAAGGTAGGGAACGAGATACTGTTCCTTACCCGCCTTTCCGCTTAAAGCAAAATATTTCTTTGAAAACTCAACATAGGCTTCTATATGGGGCTTGCCCATTTTATCCAGAACAGCCGCCGAGCAATGCTCCGGGGCAACCTTCAGCTGACCGCTGACATGGTATTTTACAAGCTCTCTGATGAATGTATCATCCTTATCCTGAAGCAGATAATCATACCTTATACCGGAACGGATAAACACCTTTTTTATGCCCGGCAGTTCTCTGACCGTTCGCAAAATATCAAGGTATTCCCGGTGGTCGGATTTAAGGTTGGGGCAAACCTCCGGGGCAAGACATTTTTTGCCCTTGCAAAGACCTCTCTGCTCCTGCCCGATACAGGAGGGCTGTCTGAAATTGGCGGTAGGGCCGCCTATATCGTGGATATAGCCCTTGAAATCCGGGAGCTTTGAAAGGAGCTTCGCCTCACCGATAATTGATTCCTTGCTTCTTGCGGTTATATATCTGCCCTGATGAAATGCCAGCGAGCAGAAATTACAGGCACCGAAGCACCCTCTGTTATGGGTTATTGAAAATCTTACCTCTTCAATGCCGGGAACACCGCCGTCCTTTTCATAAACGGGGTGATATGTTCTTTCAAAGGGGAGAGTATAGATTTCATCAAGCTCAGCCGTTTCAAGGGGCAAAGCCGGCTGATTTTGCACAAGCATACGGTTGCCGTGCCTTTGCTTTATGGCTTTACCTCTGAAAAAATCCTGTTCATCCTGCTGAATACGGCAGGAAACGGCATATTCCTTTTTTGAAGCAACAACATTCTCGTATGACGGACATTCAACGCCGGTATAGGGCGTTTCGTGAACATCAACGCTGTAACAGGTGCCTTTTATATCGTGCATAAGTGAAATATCCTCACCGTCACGCAGACGGCAGGCAATTTCAAGAATTGAGCGTTCACCCATTCCGAAAGAAAGCAAATCCGCCTGTGAATCAAAAAGAATTGACCTTCTGATTTTATCATCCCAGTAATCGTAGTGGGCAAAACGGCGTAAGGAAGCCTCCAGACCGCCGATTACAACTGGAATTTTGCCGTAGATTTCACGGATTTTATTGCAATAAACTATAACCGCTCTGTCGGGTCTTAAACCGATTTTACCGCCGGGAGAATAGGAATCCGTGCTTCTCGGCTTTTTTGCAACAGTATAGCGGGCAACCATGGAATCAATATTACCGCTGCTCACGAGAAAGCCCAGCCTCGGCTTGCCGAAGCGCATAAAATCAGCATTGCTTTTCCAGTCCGGCTGTGCAAGAAAGGCAACCTTAAAGCCTGCATTTTCAAGCATACGGGTAATAATTGCAGGGCCGAAGGCGGGATGGTCAACATAAGCATCACCGCTTACATAAACAAAATCGGCCTCATCCCAGCCCCTGTCGAGCATATCCTCTTTTGAAACAGGTAAAAACGCCATAAGCTACTTATCCAATCTTCAGTTTCCCGAATAATCCTCATCATCTGCAAACACATCATCAATGTTTACAGGCTCATCATCCTCAAAATCATCAAATTCTTCTTCAAAGAACTGCGAATCATCAAGCATTTCGGGCTCGCCGGAAGCTTCCTCATCCGGCTCATCCTCTTCAGACTCTTCTTCAATTTCATCTTCTTCAAGCTCTTCTTCGTCCTGCTCTTCAAGCTCAACAAATTCTATTTCGTTTTCATCATCCGCAGGCTCATTTTCTTCATCAAATGAGATAAAGGGAACATCCTCACCGGCATCCTCATCATCCATTCCGGCGGCAAAGAAATCATCATCTTCAACGGCTTCCTCCTCCGGCACCTCGTCGCTGAACTGAAGCTGACCGTCCGGCATAGCGGTGGTGGTTGTTCCGCCGGCAAGAGCCTGCTTTTCATACCACATCTGTTTGGTGATGAGTATTTCTCTCGGCTTTGCACCGTTGGCAGGACCTACTATACCCTGTTCCTCAAGCTGGTCAATGACCCTTGAAGCCCTTGCATAGCCGAGTTTTAATTTCTTCTGAAGCATTGTTGTTGAAGCCTGCTGTGCCATAAGCACCACCTCAACAGCCTGATTAAACATCGGGTCAAGGTCGCTTATATCCTCATCGTCACCGTTTGCACCTGCGGTTGCGGCGGCCTTGGCATCAATCTCACGCATCGTTTCATCGTTATAATCTGCCTGACCCTGCTTCTTTATGTGATTAACGACTGCTTCAACCTCTTCATCGGAGATATAACAGCCCTGAACTCTTGTGGGCTTGCTTGTGCCTACGGGGTTAAACAGCAAATCGCCGTTACCTAAAAGCTTTTCTGCGCCGCTCTGGTCAAAAATAATTCTTGATTCCATCGGGCTTGAAACCTTGAGAGCAATTCTTGACGGAATATTTGCCTTGATAAGTCCCGTGATAATATCGGCTCTCGGACTCTGTGTTGCGATAACAAGGTGAATGCCTGCGGCTCTCGCCATCTGTGCAAGACGGCAGATTGAATCTTCAACCTCTTTCGGCGCCGCCATCATCAAATCTGAAAGCTCATCAATAAAAATAACAATATGGTGCATTTTTTCCATATCATCTCTGCCGGCGGCAAGCTTGTTATAGCCCTTGATGTCACGCACGGAATTTTCGCTGAACATATGGTAACGCTTTTCCATTTCGCTGACCGCCCAGCTGAGTGCACCGGCGGCTTTTCTCGCCTCCGTAACAACGGGAACCTCAAGGTGTGCAATACCGTTGTAAACAACAAACTCGACCTGCTTCGGGTCAATCATCAAAAGGCGGACATCATCCGGGGAAGCGTTGTAAAGTATGCTGATTATCATAGCATTCATACAAACCGACTTACCGGAACCCGTTGTACCGGCAACAAGAAGGTGTGGCATTTTCGTAAGGTCTGCCGTGATGATATTGCCTGTAATATCCTTGCCGAGCGCAACATTGAGCTTGCTTTTAAGTGCTCCGGCACGGTATGTATCCGTATCAATGATTTCACGCATACGAACCATTGATTTTGCGGAGTTGGGTATTTCAATACCGATTGCGGATTTGCCGGGAATAGGTGCTTCAATTCTTACGCTTTGAGCCGCAAGGCGCAGAGCTATATCATCTGCAAGGGATGTTATTTTGCTGATTCTGACACCCGCCTCCGGCAAAAGCTCATATCTTGTAACGGAGGGGCCTCTGACTATGCCCGTAACCTCAACCTTGATTCTGAAGCTTTCAAGGGTTGAAACAAGCTTTTTTGCACCCATCTGCATTTCCGATGTTGCATCAATATTTTTTGAAGCGGCAGGCTTTTCAAGACATTCAACGGACGGAAATTCGTAATCCTTTTTTGGGGCGGTAATTGAGCCGTCATCAAATTTTACAACATTGCTTTCGGATTTTTCCTCCGGCTTTTCTTCTCTGACCGGCTTAATTTTCGGTGTTCTTACTTTTCTTGACTTCTTCTCTTCGGGAGCATCGGTTATTTCATCGGAAGTGCTTACATCAATCGGAGCAGTAACATCCTGACCCATACTTGATGCTCCGGGCACTCCGTCAACTCCGGCAGGCATACCGACAACCTTTGAAGAAGCTTTATTTGTGCCGGTTTTCGGCATTTCGGGCTCTATTAAATCGCCGGACGGAGTATAGTCAATATCAACAGACGGAACGGACATACGCCTTGCACCGCTGTTGTCGATAATCGGAGGCAGATTTTCCCCCTTTTCCGATTCAGCCGCTTCATTTTGCTCCTTTTCAGCCCTTTTTCTTTCACGGAGCTCCTCAATTCTCCTTGCATTTTCCGCAGAGGCTTTGCTGACCTTTTTAACTGGCTTTGCAAGTGCCGAGATAAATACAGGCAGAGAAATCCCCGTAAAGAGCAGAACAGAGGTAATAAGCAAAACGATAACAATGAGCACAGAGCCTGTTTTACCGAGTGCTCTGACCATAACACTGCCGAGAATTGCGCCTATTGCACCGCCGGATTTAAGGGAATGAAGCTGATAGGAATCTGCAATCTGCTGTGCAACAGAGGTTACAGACAGATACTCTTCCTTATTTGAGAAAATATGTGCGGCGGTTGCAATGATAAACGAAACAACACCTATGCCGATAAGATTTCCGCTTATTCCCCCGGTGCTTTCATCCTTTGAAAAGACAACAACGAGGTAAACAAGCAAAATCGGAATTATAAATGCACAAACACCGAAAATGCCGTAAAGCGCCTGATGGCAGGTGTTCCATATATTTTCACCGGGGATAACCGCAACAAAGAAAAGTATAGCGGCAACGCCTGCCAGAATTACGGCAAGCTTTTGTTTGTTTATCGGGTTTCTCTCCTTAAAATGAATCTGCTTTGAATCTGTATTTTTCTTTTGAGCAGGTCTTTTGGTCTGCCCTGCCCCTCCTGTTTTTTTCTGCTTATTTTCCGCCACGGCTTTTCCTCCGTCAAAATATATTTCAAGAAAACATTTGTCAGATTAAGTTTGATAAAATATTATATCATCTATACATTTTTTGTGCAACTGTTATTTATATAAAAAAAGAACGGCAAAAAGCCGTTCGGAAATTTCTTTTATCGGCGGATTACCGCCTTTATATAAACCGCTTTAAGCGGATATTTACGGTTCAGAGGTTCAGGATTTCCCTGACCTCACAGCAAAATTATTTGCTGAGCCAAGCATTGAGTTCGAGGATATGAAGGATTTTTTTGAAGCTGAGCTTCTTTTCGCTTTCAATAGTCTTCATAAGCTTCTTTCCGAATTCTCTATCCTGTCTTTCAATCATCTGCTGAGTCATTATTGCTCACGCTCCTTTCCTTAATTACTGGTTCATTATACATCATTTTTACAATTTGTCAAGTGTTTTTGCACAAATTTTTAATATTTCTTTTGTCAGTATTGCATAAGTATCTGCTTTGGGCTTTTTAGCATATTAAACAATCCCTTAAGTTTCAGTTTGTGCAAATCGCCACGGCGGTATTTTGGAATGCCAAACAACAGTCATTTATGCCCTGCCGCCTAAAAACTTTTCACATATGTGAAATAAATCTTGTATAATATATTTTACAGTAGTATAATTTACAGTTGGAAATATATTTTCGGAGGTAATATGATGATTTATGATGCAGCGGTTATCGGTGCAGGTGTAATCGGTTCGCTCACAGCCCGTGAATTGAGCCGTTATAACATCAAGGTTGCTCTTATCGAAAAGTGTAATGATACGGCAATGGGCACTTCAAGAGCAAACTCTGCCATTGTTCACGCCGGTTTTGATGCAAAGCCCGGCACGCTCAAAGCAAAGCTCAATGTTCAGGGAACTGCCCTTATGCCCGAGCTTTGCAAAGCTCTTTCCGTACCCTTTAAGCCCGTCGGCTCTCTGGTTGTTGCTTTTTCAGATGACGAAATGGAAACTGTTAAGCAATTAAAGGCAAGGGGTGAAGCAAACGGTGTTCCCGGCCTTGAAATTTACGATGAAGCAAAGCTCCGTGAGGAAGAGCCGTCAATCAGCCCCGAGGCAAAGGGCGCTCTCTGGGCTCCCTCCGCAGGTATTGTCTGCCCCTACGAGCTGACAATAGCCGCCGCCGAAAATGCAGTTGTAAACGGCACGGAATTTATCCGTAATTTTGAGGTTAAAGCAATTTCTTACGCTGATGACTGCTTTACGATTTCAAACGGCAAGGATGAAATAAAGGCAAAATATATTATCAACGCCGCCGGCGTTTACTGTGATGAAATTGCCGCACTTATCGGTGACAATTCAATTCACACTATACCCCGTAAGGGCGAATATATGCTTTGCGATAAATCGGTAGGCAATCTTGCAAAGCACACAATTTTCCAGTGTCCATCAAAAATGGGTAAAGGAATTCTTGTTACTCCAACTGTTGACGGCAACCTTTTAATCGGCCCAAGTGCCCTTGACATTGAAGATAAAGAGGATACCTCCACAACTGCCGATACGCTTGCAAGCGTTCTCACCGCCGCAAAAAAGAGCGTTCCCGTTCTCACAACAAGAGAGGTTATAACCTCCTTTGCAGGGCTTCGTGCTCATTGCGATAAGGACGATTTTATTATCGAAAAGAGCGAAAAGAACGGAAAATTCTTTAATGTTGCAGGCATTGAATCACCGGGACTTTCATCTGCCCCCGCCATTGCGATTTATGTTGCAGATATGGTTAATGCCGAATTAAAAGCGGAGAAGAAAGCGGATTTCAAGCCCGAAAGGGAGGAGCCCGTCCGTTTCAGGCATATGACAAACGAACAGCGTAAGGCTCTTATTGAAAAGAATCCGGCTTACGGAAGAATAATATGCCGCTGTGAAACAATAACCGAGGGTGAAATTCTTGATGCAATTCACGCCCCAGCCGGTGCAAGAGATGTTGACGGCGTCAAGAGAAGAACCCGTGCCGGAATGGGCAGATGTCAGGGCGGCTTCTGCGGCTCAAAGGTTGTTGAGCTTCTTGCAAGAGAGCTTAAAGTTGAAATAAACGAAATTACCAAGTTCGGCGGAGATTCAAAAATTCTTTACGAGAGAACAAAGTAAAAAGGAGGATATTGCAATGCTTAATTATGATATAGTTGTTATCGGCGGCGGCCCTGCAGGTATGGCGGCAGCCCTGAAAGCAAGAGAATGCGGAATTGACAGTATCCTCATTCTTGAAAGAGCGGAAACCCTCGGCGGTATTCTTGAGCAGTGTATTCACACCGGCTTCGGCTTGCAGTATTTCGGTGAGGAGCTTTCCGGCCCCGAATATGCCGACAGATTTATAGAGCAGGTTTACGAGCAGAAAATCGAATATAAAGTTGACACCATGGCTCTTGAGGTAACGCAGGATAATACGGTTTATGCCGTAAACAAGCAGGACGGTCTGCTTGAAATCAAGGCAAAGGCAGTTATTCTTGCAATGGGCTGCAGAGAAAGACCCAGAGGTGCTCTCAACATTGCCGGCACAAGACCCGGCGGTGTTATGAGTGCGGGCACGGCACAGAAATATGTAAACATTGACGGCTATATGCCCGGAAAAAAGGTTGTTATTCTCGGCTCAGGTGATATAGGTCTGATTATGGCAAGAAGAATGACACTTGAGGGTGCAAAGGTTGAATGTGTTTGCGAGCTTATGCCCTATTCAAGCGGTCTTACAAGAAATATTGTTCAGTGCCTTAACGATTTTGATATTCCCCTCTATCTGAGCACAACGGTTATTGAAATCCACGGCAAAGACAGAGTAACTGGAGTTACGGTTGCAAGCGTTGACGAAAACCGCAGACCCGTTCCCGGCACAGAGAGATTTATTGAGTGCGACACTCTTCTTCTTTCAGTCGGTCTTATACCCGAAAACGAGCTAACAAAGAATGTGGGCATCGGTCTTGACAGAGTTACAAACGGCGCTGTTGTTGACGAATACAGAGAAACAGACCACAAGGGCGTTTTCGCCTGCGGAAATGTTCTCCATGTTCACGACCTTGTTGACTTTGTTACACAGGAAAGTCAGATTGCCGGCGAGGGTGCCGCAATGTTTGTCAAGGGGCTAAAAAATGACCCCGAATATATCACAACAAAGGGTGTCGGTGCTGTCCGTTACATTGTTCCTCAAAAGGTTAATATCAAAAACGAGGGTGATGTTAAGCTCTTCTTCAGAGTCGGCTCAACCTTTAAGAATGCCACCGTCAAGGTTAAATATAACGGCGAAGAAATCATCAGCAAAAAAAGACCCAGGCTCGCTCCCGGAGAAATGGAAAATGTGCTTATCAAAAACGATATGCTTAAATCCTTCTCCGAGAACGGCGTAATTGAAATATCGGTGGAGGCGTAAAGAAATGATAAAAAATATTACTTGTGTCACCTGCCCCATGGGCTGCGGAATTACAGTTGAGCTTAACGATGCAGGGGAAGTCATTTCAGTTACAGGCAACACCTGTAAAAGAGGCGAATTATACGCCAAAAACGAATGCACCCACCCCCAAAGAAGCCTTGCAACAACCGTCAGGGTAAACGGAGGCGTTCACAATGTTGTTCCCTGCAAATCAGCAGGCCCTCTCCCGAAAGAAAAAATCTTTGAATGTATGGAAGAAATCAACAAAGCAAGCGCAGATGCTCCCGTTGCCCTCGGCGATATTCTCATTGAAAACATCTGCCAAACGGGAATAAATATTGTTGCAACAAACCATTGCCCCAAGGCATAAAAGTATAACTGTTAAGACGGTCAGAAAGAAAACCTTTCAGACCGTCTTTTTTATATTCAAAAGTTTACAGCTTCATATTATTTGTGTTGTATATTAATTAACTCACTTGCTCTTTCTCTTATAAATCTTTCAATTATCTTCACCCTTTTAGCCGGCAAGTGATAAGTTTTATCTGATGAGAATTTGAAATCAAGAACTTTTCTTAGCTGTGCCTTTTGCCTGTCTGTTATATATTCCTTTACAATTTCATCAAAAGAAACGCCAAACGCAGAATCTCTTGTTTTTGCATAGTCTGATAAATTCTTCAAATCATCATCCATAGCATACGGAAACAGACCTAAACCATTATCAAAAACAGGTGCCAATGATATCGGCTTATTTGTGTGGCTGTCCACCAAAAGGCCAAAATTACCCTGATGCCTGTCGGTATTATAAATCAAAGCATCAAAAATCATCATATCGACAAAATCATTATAATAATTTTCACCCATGGCTTTCAAATAATCAGCAACATCTACGATTGTCGGAAACTCGCCGAACTTCCAAATCGGAACATAGCTGATATCCTTACCGGTAAAAATTTTGCATACGGAACAAACGCTTTTCTTCCAGCTTGCAAGAGAATAATCAATATGGTTTAACCCCATTGCATTCGCAAGCTCTGCTGCGTAATATTCGCTGTAAGGCTCTTTGCCGGAATTAACAGCGCCCTCGGTTCCACCCTTATAAAGATAAACCACACCGTTAAGCCTGCGCCATCCTTTACGAAGCATACCGTCGGTGGTAAACTCCGGTGACGAAGTAAAGCCTTTTGCGTTAACACTTCCGTAGCCCGTGTATGCAACAAGCGACAATGCGGTCAAAAACTTGTGGTCATATAAGTTATAATCATCAAATTTTCCGTCAAAGCCTTCTTCTACAACCCAATAGCTGTCATTAAGGGACAGTCCCTTGCAGACGGTTAAAATACCTATTAAATCATTTTCCGCCAAATTCATTGAAGCAAGCAATGATTCAACATAGCCGCGGTTTTTCGGAACAGTCCTTGATTTAAGCCACGAAAGCACACTTGCATCATTTGCTTCAACGCCGATAGGATATAAAGTCTTTTTGCTTTCATCAGCCCATAGCACTTTACAAACAGCGCCTTTAAGTGGCTCATGCTCAAGCGAAAACTTTATAACAGTTGAATCAAAATGTTTTAACTCATATATCATAACAACCGCTTCCTCTTTTACCTTGAATTACCATTCTTCCGCTTTCTTTTCCGCCTGTGAAAGCATCATACAGTAGCTTTCGTGCCGTGATTTTGAGATTTCTCCCCTGCTGACGGCATCTGCAATAAGGCAGCCCTTATCGTTAACATGGCGGCAGGTTGAAAACTTGCATTTACCGAGATATTGTACAAATTCGGGGAAAGCAAAGGGCAAATTTTCTTTTTCAACATATTCGCTGTTTTCATCAACGATTGAGGCAAAGCCGGGGGTGTCTGCCACCCAGCCGCCGCAGAGCTTAAACAGCTCGCTGTGCCTTGTGGTGTGCTTGCCTCTGCCGAGCTTGTCGCTGATTTCAGCCGTTTCAAGCTTCAAATCGGGTGAAATCGCATTTAGCAGGGAGGATTTACCAACGCCGGAATTTCCGCAAAGAGCACAGATATGTCCCTCAAATTCCTTTTTGAGTTCATCAACACCTGCACCGGTTCTGTTTGAAATGCAAAAGGTTCTGAACCCTGCTTTTTTATAAATTTCAGCATATTCACCGGCTGAAGCCATATCGCATTTTGTAAAAACAACTACCGGCTCTATTCCCTTATCCACCGCAATAGCGGTAAGCTTATCAATAATAAACAAAACAGGCTTCGGCTCAACAACCGATGAAACGATAAAGAGCCTGTCAATATTTGCAACCGGGGGTCTTGAAAGAAGAGATGTTCTTTCGTGGATAACATCAATGGTATTTTCAGCATTGGTATTAAGAGAGATTGTAACTCTGTCCCCGGTTAAGGGCTTTATTTTTTCTTTTCTGAATATGCCCTTGGCTCTGCATTCATAAACCTCACCGGCGGCTTCCACATAGTAGAAGCTGCCGATGCCTTTTAATATAACTCCCTCAATCTGAGACATTCTCAGACTCCCTCTTTCTGACCGACTGTCAGAGTAATTTCGGTGTTGGTTTCAAATCTGTTTGTAAGAACTGTGTTGCCGGGAACAGGCTCCATTGAAAGAACCTTGCCGTCATCTGCGGGGGAGGTAACGGTTTGAGTTTTGTACTTAATGTTATAAAATCCCGCTTCATTAAGAGTTGCCGTTGCCGCCTGCATAAGATTGCCCGTAACATTCGGCAGAGTCTTATATGAAATTATCACTCCGGCAGAGGTGTATGAGCCGTTTTGCGCTGAAGGATTGCTCTGCGTGAAATCAACATTGCAGGTATAATACTGCTTGTTATCAATATAAACCTTAACGCTTGCGTTCTTTTCTCCGCCCTCAACGGCAAAGGAATATGAGCTGCCGTCCATAAGCAGACTTCTTGTTATTTTGTTTTCGTTATTTACATAAACCTCAAAGTTTCCTCTTGAGCCTGTTGACGGAAGTGTGATTGTTATGTTGCACTCCCTTGACTTGGGAACACCTGTTGAAACGGTAATTTTAACCTTTGAGCCGGGAAGCACCTTTTCCTGATATTCGGGTGACTGTGCAACAACCTCGCCTTCGGGTCTGTCGCTCTCTTCCTCGGCAACGGTATCATCCATTTTAAGGTTTACGGATTCAAGAATACTCTTTGCCATTTCTTTATTCATGCCCACAACATTGGGAACATCAACAAAGCCCGTATCGCTTGCATAATAAACAGTAACATTTGAGCCGTAGGGTACCTCGGTAAGCTTTGCGGGGTCGGTCTTTATAACCTTGCCGTATTCTTCAACAACGCTGAGGCTTTCAACGGGCGTTACAACAAAGCCCTGATTTTTAAGAAGCTTTTGTGCCTGCTCAAGGAAATAGCCCGAAACATCGGGAACCTGAACCTTCTTTTCGTTATCGACAACATAAAGGGTAATTTGCGTATCAAGAGTTTTAAGCTTTGTGTTGGGTGACGGCTTCTGGTCAATAACCGTGCCGTCATCAATGCCGTTTCTTGAAATATCCTCAACAACAATATTATATTTCTTGAACATATTGTTATCCTGAATCTGTGATTCATAATTCATTCCCGTAAAATCGGGAACAACATCCTCAGACTTGCTGAAGGTATCGGTAAAGAAGAAGAGAACGCCGAAAACCACAAGCGCAACCGCAACAAGTCCGATTAAAACGCCTGAAATGATAATACCGAGCTTGCTCTTTGATGCCGGCTCCTCTTCATATTCCGGCTCGTTGATTTGAACTGCATCCGAAACAGGCTTCTTCGGTGCAGGCGTAACCACATCGGAGGGTCTGTTTACATATTTTGTGGGGTCGGAATCAACAAAGTAATTCTGCTGAAAACGGATGTTGGGGTTTCTCTTGAATTCCTCAATATCCATAAGCATTTCAGAAGCAGTCTGATACCTTGATTTTGTATTTTTCTGCATTGCTCTGTTGACAATCTGCTCAAGGCCTACGGGGATGTTGGGGTTGATTTCACGAACGCTCTTCGGGTCGTTCTGAAGCTGCATAAGGGCAACGGAAACGCTGTTATCACTGACAAAAGGCAGAGTGCCCGTAAGCATTTCATACATAACAACGCCGACAGAATATATATCCGTTCTCTCATCAATGGAGTTACCCCTTGCCTGCTCCGGGCTGATATAGTGAACAGAGCCGATTGCGGAATCGGTCATTGTTTTTGTATCGCTGTAGCTGAAACGGGCAATACCGAAATCCGTAACCTTAATATTGCCGTTTGAAAGAAGCATAATATTCTGGGGCTTGATATCTCTGTGAATAATGCCCTTGTCGTGGGCGTGCTGAAGCGCACGGAGAATCTGCATTGTGAAATAAACCGTTTCTTTAATTCCGAGACGACCCTGCTGTTCAATGTATTCCTTAAGGGTAATACCCTCAACATATTCCATAACGATATATTGAAGCTTATCGCCGTAGTTAACATTATAAACCTTAACAATATTCGGATGGGAAAGGAGTGAAATTGCTTTACTCTCATTCTTGAATCTGCGGCGAAAATCCTCGTTTGCAAGGTATTCGTCCTTCAAAATCTTAACAGCAACAATTCTGTCATCAATGTTGTCGTATGCCTTGTAAACAACAGCCATACCGCCAACGCCGATAACCTCCTGAATTTCATATCTGCCGTCAATTCTCTTCCCTGTGTAATTATCCATAATCGGCACTTCCTTTCTTTACATTGAAATGGCTACGATTGTTATATTATCGCCGCCGCCGTTATTTTTTGCTTTATCAACAAGCGTTCCCATAAAATCATAAAAGGGGTGTGCTTGAGCCGTCTGAAGTATTTCTTCTTTTTTGATGTAATTTGTTAAACCGTCTGTGCAAAGAAGCAATATATCACCGTGGTCATATTCCTCCTGACTGAAATCAAGCCGAATATCCGGCTCTGCACCGACTGCTCTTGTTATCAGATTCTTTTTCGGGTGGTTAACCGCTTCATCCGGAGTTATTTCACCGTCATCAATCATTTTTTGAACAACCGAATGGTCTTTTGTAAGCTGAACAATGGCGTTCTGCTCTGTATTCATCTGATAAGCACGGCTGTCACCGGCATTTGCAACATAGAGAAAACGGTCATTAACAATAGCGGCAACAACCGTTGTGCCCATTCCCTCATATTTTTTTTCTGAAAGAGAGAGGTTATGAATCTGCCTGTTTGCATATTCAATGGCGGAGAAAAGCAGCGATTTAAGTGAAATATCGCTCATTCCGTCAAAATAACCGCTGATTATTCTTTCACGAATCAACCGCACCGCTTCGTTTGAAGCAAACGCACCCTCGGCGGCTCCGCCCATACCGTCACAAACAATGCCGAAGCAGGCACCGCCCTCAAGCTCACCGGTTGTGTAGCAATCCTGATTGTTATCACGGATAACGCCTACATCCGTTTTCGCAACTATTCGCATTTTCTCTCATCCCCTTTCTTCTCTTTATTTCTTTTTTGTCTTAACTGACCGCAGGAGGCATCAATATCCGAACCGAGCTTTCGTCTGACCGTTGCCGTTACGCCGTATTTTGAGAGAATTTCAACAAATCTCTTTATTCTTTCGGCTGAGCTCGGCTTAAAGGGACTTTCATCAACCTCGTTTACCGGAATCAGATTAACATGGCAAAGAGTTCCCTTGAGCCTTGCTCCGAGCTCTCTTGCACATTCATCGCTGTCATTTACCCCTGCAATCATTGAATATTCAAAGGATATTCTTCTTGATGTTTCTTTTTCGTATTTCAAGCAGGCTTCAAGCAGTTCTTCAATATGATACCGTTTATTTACAGGCATCAGACTGCTTCTTATTTCATTATTCGGTGCGTGAAGTGACACGGAAAGAGTAAGCTGTAAATGCTTTTCCATCAATTTTTTAATGCCCGGCACAACACCGCAGGTTGAAAGAGAAATATTCCGCATTGAAATATTAAGTCCGTTTTCATCCGTAACAAGGGCGATAAAACGCATTACATTGTCAAAATTATCCATAGGCTCGCCCATACCCATAAGGACAATATGCGATATTCTTTCACCCAGCTCTCTTTGAGCCGTGTAAATCTGCGAAAGAATTTCTCCTGCGGAAAGTGAACGCTTAAAGCCTCCTATGGTTGAAGCGCAGAATGCACATCCCATTTTACAGCCAACCTGTGATGAAACACAGATTGTGTAGCCGTATTTGTATTTCATAACCACACATTCAATGTAGTCATCATCCTCAACGGCAAAGAGGAATTTAACCGTTCCGTCAGAGGCAACCTGTTTTCTTTCAACCTCACACCTCGGAATGGGAAATTTTTCTTTCAGCTCCTCCCGAAGCGTTTTCGGTAAGTTCAGCATTTCATCATAGCTTCTTGCAAGGTGCTTATGAAGCCACTCCCAAACCTGCTTTGAGCGGAAGCCTTGTATTGAATTTTCCTTAAAAGCCGCCGACAGCTCGTCATAGGTCATCGAGAGTATGTCCATAATGTAATCCTTACTTTTTCTTAAACACCGCTATAAAAAATCCGTCCGTGCCGTGAATATGGGGCATAAGCGTCAGATACTTATCCTCTGCCGAATATCTCGGAATTTCGGGGAATATATCAACTCTTTCAAAATCGGGATGCTCATTCAGAAATTTATCGCATACATCACCGTTTTCTTCCGGATTGAGCGTGCAGGTTGAATATACTATTCTGCCGCCGTCCTTAAGGTAATTAACGGCATTGCAGAGAATTTTATACTGAATTCGGGGTAAATCCTTAAGCTCATCAGGGTTTTTGAATCTTATTTCGGGCTTGCGGCGGATAATACCGAGACCCGAACAGGGAACATCGCAAAGGATTTTATCAGCCTTGCCGTAGCCCTCATTATAAATTGTTGCATCGGATAAATCGGCTTTAACATTTGAAAGGCCGAGCCTTTTTGCGCCGTTTCTTATAAGTTCGACCCTTGACTGATATATATCAAAGGCATAAACACTGCCTGTGCCGTTCATATACTGTGCAACGGTAAAGGTTTTTCCGCCGGGAGCAGAGCAAAGGTCAAAAACAGTTTCGTTTTCCTTTGCATCAACAGCCCTTGCACAAAGCTGTGAGGAAAGGTCCTGGGCGTGGAAATAGCCCTCGCCGTAGGCAAAAAGCTTTTCAACCGCCCCTGTATTACTCAAAAGCAGAGCGTTATCAACCAAATCGGATTTTTCCGCTATAACACCCTCCTCCGCAAGCTTCCACATAAGCTCATCGGGAGTGATTTTTGCCGTGTTCACTCTCACGGTGACGGGCGGTGCTTCAAGCGCCTTTGAAGCAAGTCCCTTTGCATTTTCAATACCGTAAGAATCAGCCCAGAGCTTAATAAGCCATTCGGGGCAGGAATATTTCATCGCCATAAACTCGGCGGAATTTTCATCGCCCTCCGGCAGACGAAGACCGTTATCGGCAACTCTGCGGAGCACGGCATTGACAAGGGATGCGGCAAACGCCGATTTATTGACCCTTGCAAGGTTGACGCTTTCGCTGACTGCGGCGTGATTCGGAACCTTATCCATAAACAAAATCTGATAAGCACCGAGAATAAGCACCGTATGAAGCTCCGGCTTTAACTTTTTGACGGGCTGATTAAGATAAAAGCCGAGGTTGTAATCAATCAGTATAAGGCGGTCAAGTGAGCCGTAAACAAGGTTTGCGGCAAACGCCTTATCCCTCTCGTCAAGATTGGGGTTTTCTTTTAGCATTGAATCAACCACAAGGTTTGAATATGCCCCGTCCCTGTGTATTTTTAAGAGTGCCTCAAAAGCAATCTGTCTTGCGCTCTTCATTATTTATCTTCTCCTGTTGCTTCCGCCTAAAAATCTGATTGCAAATCTCAAAAGGTTCATAAGTGAAACGAGCATTGAAGCAACATAAGTCATTGCGGCAGCTGTGAGAACCTTTTTTGTTCCCTTTATTTCTTCATCAAACAGCAGACCCTCTTCCTCAATAACCTTTACGGCTCTTCTGCTGGCATTAAATTCAACAGGCAGAGTTGCAAGAGTAAACAGGAACGAAAGGCCGTAAAGAATAAGGCCGATATAAATAACATTTGTCAAGCTGAGAATAACGCCCACTATTGCAAGGGGCAGGCCGATAGCAGAGCCGGCATTGCAAACGGGAACCATAGCGGTTCTCAGCTTCATCGGTGCATAGCCTTCGGCGTGCTGTGCGGCGTGACCCGCCTCGTGGCAGGCGATACCGACAGCGGCAACGCTTGTGCCGTTATAAATATCCTCCGAAAGGCTTATTACCTTGTTTTTCGGGTTGTAATTATCTGTCAGAGAACCGCCGATTGGCTGAATTGACACATCGTTTATTCCGTAATGGCGAAGCACCATCTGTGCTGCATAAGCACCTGTCATTCGCCTTGAATTACCGACACGGCTGTATTTTTTATATGTGGATTTAACCTTATACTGTGCCCATGCGGCAATAAGCAAAGCAGGAACAACAAGGATAAAATAATAAATATCATAATAGAAGAACGGCATATCATACCCTCCTTTTTATAAAATCGAAAACAACGGTTATTTAAGATAACCTCTTGCAAATTCAGCACCGGTCATTGCCTTTTTGCTTTCGGGCTGAATTTTGAGAATTTCAAGCGACTCTCCGTCACCGCAGGCAATAATGAGCCTTTTTTCTTTTTCGAGAATTTCGCCCGGAGCCGAGCCCTTAAGCTCCGCAATACGGCTCTCGTGGATTTTTACGGTTTTGCCCTCAAGCTGTGCCGTTGCACAGGGCCAGCCGTAAAGACCTCTGATTTGATTGTGAATTTCCTGTGCCGTTTTGCTCCAGTCAATGGGAGAAAGCTCCTTTGACAGCATTGAAGCATAGGTAAATCTGCTGTGGTTCTGCGGAACTGGATTCAGCTTGTTTTCTTTCAGCAGACCTATTGTTTCTTCCATAACATCAGCACCCATTACGGAAAGTGCATCGTGAAGCTGCTCGGCATTCATATTTTCCGTTATGGCAATTTCTCTGCTCAAAAGCATATCCCCGGTATCAAGTCCGTCATCCATCTGCATTGCCGTTACGCCGGTTTTATCAAAGCCGTTAAGAATCGACCACTGAATAGGTGCGGCACCTCTTAAAAGAGGGAGCAATGAAGCGTGGATGTTTATACAGCCGTATTTCGGGAACGAAAGGAAATCCGGCGGAAGGATTTTTCCGTAAGCAACAACAATAACAAGCTCCGGGTTTGCCTCCTTAAGCATTTCAAGAGCAGCTCCGTCACGCATTTTTGACGGCTGATAAACGGGAATATTATATTTTACCGCAAGCTCCTTAACAGGCGGAGGTGTTAAAGCACCGTGCCTGCCCTTGGGCTTGTCCGGCTGAGTAAATACGCCCGTAACGGTTTCGCCCATATCAATAAGACGCTGTAAGCAGGGAACCGCAAAATCCGGCGTACCCATAAAAACTATATTCATAAAAGCACCTTGTATTCTACTGTAAAACTATTTTGTTTTGATAACTCTCTGTGTAAAAAGAATACCCTCCAAATGGTCAATCTCGTGGCAGAAACATCTTGCTTTAAGCTCCGTACCCTTATAGACACACCATTTACCGTTTCTGTCCTGTGCCTTGACCTTTACAACCGCCGGGCGTTTTGTAACACCGTTTTCATTCGGCACCGAAAGACAGCCCTCGCTCTCAAACTGCTCCCCCTCTGTTTCGATTATTTCGGGGTTGATAAGCTCCAGATAACCGCTGTGGTCACTTGAGCAGTCCATAACGATTGCACGCCTTAAAATACCGACCTGGACTGCGGCAAGACCAACGCCGTTTGCCTTATACATCGTTTCCTTCATATCATCAAGAAGAGTCCAGAGTCTTTCATCAAATTTTTCAACAGGTCTTGAGATTTTGCCCAGAATGGGGTCGCCGACCTTAACAATATTTCTTTCTGCCATTTTTACAACACGGAATCAGGGTTCATATCAGCATAAACCGTAACGGTTTTGTACCTTGAATCACTGCCCGTCTCCTTTAATATTTTAGAAATCATTTCTCTGAAATGACTTGTATTTTTACATTTAATTATAATTCTGAATCTGTATTTTCCGCCCACCTTGGCAACTCTTGCCGGAACGGGACCTAAAACAATAAACTTTTCATCCCTATAATTCTCTTTATATTCACGCTTAATGCTTTCAAGAACGGTTGAAGCCGCCGCACGGACAATGCTTTCATCCGTCCCCACTAACCCGATAACACAGATTTCACAATACGGCGGATATTTTAGGCCACGCCTTATTTTTATTTCCGTGTTGAAAAATTCATCATAATCCTGCCTTGCGGCAACTCTGATTATTTCATTTTCCGGGGTAAGAGTCTGAATAATCGCAGTACCTTTTGTTTCACCCCGCCCGCTTCTGCCGACAACCTGTGTCAGAAGCGAAAAGGTTTTTTCAAGGGAACGGAAATCATCATTATATAACTGCTGGTCAACGGAAATTACGCCCACAAGGGTAACATCGGGAAAATTCAGACCCTTTGCAACCATCTGTGTTCCCACCATAATATCATACTCGCCCTTTTCAAAGGCACCGAGCAGTTTTTCGTGGGAATCCCTGCCGCCGGTGGTATCAGCATCCATTCGCAGGATTCTTGCCTCCGGGAAAAGGAGAGCAAGCTCATCCTCGATTTTTTGTGTACCGAAGCCGGAATATCTCACGGCATTTTCGCCGCACTCCGGGCAAATTCCCGTAAACGGCTTTGTCGCTCCGCAGTAATGACAAATCAGCTTATTCTGTCTTATGTGATAGGTCATTGATATACTGCAATTCGGGCAGGTGATAACACTCTGACAGCTTTCGCAGGCGGCAAAGGTGTTATAGCCCCTGCGGTTAATCAGCAGAATTGACTGCTTACCGTTTTCATAATTCGATTTAACGGCTTCGTAAAGCTCCCTGCTTATTTCCTTGCAGGCAGGCATTTTTTCAGCCCTGCGCATATCCACCGTTAAAACATCGGGCAGAACAGCCGTTCCGTATCTGTTTTTTATGGTGCAAAGCTCATATTTCCCGCTTAATGCCGAGGCATAGGTTTCAACGCTCGGCGTTGCCGAAGCAAGAAGCAGCAGGCAACCGTTATAAGCGGCTCTGAATTTTGCAACATCAACAGTATTATATCTCGGTGACTGCTCTGATTTATAGGTGTGCTCCTGCTCCTCGTCAATTACAATAAGTCCGAGATTTTCAACAGGGGCAAAAACCGCACTTCTGGTTCCGATTATGATTTTCGCCTCACCCTTTTTGACCTTTTTCCACATTTCATTTCTCTCACGAAGAGATAAAGCGGAGTGGAAAACAGCCACATCACTGCCGTATCTTTTGCAGAATAAGGACAGCACCTGAGGAGTTAAGCCGATTTCGGGCACAAGCACAAGAACGCTTTTACCCTTTTCGAGAATCTCATCAATCAGCCTCATATAAACCGAGGTTTTTCCGCTGCCCGTTACGCCGTATAGGAGAGCCGTTTTTCTCTCACCGGCAAAGGCAAGCGTTTTCAGTTTTTCAAACGCCGTGCTTTGCTCATCCGTCAGCATAATGGGAGTTTTTTCACCCTCTGCAAACGAAAATCTGTCATCATATTCCTTTGAAACCTCAATAAACTCCGCACCGCCGTTTTTGACAACCGCATTTACAACCGCCGGAGAAACACCGAGAAATTCGCAAATTTCCCGAACGGATGCAGTACCAACATCAAGGAGCAGACTGCAAACCTGCTTTTGCTTTGCGGTCAGCTTTATCTCCTCATAATCGGGGAGCAGACGAACAAGACGCAGTGTGGCATCACCGAGATTTCTGACAGCATCCTCCTGTGCAAGGATAAGCCCTTTTTTTACAAGGGATGCGGGAACGGAATAATCCGCATTGATTGAAAGAGCGTTGAAAACCGAATCAGCCTTTACAAAAACCTCACGGCTTGCAAGGTAGGAATAAAACTCCTTTTCATTACCCTCAAGCCTTTCAGCCTTTGATAAGTCACCCTCCGGGTTTACGGCATAGGACTTGATAATACGATGATTTATGCCTGAGGGGAGCATCGCCTTGACAGCCTCATAGTATGTGCAGAAGGTTCTGTCCTTTATATAATCGGCAAGCTGAAGCATCTCATCATTAAGAAGAGACTTCTCATCAAGCACTTCATCAATTTTTTTAAGCCTTTTGCCCTCTGAAAAATCGGTTACATCAAAAATAACTCCTACTGTTTTGCGGCTTCCCGTGCCAAAGGGTACCTTGACACGGCATCCCCTTAAAGCGGACGCTTCCTTTTCGGGCGGAATTATATAATCGAATTTCATATCAAAGGAATAATTGGCCGCTTCAACAGCCACCCTTGCATATTTCATTCAAATCACCGCCCTTACAGTTAAAGAAATTACCTGTCAGCCCGAAAAATCAGATGTTTCTGATTTCCTCCGGCTCAACGATTACATAATCGCCCTCAAGAATCTGGTCAAGAGCAAGGGTAACGGGCTTTTCGGTTATGATTTCGCCGTTTTCCTCTGCCTCCTTGGCAATGGCTCTTGCTCTCTTTGCCGTTGCTGTTACAAGAGAGTAACGGCTTACATGGTCCTTAAGAACTACACTTAAATCGGGATTAAACATTTTTTATTACCTCACTGATAATGTTTTTATTTCTTACTGTCTTCATTTTTTCGGCAGCAATAATTGTTTCTATTTTTTCGACTGCATTCTCAATTTCATCATTAACAACAATGTAGTCATATTCGTTTGAACGCTTGATTTCCTCGCAGGCAATGAAAAGGCGGTGATTTATTGTTTCTTCATCATCCGTTCCCCTGCCTCTCAAACGGCTTTCAAGAATCTTCATTGACGGGGGCATAAAGAAAATGCTGATAACATCAGGGTAAAGCCTGCGGATTTTAGCCGCACCCTGCACCTCGATTTTAAGCACAACATTTTTGCCCTCATTAAGCATTCTGTCAACTGCCGCCTTGGGAGTTCCGTAATAATTGCCGGCATACTCCGCATATTCAAGCATCTGATTATCCTTTATCTGCTTTTCAAAAAAGGCTCTGTCCGTAAAATAATAATTTACGCCGTCAATTTCATTTTCACGGATTGCTCTCGTTGTCATTGAAATTGAAACGCTGAAGCTGTCGTTTTTTGCCGTCAGGCAGTCAAGCACGGTATCCTTGCCCGAGCCGGACGGACCCGACAGAATTATAAGCACGCCCTTTTCATTCATTCGGTTCATCCTCCTCATCAGGCTCTTCGTTTATTCTTGAAGCAACGGTTTCGCAGGGTAAATATGTGAGAATTACTCTGTCACAGTCCGTAATGATTACGGCCTTTGTTTTTCTGCCCTGGGTTGCATCAATCAAAACAGCCTTTTCCTTGCTTTCCTGAATTATTCGCTTAACAGGTGCGGATTCGGGGCTGACAACCGCTATAATACGGTCGGCATTAACCATATTGCCGAAGCCGATATTAACAAGTTTCAAATCTTTTCACCTTACTCAATATTCTGAATCTGCTCACGGATTTTTTCAATTTCCGCTTTTATTGAAACAACATGGCGTGCAATTTCAACATCGTTGCACTTGGAGCCGATTGTGTTTGCCTCTCTGTTCATTTCCTGAACAAGGAAATCCATCTTTTTGCCTATGGCATCCTCTGCGTTAAGGAATTCTTTCATCTGTGAAATATGACTGCGCAGTCTTACGGTTTCTTCCGCAACCGCAATCTTATCGGCAAAAATTGCCGCCTCGGTCAGTATTCTCTGCTCATCAATATGGGTATCCTCAAGCAATTCTTTAAGCCTTGCAAGAAGCTTTTCGTTATATTCCTTAACCGTTTCGGGTGAACGCTCCTCAACAAAGGCAACATTTTCAAGAACAATTTCAAGCCTTGAGCCCACATCATCCTTAAGGCGTCTGCCCTCTGCTTCACGCATTTCAACAAATTTTGTGAGTGCATCCTGTGCCACAACGGAAACGGCGTTCCAGATTTTTTCTTCGTTTATTTCCTGATGGTGAACGCTGAAAATATCGGGCGTTTTTACAATATCCGAAACCTTAATGTCATTTTCAAGGTTATACGCTTCGGAAAGCTCGTTATACGCTGCAAGATAGCTTTTAATCATAGGATGATTTAGCTCAATCACAACGGCAGGCTCTTCAACCGTTTCAACGGAAACATAACATTCCATTTTGCCCCTTGTAAGACGGTTCATAAAAAAGCTTTTAAGCTTTTCTTCGAGAAAGCCGTAGCTTCTCGGCGTTTTTGAGCTGAATTCAAAAAATCTGTGGTTTACGCTTTTAACCTCAACGGTTATGTTCATTCCGTCAACGACACTCTGTGCTCTGCCGTATCCGGTCATACTTTTTATCATCGGTATTATCCTTTCGGAATTTATTATTTATGACAACTGCAACAGGAGGATGTGAGAATATCGGGTATTTCCGCCGTCAGATTATTTTCGGAAAAGCCCAGCCTTAAAAGTGCGGGGCAAAGAATATCCCCGGCAATATGGGCAAGGAAAGCACCCTTATTTGCACAGTAATTCAGTCCGCTTCTGACAAGCCCCTCTTTTGTGATATCGTCACCTGAGAGGGAAATCATTTTTGCATCGTAACCGCCGAAGCTGATTTCACATCTGCCGGTTACTTCATCACCCTCACGGGCTTCATAGATTAAAATGTTGCCGTCCTCTTTAACGGGAATAAACTCAATCATTTGTTTTTACCCCTGCCGCCGTCATCAGAGAATTGATTTCCGTTTCCGTTAAATCACGGTATTTACCTGCCGGCAATGTGCCGAGCTTAACATTGCCCACGGCAATTCTTTTAAGCCTTGCAACCTCAAGGCCCACCGCTTCACACATACGGCGAATCTGCCTGTTTCTGCCCTCATAGAGAACAAATTCAAGAACTGTTCTGTCCTCAAGCTTTTCGATTATCCTTACCTCTGCCGGGGCAGTCATTCTGCCGTCAAGCTCCACGCCCGCAGAAAGATGCTCAATCATCTGCTTTGTGGGCTCGGGCCTTACGGTTACTCTGTAGGTTTTAGGCACATGGCGTGAGGGGTGCATAAGAGCGTTTGCAAACTCACCGTCATTGGTCATTATGAGTGCACCCTCCGACACCTTATCAAGCCTGCCCACAGGGTAAACTCTTTCTTTTATGTCGGAAACAAGCTCGGTTACACACTTTCTGCCTAAATCATCATCCATTGTCGTTACATAGCCTCTGGGCTTGTTGACAAGCAGATAATAAAGGTTATTTGTTCTTGCAACTCTTCTGCCTCTGACGGTTACCGTATCACGCTTCGGGTCAAGAGTATCACCCAGCTTAACAGGCTTATTGTTTACTCTGACAACGCCCTCGGCAATAAGCTCCTCACTTTTTCTTCTTGAAGCCACACCGCATTCGGATAAATATTTCTGTACTCTGATTCTGTTATCTGCCAAAGCAATTCACCTTATTCTGCATCGGCAGGCTTGCTGTCCATATAGTTATTGATTGCGGTATCAACGCTTGTATCCTTATGCTTGAGCTGTGAAATAACATCTCCTGCCTTATCAACAAGGTCGGGAACCATTCCGATAACTCTTTCAACGCTGCCCTCTGCCGCATTGATATATTTGATTGAAACATTGCCGTTATTTACAACAAGAAATGCAACGGGGTTGATTGTTATGCCCGCTCCGCCGCCGCCGCCGAAAAGCTCCTGATTATTCTTTGAGGGAAAATCGCTTCCGCCGGAGGCAAAGCCGTAGGTTACCTTTGAAACGGGGATAATCTGAATGGAATCGCTGATTTTGATGGGGTCACCGATAATGGTGCTTACATCAACCAAATCCTTGATTTTTTCAATTGATGTTCCTAAAATTCCGCTTGCTGACTGTTCTTTCATAATTTTATATCCTTTCCTGACTATTATTGTTTTTATTTTTATCCTCAATTTGTTCTGAACTGCCGGGCTTCTGCTCCTGCCTTTTTGAACCCTTGAGGAATTTAATGACTACCTTGAACACAGCTTCAACTGCCGATATAACTAAACCGTTTATAAACCTTCGGGGGATAAAGCTGACCGTTCCGTGAAGCCTCGCCTTATTTGAGCCGTTTATAAAATCAGGCGCAACCTCAAAATTATATTTTCTGATATTCAGTTTGCCTGTCAGATAACCCATAACCGGATAAAACTCGGCACAGGTTTTACCGTATTTTATTGCGGTTTCGGCGCTGTCACCTGCACCCACGGTCAAAGATACTATCAATTCTTCAACGACGAACGACCTTGCAATTCTGCCTGCCGTATTGCTTAAAACTTCTTTTATTCTTTTAAGCAAATCAAGAGTACCGCTGACACCGTTGTTAAAATAAAACCTGTAAAAAATGTTATCGTTTTTATCCTTTTTGACCTTCGGGGATTTTTTCTTTTCTTTTTTATCCGCCGTTTCGGAGGGCTGAGAAGTATTTTCTTCCGGCTTTTCTTCTTTATTCTCTTCTTTAGGCGTTTCGGTTTTTTTATCTTCCTTTTTCGGTTCTTTCTTTTTCGCCTTTTCCTTTTTCGGCTTTTTCGGTTTCTTTTCCGGCTTCGGAACTATATGAAATTTAAGAAAGAGCCATTTGACATCAAGCTCGGCTTTGTCTTCCTTATGAAAGCTGACCTTAAGCCTGATTGAGAGAAGAATAACAAAGAACAGAATAATCCCGAGGATTATTTCCAATGCTAACAAGCCTGCACCTCCTATTCTTCGCTTTTCTCTTCAACATCGTCTGATTTTTCGTTTTCCATAATCTGATTTTCAAGCTGCTGCTGAAAGAAATTCTTTATCTGCTCACCCTTGGTGCTGTCAATCTCATCATCATTACCGATTTCGCCGTTTTCGTTCTTTTCGGGAAGCTCCGGCAAATCCGCAAGGGATGTAAGACAGAAGCAACGCAAAAAGTTTGGCGTTGTGCCGTAAAGCAGAGGTCTGCCCGGTAAATCAAGCCTGCCCTTTTCTTCAAGCAAGCCCTTCTGGCAGAGAGTTGTAACAACACCCGTGCAGTCAACCCCTCTTATCTGCTCAATGTAAGATTTTGTGACAGGCTGGTTATAAGCGACTATTGCCAAAACCTCAAGAGCGGCGTTTGAAAGGGGTGCATTCTTTTTCATATCGAGCACGGCTCTGACATAGGGCGCATATTCCGTTCTTGAAGCAAGCTGATATTTATCGCCGAGCTTTAAAAGCTTTATGCCGCTTTTTATATTATCAAGCAATGCACCGATTTCAAAAAGCGACGCCACAACATCATCCGTGCTTATTTCAAGCGCCTGTGCGATTCTTACAGGCTCAACAGGCTCGCCGGAGGCAAAAAGTATTGCTTCACAGGCGCCTCTTATTTCTTCATTCGTCAATTTCCATTACCTCCCCCTTATCCTCAAGAAGAGTTATTTCAGGGTTTTCCATATCTCCGTCTATCTGTATACGCTTTGCCTTGACCATTGCAAGCAGGGCAAGAAAGGTTGCAACCATTTCGGAGCGTGACTCCGATTCCTCAAAGAAAGATGAAAATCTCTGCTTTGACCCTTTTTTGAATCTGCCGATAATTACATTTATTCTTGATGAAACGGAAACGATTTTATGAGCCACAATGCCTCTGAAAGCATCCACAGGGGGCGGCAGTCTCCGCATACCCTTGCCCACAGCCGCTATATAAGCCTTGAATATTTCAAAGGGCTCATGAATTCTTGTGTATGTGGGGTCAATTTCAATCTTTTCCTGTTCCCTGCAAAGGTAATCAAAGCCCTCTGTTTTTTCTTTAAGCTCATCCGCAATCATCTTGCAGTCACGGTATTCAATAAGCTCTCCCCTCAATTCCTCCGCAAGCTTTTCAGCCTCCTCATGAACAGGAAGAAGAGAAAGAGTTTTTATATAAATCAGCCTTGCCGCCATTTCAAGAAATTCGCTGGAAATATCCAGATCATCATCCTGAAGTCGGCGGACATAATCAAGATACTGCTCGATTATTTCCATAATCGGCACATCGTTTATGCTGACCTTTTTCTTTGAAATAAACTGAAGCAGCAGGTCCATTGGACCCTCAAAAACTTCAAGCTTATACTGTATCTGCTCCAAAGTGATTACTCCTAAAACATTGTTGTCAAAATTGTTCCGTATTTGCCGAAAACCAGGCTGACAAGCCACGCTATGCCGTGCATTATTCCGTTTGAGATAAATGCAAGAGGTCTGTCAAGCACGCCTAAAAGGATAAGTGCGAAAATGCCGAGAACGATGTATCGCTCGTATTTCATAATTTTGAAATAGTATTTTGACGGCAGAATAACATTCAGCAGTCTGCTTCCGTCAAGCGGCGGAATCGGTATGAGATTGAAAACAGCAAGCTGAACATTCGTTGCCGCCGCAAAGGCAAAAAACAGCAGTGAAACCTGCGGAACGGTTGCGCCGGAGGATTTTACATACCATATTGCACATATATCCGTAAGAACACAGAATAAAACCGCCATTATTAAATTTGAAACAGGGCCTGCAAGGGCTGTTATCGCCATTCCTCTTTTCGGATTTTTGAAATTTCTCGGATTGACGGGTACGGGGTTGGCGTAACCGAAACCCACAAGAAAAATCATCAGCGCACCGATGGGGTGAATATGTGCCATGGGTTCAAGAGTCATTCTGCCCTGAAGCCTTGCGGTGTCATCGCCTAATTTGTAAGCCGTAAGTGCATGGGCATATTCGTGAATGGGGAGAATACAGAACACAACAAAGACTCTCGCCATAAGTTTTATCAGCAGTTCGATTGAAAAGCCGCCTCTGAATAAGTCAAATAACATTTCTCTTTCCTTTGCTCAATTAAGAGTTTTATTTTCGGCAACAACCACACGGTCATAACCGTTAAAATCCTTTATTGCTTTTGTGTTTTCCGTTTCGGAAAATAATTCTTTTATTTCATCTGCCTGTTCTTCACCGCACTCAACGGCAACACATTCGCACCTTGTTTCCGAAAGAAGCTGTGCAATTCTGCGGTAAAAAATCAAGCCGTCTTTTCCGCCGTCAAGGGCGGTTTCGGGTTCAAAATGCACTTCCCTTTGCAGGACTGCGATTTCATCCGATTTTATATAGGGTGGATTTGAAAGAAGCAAATCCGCTCTCGGTAAATCAAGCTCATCAAATATATCACCCTTGATGATACGGGCATTTTTTACATTTTTTGCGTTTCTTTCAAGATAAGCAAAGGCATCGTCAAATTTCTCGACAAGATAAACCGTGCTTTCCGGGATTTCCCTTGCAACGCTCAAGCCGACACAGCCCGTTCCGGCACAAAGGTCAAGCACAACCGGTGAATTTTTACCTTTCAGGTATTCCTTTGCAAAATCCACAAGCATTTCCGTTTCCGGCCTCGGAATAAGAACGCCCTTACCCACACAATATTCATAGCCGTAAAATTCCCATTCGCCTATGAGATATTGCAACGGCTCACCGCATATTCTTCTGTCGGCAAGCTCAAAAAATTCATCCGTATCCTCTGCCGGCATTTCATCACGAAGCTTCAGCATATAGCCGTCATCAACGCTTTCAAGAAGCCAGCGGCTTTCGTTGCCGTAATTTTCAATGCCGTTTTTTTCAAAGGCGTCACAGCAGAATTTCAGTGCTTCACTGTATGTCATCCGTTTTTTCTCCGGCAGAAATTCCCTCTTCTTCAGGCTGCTGTTCATTTTCAGCGGTATCGCTTTCTTCCGGCTTTTCAGCCTCGCCCGACAAAGCCGCCTTCATTGCCGCAATGGCGACCTCGCATATTGCTTCATCCGGCTCGCTTGTGGTTATTCTCTGCATTGCAAGTCCCGGTGCCGAAAGTGCTCTCGTAAATTTGTTGGGGTATTTACCTGCAAGCTGAATAAACTCAAAGCCTACTCCCATAATAACCGGCAGAAGCAGAAGCTTAACGCCAATCCATACGGGATAAACATTACCTAATTTAGGCCCTGTTTTTGTAATTGCCGGAAAAGCAAGCACAACAAGGGATGAAATGAGAATGCTCAGAATAATCGTTACGAAAATGAAGCTTGTTCCGCATCTGGGGTGAAAACGCTTTTCTTTCATAACATTTGCCGGGGTCAGCTCATTACCGTGCTCAAAGCAGAAAATTGTTTTATGCTCCGCACCGTGGTACATATATACCCTCTGAATTTCTTTCATCCTTGAGGTCAGCCACATATAGGCAACAAAAATTATAATTCGGATTATTCCCTCAATCAGCGCTTCAAATCTTGTTATATCCGTGCCGGCAAAAATATGGTCACGGAAAAGGCCGTAAACCGCAGTCGGCATCCATACAAAGAGCACAAAGGCAAGCGCAATGCCGATAACGGAGGCTATTGTGCCGAGCACCGCCATCATTTTGGGGCCGAAATGCTCGGTTATCCATTTATCAAGCTTGCTGTCGCCCTCCTCCTCTGTCATATCGGTTGTCTTTTCAGCCGATTCCATAAGAAGACCGTAGCCCTGAACAATGGATTCGATAAAAGCAACAACACCTCTTATGAGGGGAAGATTCAGAATTTTATACTTTTTTCTCAATGAAGCTACATTCTTCATTGTAGTTTCGATTGAACCGTCGGGAAGTCTTAATGAGACAGCCGTACCCTTGGGGCCTTTCATCATTATTCCTTCCATAAGGGCTTGACCGCCCACCGCAACATATTTCTTTTCGCTCATTATTTTTCTCCGCTGTTTTTATGTGATTCGAGGGGCAATGTGATGCTGACCGTTGTGCCCTCGCCGTAAATGCTGTCAATATCAAGCTGACCGCTGTGCAGTTTTATTATTTCATCAACAACCGCAAGCCCTATGCCGGAGCCTCTGACGGTTGAATTTGCCTTGTAAAACTTTTCTTTGATATGCGGTAAATCCTCCGCCGGTATTCCGCAGCCCGTGTCGCTGATTTCTATTTTCAGCTTTTCCGCTTCGGGGAAAGAAGCACGGATTGTAATTTTGCCGCCTCTGTCCGTATATTTTATGGCGTTATCAATGACATTGATAAACACCTGCTTTATTCTTCCGTCATCACCGCTGCCGATTGCCGGAGTATAGGGAATATCGTAATCAACCTCAATCCCCTCCCTTGCCGTTCTGTCACGGAATGAGAACACAACCTCATCAAGCTCCGCAAGAAAATCAATGGGCTTAATGTTCAGCTTCATTCTGCCGCTGTTTATTCTCGAAAAGTCAAGCAGTTCTTCAACCATATCGTTAAGTCTGCCCGCTTCGCTTATGATAACACCCATTCCCCTGTCCGTCATATCCGGGTCGCTGCTGCCGAGGTCACGCAGGGTTTCACCCCAGCCCCTTATGGCAGTCAAAGGAGTTCTGAGCTCGTGAGAAACGGTGGAAATGAAATCGTTTTTCATCCTGTCGTTTTCATTCAGCTTATCAGCCATATCGTTTATGGTTGTGCAAAGCTCACCGATTTCATCGTTATAGGGGTAATGGTCAATCTTCGCTTTCAGGTCGCCCCCTGCAATTTCCTTGGCGGTCTGTCCTATTTCCTTAACCGGGTTAACTATGGAACGCACAAAGGACATTCCCGAAATGTAGAGGATTAAAAACATCAGCATGGCAACCGCAAATATGAGCAGTGCCAGAAATGTGAGCTGGTCGTCAACGGCATCCATTGAAACCATAAATCTGATTGCCCCCGCATTTGCTCCGTTTGAGTAATAGTAAGCACAGGTTGATGCCATAATTTTTTCGCCGGAGGGCAGTCTGCCCGTCCACCTTGCAGAGCCTGTTTCACTTTGAAGCGCCATTTCATAATCCGGCATTTCAACATCCTCATCAATGGAAAAGCCACCGGATGAAATGAACACCCTGCCGTTATTATCAATGCCCCACACGGCAACCGTATCCTTATTCGGATAGGATTCAACATAATCCCTCGCCGCCGCCTTGAAGCCGGAATTTGATGCACCGTAAAGGTTAAACACCGTTGAAAGCTCGTCGGCGCTGACGGATTCAATGGTCATTTTTGCTCCGCCGTAATAGTAAGTTCTCAAAAGGAAAAAGAGAAGAAGAGAAACACAGACAAGAATTGCAATAAC
Source organism: Acutalibacteraceae bacterium (assembly GCA_045617665.1). Lineage (GTDB taxonomy): Bacteria > Bacillota > Clostridia > Oscillospirales > Acutalibacteraceae > CAG-177. Next base: position 30,562 of record JAZLIZ010000040.1, on the reverse strand, counting down.
GATTGAGGCAACATTCAGAAGCCAACGCTTCGTTATGCCCACATATTTCATTTTCTTCAGCTCCTTTCCTCCGTTATTTTTGCGCAGTTATTCGGTAATTATTCTTCCCACCTGTAGCCGATGCCCCAGACAGTCATTAAATGCTTCGGCTCGGAGGGGTCATCCTCAACCTTCATACGAAGTCGTCTGACATTTACATCAACTATTTTTTCTTCTCCGAAATATTCCGTTCCCCAAACCTTGTTAAGAATATCGGTTCTGCTTAACGCCGTTCCCGTTTTCTCGAAGAAATAATCTATCATCTGAAATTCAACCTGCGTTAAATCAATGGGCGTGCCGTTCTTTGAAAGAGTTCTTGAACGCAGGTCAAGAAGAAATTCGCCCCTCTTGATTACGCCGTCTGTTTTGCCGTCACCCTTGCTCATAGCAACTCTTCTGTAAATCGCATCAACCCTTGCAACAAGCTCCGTGGGTGAAAACGGCTTTGTCATATAGTCATCCGCACCCATCATAAGCCCGGTTATCTTATCCATTTCCTGGCTCTTTGCAGTGAGCATTATAATTCCGATGTTGTTATTCTTTGCCCTCAGCTCCTTGCAGACTGCAAGACCGTCAACATTAGGCATCATAACATCCAGAACGGCAACATCAATATCACCGCCGCACTCCTCGTAAAGCTCAAGTGCCTGTTCGCCGTCACAGGCTTCAAGCACATCATAGCCGCCTCTTTTGAGGTTGATAACAATGAACTCTCTTATTGCCGATTCATCCTCGGCTATCAAAACTCTTTTCATACCGTTTCCTCTATCATCTTGCTCAATTTATTTTCATCGTAGCCCGTTTTTCTGCCCTTTTCGGTCAGATAAACGCAGATAACACCGCTGCTGTTCTCAATTACCGGGATATATCCGCTCATATCCTCCGTATTCCACCTCTTGTTTGAAACCTTGAGGATGGTGAACAGCTCGTTTCCGATTTTGGTTTTGCCGTCATCCCTGTAAACAATCCAGCAACTTCGGCTGGGATATCTTGTGACGCCGATTTTTGAAACTCCTGTTTTGTCAAGGTCTATCATATAGCCGTCCTGAACATTGACTATCGTTTTCTTCCTGCACTTTGCCTTTGTGCCGTCAAAGCACATCCACCTTGTCAGATAAAGTCCGTTATTTTCCTCTTCGTCCTTACCGCCATAAGCGCTCTGAACAGGTATTTCTATTTTGCCGTCATCATCAATATCGCCGCAGGGAATCTGCTCATAGCGCAGAGAAAGGGAGTTTGTTCCCGTTGTTTCGTCATAAAGCGGAGCGGTAAGCTCTCCAGTTTCGCTGTTCCACTCGATTATTTCGGTTATCATCTGCTTATCGCTCTTAACCGCATCAATAAACAGCCTCGGTGCCTTGCCCCCGCCCCTGCTCTCTGTTTTGATTGAGCCGTAGGCAACAACGCCGGAATCAACAGGGGTGCTTCCCTTGATTTTTATTTTGCCGTCAACGAATTTCAATGTTTTTGCATTTCTCGTAACAACGCCCTCATCCGTTACGGATGAAATGAGAAAAATCTCCTCCAGCCCGTCCGCATCAATATCAATCATATCTGCGGAATCACAGGGCTGATTTGTAAGCTCCCTGCACTTTCCCGATGAAAAGCCGCCGTAAACGGATAAGACATAACCGCCTGATATTCCGGAATAGCTCCAGATAATCATAATTTCGCTTGTGCCGTCATCATCAAGGTCGGCAATGCTGACGGAATAAGCCTCGTTGCCGTAGCCCTGAAAATTCTCGATTTTATTCCAGCCGTCCTTACCGTTTCGCAAAAAGCAGACGGAAGCAAAATTTTCAGCCTGATTCTGTGCGCCCCGGTAAAGCACAACAGCCTCCTCATTGCCGTCACCGTCAAAATCGTCAACGGTTATTGCCGAAAGGCAGTCACCGTCCGAAGGTGTGATTAAAACGGGCTTGCCGCCTGTTATACGGTTAAAGGCATCAACAAGTCCCTCATACTCGGTATAGTAGAGAGGAGGGGTAAGAAGTGAATCAACGGTGTTTACAATGCGCATTGATTCGCAGGATGAAAGCAAAAGCACAACCGCAAGAACCGTTGCCGTAATCGCAAGCAATTTTTTTACCATTTTTACCGCTCCTTTCCAGACTAATCCATTATTCAGGATTGCATTATACCACTAAAAATATATATAAATCAAGTCTTATATATTAAATAACTGCAAATATTTAACTTGACAAAAAACAGTTTATGTAATATTATATGATTGCGGTTATGTCGGCTTTTCCGCAGATATGCTCTTTCAGTTCCCCGAAAACCAATAATTTTACGGACTTTATACGGTTCAGAACATAAACAAACGACAAAACAGAAAACGAATTTACAAAAAGGAGAAATATGGCAAGAAAAAACAATAAAAAATATAGCCAAAATTCAGAGAAGAAATTTGAGCAAAAGAACGAAACGAACGTTTCCGAAAACAGAACGGAAAATCAGAAAAAAAACAGCAATAAAAGGCAAAGCTTCTCAAAAAATCAGTTTAAGAGGAAATATCCCTACAACAAGCCGAGAAACGGCTCTGCGAAAAAGCACGCAAAAAAGCAGCCCGATATACCCCTGAAGATTTCATTTCTCGGCGGTCTTAATGAAATCGGAAAGAATATGACCTTGTATGAATACAAGGATGAAATGATGCTTGTTGACTGCGGTCTTGCATTCCCCGACCCGGATATGCTCGGCGTTGATATGGTCATACCCGATTTCAGTTATGTTGAAAAGAACTTTGAAAAGGTCAGGGGAATCGTTATCACCCACGGCCACGAGGACCATATCGGCTCCCTTGCCTATCTGCTTAAAAGCTGTAACATTCCCGTTTACGGAACAAGGCTCACAATCGGTCTTATCAAGGGAAAGCTTAAAGAGCACGGTCTTCTTGACAGTGCAAGGCTTACCGAAATAAAGCCCGGTGACACCGTTGAGCTCGGTGGCTTCAGGGTTGAAGCCATTCATGTGAACCACTCCATCCCCGATGCCATCGGTCTTGCAATAACAACCGAGGCGGGAACGGTTATTCAGACAGGCGATTTCAAAATAGATTCAACCCCCATTGACGGCGGAATTATTGACCTTTCAAGGTTTTCTCAGCTCGGTAACGAGGGCGTTCTGGCGCTCCTCTCCGACTCCACAAATGCAGAAAGACCGGGCTTTACCGAAAGTGAAAGAAAGGTCGGCGAATCCTTTGATATTCTTTTCCGCAAGGCGGGTAAAAGAAGAATACTTGTTGCAACCTTTGCTTCAAATATTCACAGAGTTCAGCAGATAATCAATGTAGCCTCCTCCCTCGGCAGAAAGGTTGCCATGGTTGGCCGCTCCCTTGAAAATGTTGTTTCAGTTTCTGCGGAGCTCGGTTATCTCAATGTTCCCGAGGGTCTGCTCATAAGTCAGGAGTTAATCAACAAATACGCTCCCGAAGAGCTTGTTATCATAACAACAGGCAGTCAGGGGGAGCCTATGTCAGCCCTCACGAGAATGGCATTTTCGGAGCATAAAAAGGTTGAAATAGGGTCAAACGATTATGTTATAATTTCCGCTAATCCCATACCCGGCAACGAAAAAACAGTCGGCAATGTTGTAAACGAGCTTATGAAGAGGGGTGCGGAGGTCATATATGAAAAGATGTATGATGTTCATGTTTCCGGCCACGCCTGTCAGGAGGAGCTGAAGCTCATTTTAAGCCTTACAAAGCCTAAATTCTTCATCCCCGTTCACGGCGAACAGAAGCAGCTTCGCAAGCACGCAATGCTTGCCGAAACGGTGGGCATAGCCCCGGAAAACATATTTATCGGTGATAACGGTCAGGTTGCCGAAATCACAGGCGATAAAATCAAGGCAGGAACACCCGTTCCCGCAGGAATGGTATTTGTTGACGGCTCCGGCGTAGGCGATGTAGGCTCCGTTGTTATCAGGGACAGAAAGCGTCTTGGTGAGGACGGAATAATCGTTGTTACGGCATCCATTGATTATTCAACCCAGCAGTTAATTGCAGGCCCCGAGGTCATAACAAGAGGATTTGTCTATGTTAAGGAATCGGAGGAGCTGATTGAAAGTGCAAGAAAGGTTGCGGAATCCGCACTTGAAAACTGCTATTATTCAAATATCGGCGACCTTAATGCAATTAAAGGAAAGGTCAGAGATGCGGTTGCAAGGTTTGTTCACGAGCAGACAAAGCGTGACCCGATGATTCTGACGATTATTATGGAGGTTTAAGGTGAAAGGAAAAGGTTTCGGAAATGACGGTCTTTCAATAATTCTCGCTCTTGCGGCAGCCGCCGTTTTTGCAGGGATTACTGCGTTTTATAAGCCCGAAATAGCCCTCGGAGAGGCAGTTATAATTCTTCTCGTTGCAATTCTCGCTCTTGTGAGAAAACTGTTTGCAAAAAGAAGATATATCAGTTTTCTTCGCAGAGTTACGGGCAGACTTGACTTTTCCGAGCACAAGGTTCTTTCATCCTTCCCCTTCCCCGTTGCTGTCTGCAACCCGGACGGCATAATCGACTGGTGCAGTGATTCCTTTATCAGAGAGGTTTCCGGCGAAAAAATCGTGCCCGGCACAAGCATTGACGATTATACCAACAATATCGGAATGTCCGCCCTTGAAAGTGAGGGGGAGGTTGCCGTAAACCTCGGCAACAGATATTTTTCGGTGCAGGCTCTTTCATACGGAAAGGGTGAAAAGAAATTTACGGTTTTCTATTTCATTGATAACACACATCTGAAAAAGACGGAATTTGATTTCTACAAAGCGAAGCCCTATGCCATAGTTATTGAGCTTGATAATATTGACGATTCAAGGGCGGGCTTCAGAGACAGCGAAAAGAGTGAAATCAAGCGAAGAATCGAAGCAATGCTTGACGAATGGAGCGAAAGCTTCAACTCATTTATGAAGCGTACAAGTGAAGACAGATATCTTATCATCACCGAAAAAGAAAACATAAATCTGATGACGGAGGAGAGATTTTCAATCCTCGAAAAGGTCAGAAATTACAGATTTAACGATAAGAATACCGGCATAACCCTTTCAATGGGTGTTGCCTGCGGCGATAACATAAAGCAGGGCGAAAAGAATGCCCGAAAAGCTCTTGAGCTTGCTCTGGGCAGGGGCGGTGACCAGGTTGCCATCAAAAACGAAGATTCCTATGAATTTATCGGCGGTGTTTCAAAGAGTGCCGAAAAGAGAGATAAGGCAAAAACAAGGCTTGTCGGCTCTGCAATAGCACAGATGATAAGCCAGAGCTCCGGCGTTTTTATCTGCGGTCACAGCTCGTCTGATATTGACAGTATAGGTGCGGCGCTCGGCATTGCCTACGCCTCCGGCAAGCTCGGAATCCCGGCGCATATTCTGATTGAAAACGATACAACCCTTGCCCTGCCGCTGATTGAAAAAGCGCAGTTCAGCGACTGGGGAGGCTGCTTTACGGATGTTGAAAGCGCCGAAAAGCTTCTGAATAAAAACTCCCTGTTCATTATGGTTGATACCCATAACCCGGCATTATGCGAATACCCGGAGCTGTTTGAGAAATCCGCAAGAAAAATCATTATTGACCATCACCGTCTTTCACCCGATTCTGATGACGGAATTACCGATTTGTTTTATCAGGATGCAGGCGCTTCATCCACCTGTGAAATGGTAACGGAGCTTCTGCCATATATTCTTAACGATGATGATTTGCCGAAATTCATTGCGGAGGCACTCCTTGCCGGAATTATGCTTGACACAAAAAACTTTGTTGTCAGAGCCGGTGTCAGAACCTTTGAAGCGGCGGCATACCTTAAGGATAAGGATGCGGACACAATCGCAGTTAAACGGCTGTTTTCCGGCACGCTTGAAGACAGCATAAACAGAAACAATGTTGTTTCAAGCGCCGATTTATACAAGGGCTGTGCCGTTGCAACGGTTGACGGCACCGTTGCAAGCCCCAGAATAATCGCCTCAAAGGCGGCAGATGAGCTTCTTAATGTGCAGGATATTACGGCATCCTTTGTCATTTTCAATGACGGAAATGATGTCTGCGTCTGTGCAAGAAGCTTAGGCGATATGAATGTTCAGCTTGTTATGGAGGATTTAGGCGGCGGAGGTCACAGAACAATGGCGGCGTGCCGTATTGAAAGCACGGATATTCAGACAGTTAAAGAAAAAATTTATGAAGAAATAAACAAGTTTCGTAAGAATTGAGAGGTAAACAAAATGAAAGTTGTACTTACAGCAGATGTAAAGGGCCTTGGTAAAAAAGGTGAGCTTGTTAACGCATCAGACGGATATGCAAGGAATTTTCTTTTTCCGAAAAAGCTTGCGGTTGAAGCAAATTCACAGGCTATGAACGAGCTTAAAAACAGAGAAGCGGCAGATAAGCACCGCATTGAAACCGAAATTGCAAAGGCAAATGAATCAGCCGCAAAAATCAGCGGTAAAACCGTTAAGCTCACCGCAAAGGCAGGTGCAAACGGCAAGCTCTTCGGCTCAATAACCTCAAAGGATGTTGCAGACGAAATCGCCAAAGAATTTAAGGTTGATATTGATAAGAAAAAAGTTATTGTTGAAGATATAAAGAACTTCGGCACCTATCCCGTTGAGGTTAAGCTTTACAACGGTATTTCAGCATCCCTTTATGTTCAGGTAGGAGAATAATTTCCATGGCTGAAAACTTTTTTTCACTCGATAATATTCAGATGCCCTATTCCCTTGAAGCGGAGCAGGCGGTTCTGGGCAGTATTCTTGTTGACCCGAACTGTCTTTCACAGGTTTCCGTTTATCTAACGCCGGATTCCTTTTTCCGCCCGCAGCACAAGGCAATATTCGGCACAATGCTCACCCTTGACACAATGGGCAATAAAATTGACCCTCTTGTTGTTCTCAATGAGCTTGTCAGTCAGGGCGTTTTTGACAATGCAGGGGGCAGAAAATATCTGCTTGACCTTGCGCAGTCCGTTCCCTCAACCGAAAATGTTGAAACATACGCAAAAATAGTCCGTGAAAAATACTATGTCAGAGCCCTTATATCCGTTTCAAGCGAAACAATCGAAAGTGCCGTTTCGGAGGAGGATACCGCAGAGGCTCTGCTTGACAATGCGGAGCAGAAAATATATAACATCCGCCAGGGCAAGGCATCAAATATGCCCTCAAAGCTGAATGATGTTATTGTCAACGAGGTTTTTGAAACACTTAAAAAGCTCACAGGTGAAGATAAGGAGCTTTACAAGGGCTTCACAACCGGCTTTTCGGAGCTTGATAATATACTCACGGGGCTTAACCGCTCCGACCTTATCATTGTCGGCGCCCGTCCTGCTATGGGTAAAACGAGCTTTGCGCTTAACATTGCAAGGAATGTTGCCGTTCTGGCAAAAAGAAAGGTTCTTTTCTTCTCCCTTGAAATGACAAAGGAACAGCTTGCAATGCGTGTTCTCGGCACAGAGGCAAGAGTTTCAAGTATGAAAATGCGTTCCGGTCAGATTGAGGTTGATGAATGGCAGAGGCTCGGCAACGCAACCGGTGTTCTCAGCAATGCGGAGCTTTATTTTGATGACCAGTCCTCAATAACCGTGCCCGAAATGAAGGCAAAAATTCGCCGCCTGGGCGGTGTTGAATGTGTTATTATCGACTACCTCGGTCTTATCCATTCAAACATCCGTGCCGAAAACCGTGTAAACGAGGTCAGCGAAATCACGAGAAGCCTTAAAATGATGGCAAAGGACCTTAACATCCCCGTTATCTGCTGTGCACAGCTTTCCAGAGGTACTGAGGCAAGAGGAAAATCGCATAAGCCGCAGCTTGCCGACCTGCGTGAATCCGGCTCAATCGAGCAGGATGCGGATATCGTTATGATGCTTTACCGTGAGGATTACTATAAAAACGATGAAGACAATCCCGACAATTCAGATGAAAACACAAACCGTGATATAAACATTTCATCTGTTCTGATTGCCAAAAACAGACACGGCTCAACGGGTCAGGTCGATTTTGCATGGGACGGCGAGCACACCCTGTTCCTGCCCATAGAAAAGATACACGATGAAGGATAAAGTTGTTTCAACCGTTAAAAAATACAATATGATTTCTCCGGGCAGCAGAGTAATAGTCGCTCTGTCCGGCGGAAGCGATTCAATGTCCCTGCTGACGGTTCTCGGTATGCTTAGGGATGAATTGCAGTTCACCCTTGAAGCCGCCCATGTAAACCACGGTTTAAGGGGTCAGGATGCAGATGATGACGAAAGCTTTGTCCGTAACTACTGCTTAAATAAGAACATTCCCCTGCATATTCTGAAAGCGGATGTAAGTGGTGAAGCAAAAAAAACAGGCGAATCTCTTGAGGAAGCCGGCAGAAGAATAAGATATGCTTATTTTGACTCCCTCGGTGATGACTGTCTTATTGCCACAGCCCACAACCTTAATGACAGAATCGAAACATTCATTTTTAATTTCACAAGGGGCGCTTCCCTTAAAGGGCTTTGCTCAATCCCCCCGGTGAGAGGGAACATAATCAGACCTATAATAGAATGCAGTAAGGAAGATGTGCTGAATTTCTGTTTTGAAAATAACATACCCTACTGCACGGATAAAACCAACAGCGAAACAGTTTACACAAGAAACAAAATCAGACACAATGTTGTCACACAGCTTAAAGAAATCAACCGTTCACTTGAAAAGAGCGCCGAAAGGTGCTTTGAAGCCGTAAACGAGGATGAAGAATATCTTTTTTCACTCGGCAGTACCCTTGCAAAGGATTGCAGAGCCGAAAACGGATATGACATAAAAAAGCTTTATTCATCCCCCGCCCCTGTCAGAAAAAGAGCGCTGGCGTTGATAATCGAAGAGCAAACAGGCTCTCCCCCGGACTTTTTAACAATCAACGCCGTTGACGGTCTTGTTAAGGATTACAGCGAAAATTCCGAGGGCAAAGCCATTGATATTTGCGGAGGAATTGCAAGAACGGGGTCAGGCTTACTTAAATTTCCGAAAAAAGAAAAGCCGGTCATTGGGGAATTACGCCTTAATGAGGGCATAAATATATTCGGAGGTTACAAAATTGAAATAAATTTCGGGCTAAAAGATACAGTTTGTTCACACATAAATTCTGCAATCGGTTATAATTATGTTGTGGACAGAGGCAAAATCTGCGGAGCGCTTACCGCAACCGAAAGGCGTGCCGAGGATAAATTATCACTGCCCGGCAGAAATATTACCAAGGCAGTCAGAAAAATACAAAATGAAAAAGGTATTCCGCCGGAGGAACGGTGCAATTTACCCGTCATAAGGGATGAAAAGGGCATAATTCTTGCGGCAGGCTGCGGAATTGACAAAAGAACGGCGGTTACGGAAGAAACAAAAGAGCTGCTCTATATCAGCATAAGCAAAAACGAATAACGGTTTCATTCCGGGAGATAAAATGATACAGGACGATATTGAAAAAATCTTTTACAGTGAAAAAGAAATACACGAAATCGTCACAAATTTAGGCAAGCGTATAAGCGAGGATTACAAGGGCAAAAATCTTCTGCTTATCAGTATTCTCAAAGGCTCTGCGGTTTTCACGGCAGACCTTATGAGAGAGATTTCAATTCCCTGCCGGATTGATTTTATGTGTATTTCTTCTTACGGTAACGGCACTTCAAACGAAAACCGTGAGATAAAAATAATCAAGGATACGGAAATTGACATAAATGGTTGTGATATTCTTCTTGTGGAGGATATTCTTGATTCCGGCAAAACTCTTAACTGTGTTTGTGATATTCTTAAAGAAAGAAATCCCGCAAGCGTTAAGATATGCGCCCTCCTTGATAAGCCCGAAAGACGGACGGTAAGCATTAAAGCGGATTACTGCGGTGCAGCCGTTCCCGATGCCTTTGTTGTGGGCTACGGCCTTGACTATGCGGAAAAATACAGAAATCTGCCTTATATCGGCGTTCTGAAGGAAGAAATTTATAAAAAACCATAAGCAGCAATAAAACTAATTCACAGTTTCCGAAAGCGGAAACGGGAAAGCGAGAAAAACAAATTGGATTTCAAATCAATTAAACCCGAAAACAACAATCAGAATGATAAAAAAGGAAACAACGGCAAGAAGAAAATTGCAACAATTCTGCCATATCTTCTTATCCCCGTTATAATCATTCTCGGCATTTCTTATTACACCTCTCATCAGAAATCAAACGCCCCGGAATATTACGAGGTGGTTGCCCTTTTTGACGAGGGCAAGGTCACGGAATACAAGCTTAATTTAAGCAGCGGTACTCTTGTTTATAAGCTTAAGGGCGATAAAACGGAGCACAGCTACACCGTTCCCTCCGTTACCCTCTTCATTGAGGATATTCACGAAAGCGTAAGGGAATATAACAAGGCAAACCCGGATAAACAGATTAAGGCAAAATATATATCCGGCTCCGGCAGCTCAACCCTGCTCAGTATGCTGCCCACAATTATCCTTTCCCTGCTTATGCTTGTTATGCTCTTCCTTATGTTCAGAAGATTTTCCGCAACAATCGGCAACGAAACAAACCGTACCCTTTCTTTCGGCAAGGCAAGGTACAAAAAGGTTACCGATGAAAAGAGAAAAACAACCTTTGACGATGTTGCCGGAGCAGACGAAGAAAAAGAGGAGCTGACGGAAATTGTTGAGTTCCTTAAAGACCCCCATAAATATGACCAGCTCGGTGCAAGAATCCCCCGAGGCGTTTTGCTCGTAGGCCCTCCGGGTACAGGTAAAACCCTGCTTGCAAGGGCGGTTGCCGGTGAAGCGGGTGTTCCTTTCCTTTCAATTTCCGGCTCGGATTTTGTTGAAATGTATGTCGGTGTCGGTGCTTCAAGAGTTCGTGACCTCTTTAACGAAGCAAAAAAGAACGCACCTGCAATTATATTCATTGATGAAATTGATGCTGTCGGCAGGCACAGAGGTGCCGGTATGGGCGGCGGACACGATGAAAAAGAACAGACTCTTAACCAGCTCCTTGTTGAAATGGACGGCTTCGGTGCAAACAGCGGTGTTATTGTTATTGCCGCCACAAACAGACCGGATGTTCTTGATCCGGCTCTTCTGCGTCCCGGCCGTTTTGACAGACAGGTTACCGTTAATTACCCCGACCAGAAGGGCAGAGTTGCCATCCTTAAGGTTCACGCAAAGGGTAAGCCAATCGGCCCCGATGTTGACCTTGAAAGCATTGCTCACGCCACAGTAGGCTTCACGGGTGCAGACCTTGAAAACCTGCTAAATGAAGCGGCAATTCTTGCGGCAAGAAACGGCAAAAAAGCCATTACAATGGCAGAGGTTGACGAAGCCGCACTCAAGGTTGAAATGGGCAGTGAAAAGAAGTCGCATAAGATGACGGACAAAGCAAGAAAGCTCACCGCCTACCACGAGGCAGGCCACGCCGTTTCGTCATTTTACCTTGAACATTCCGACCCCGTTCATCAGATTTCAATTATTCCGAGAGGTCTTGCAGGGGGCTACACCCTTTACAGACCCGATGAGGATAAGAGCTACACCTCAAAGAATGAAATGCTTGACAGCCTTGTAAGTCTTTTGGGCGGCAGAGTTGCGGAGCAGCTCGTTTTAGGCGATATTTCAACAGGTGCTTCAAACGATATTCAGCGTGCAACACAGGTCGCAAGGAATATGGTTACCAAATACGGTATGAGCGAAAAGCTCGGCCCCATTGCATTCGGTGACGATAATGACGAGGTTTTCCTCGGCAAGGATTTCTCCCATGTTCGCAATTATTCCGAAGCCGTTGCCTCACAGATTGATGAAGAGGTCAACAGGCTCATTTCGGAGGCTTACGGCAAAACCACAGCAATTCTTTCGGAGCATATTGATAAGCTCCACAAGCTTGCCGGAATCCTTATTGCACAGGATAAGGTTGAAGCGGAAGAGTTCAAGAAGCTTATGAGTGATGAAATCATTAGCGAAGAGCCGGAAGCGGCTGCCGAAAAAGAAACAGCAGCCGAAGAAGCAAGCGAAAACACAGAAGAATAAACCTATAAACGCATCAGAAAAGGGATAATCAAACGCAGTTAAGTTTGATTATCCCTTTTAGTGTGGAGAGTTGAGAGTGGAGTTATTTTTTTGGTCGGGGTGGCGAGACTCGAACTCGCGGTCTCTTGCTCCCAAAGCAAGCACCTTACCAGCTAGGCCACACCCCGAAAACCGTGGTGATTATAACACAGTATAACAAAAAAATCAATGTATTTTTACTATATTTGCAGACACCCGGTACTATATTTACAAGCACCCGGCAATTCGGCGGTATGCTGAATTACCGGGTATTATGTTTTATCCGTCAATAATTATGCGCCCGGGCGAGCATCATATCCTTGACCTTCATCAGTCGGGTTGTGGTGCTTCTTTCGTTTTCATCAAGCTTCATTGTGATGTATTTGATTGTTTCCTCATACTGCGGAATCATAACATGCTCAAGGGCATTTACCCTGCGGCGTGTTTTTTCGATTTCGTCTGCCATAAGGCGGCAGGATTTTTCAATTTCCGCAAGGCGAATCATTTTCGGCATTATATCGGAGAGTGCCTTTACGGCAGTATCAAGGTCGCCGGAGGTTTCGGCAAAGCCGTAGGAATAAATGTCATTGGCGTTGGCAGTTCTGAATTTAACATCAAATTCCGGAATCATAACGCTCATAACATTTTTTTCTTTAACCTCAAGGCTCATTTCCTGTGTGGGGAGCATAAAGGCAACATCAAGAGCCTTATTGCTCATTACACCGGCGGCAACCGACATTGCCGTATTTGCCCTCTTTATGCCCTCCTCAACCTCAATTCTGAGTGCCTTATTTTCACGAACAAGGTCGAGGAAGCGGCGCATCAGTTCATCTCTCTTATCCTTCAGCAGCTTATGACCTCTGCGAGCCGTAACGAGCTTCCGCTTGAGGTTTGTCAGCTCCATTCTGGTGGGATTGACATTCATTACAGCCATTTACTCACCTTAAATCTTTCCGTAATACATATCAAGGAATTTATCGTCAATTCGCTTCAGTTCGCTTCTCGGAAGAATTGAAAGAAGCTGCCAGCCGATATTCAGGGTATCTTCAATATCTCTGTTTGCCTCAAAGCCCTGTGAAACATAAACCTTTTCAAATTCATCCGCAAATTTTGCATAAAGCTTATCCATATCTGTCAATGCGGCTTCACCGAGAACAACCATAAGCTCCTTTGCATCCTTACCTCTTGCATAGGCAGAGAAAAGCTGATTCATCGTGTTGGAATGGTCGGCTCTCGTTTTGCCCTCGCCAATACCCTTATCCTTAAGACGGGAAAGAGAGGGTAAAACATTTATTGGCGGATTAACACCCTTTCTGAAAAGCTCACGGTCAAGAATAATCTGACCCTCTGTGATATAGCCTGTAAGGTCGGGAATCGGGTGGGTTTTATCGTCCTCGGGCATAGTGAGAATCGGTATCATGGTGATACTGCCGTCCTTACCCTTCTGGCGGCCTGCTCTTTCATAGATTGAAGCAAGGTCGGTGTACATATAGCCGGGGTAACCTCTTCTGCCGGGTACTTCTTTTCTTGCGGCAGAAACCTCACGCAAAGCATCTGCATAGTTAGTAATATCCGTCAGAATAACAAGCACATGCATACCCTTATCAAATGCCAGATATTCTGCTGCTGTAAGAGCCATTTTAGGTGTGGCAATTCTTTCAATGGCAGGGTCATTTGCAAGGTTTGAAAACATAACGGTTCTGTCAAGAGCGCCTGTTTCCTTAAAGGACTGAACAAAATAATCGGACTCCTCAAAGGTGATACCCATTGCCGCAAAAACAACGGCGAACTGCTCATCCTTACCCCTTACCTTTGCCTGCCTTGCAATCTGTGCGGCAAGGTTGGCGTGAGGCAGACCGGACATTGAGAATATGGGGAGCTTCTGACCTCTTACAAGAGTATTTAAGCCGTCAATAGCGGAAACGCCCGTCTGAATAAACTCCTGCGGATAGCTTCTTGCGGCAGGGTTAATGGGAATGCCGTTTACATCCGCTTTCTTTTCGGGAATAATTTCAGGGCCGCCGTCAATGGGTCTGCCGAGTCCGTCAAAAACTCTGCCGAGCATATCAGGTGAAAGCCCCAGCTCCATCTGTTTGCCGAGGAAACGCACCTTGCTGTTTTCAAGGTTTATACCCGTTGAATTTTCAAAAAGCTGAACAAGAGCGTTAGTGCCGTCTATTTCAAGAACACGGCATCTTCTTTTTTCGCCGTTTGCAAGCTTGATTTCACCGAGTTCGTTATAAACAACGCCCTCAACCTCACGAACAAGCATAAGAGGACCTGCAACCTCCTGTATTGTTCTGTATTCCTTAGGCATCAGTAATCCTCCTTTTCAGCCTGTGCAAGCTTAAGCTGTGCGGCAAGCTCACCGCTGATTTTTTCATATTCGGCTTCAACATTTTCTTCCCTGACATATTTGAATCTGCCGATTGATTCTCTGACAGGCAGGGCAACAACATCTTCTATTGAGGCACCGCCTGAAAGAGCTTCAAGCGATTCATCATAATATTTGATAACAAGCTTCATCATTCTGTATTGCTTGTTAAGTGATGAATATGTATCAGCATCATGGAAAGCAAGCTGATGCAGAAAATCCTCACGGATTGATCTTGCCGCCTCCATTTTAAGGCGGTCGGCAGGTGAAAGGGCATCCATACCTACAAGCTTAACAATTTCGTCAAGCGATGCTTCATCGGAGAGCAGAGCCATCATTCTTCCACGCAGAGCTGTCCACTCCTCATTGACATTTTCGTTAAACCATTTACCGAGGGAATCCGCATAAAGCGAATAGCTTGTAAGCCAGTTGATAGCCGGGAAATGGCGCTTATATGCAAGGGCGGAATCAAGCCCCCAGAAAACCTTGACAATACGCAGGGTTGCCTGTGAAACAGGCTCGGATATATCGCCGCCGGGCGGTGAAACAGCACCGATAACAGAGAGCGCACCCTCTCTCTCATCACTGCCGAGTGAAATTACTCTGCCGGCTCTTTCATAGAACTGTGCAAGACGGGAGCCGAGATAGGCGGGGTAACCCTCCTCACCGGGCATTTCTTCAAGACGGCCGGACATTTCACGAAGTGCCTCTGCCCATCTTGAGGTGGAATCCGCCATAAGAGCAACGGAATAGCCCATATCACGGAAATATTCCGCTATTGTAATGCCTGTATAGATTGATGCTTCACGGGCGGCAACGGGCATATCCGAGGTGTTGGCAATAAGAACAGTTCTCTCCATAAGGGATTTGCCTGTGTGGGGGTCGATAAGCTCGGGAAATTCGTTAAGAACATCCGTCATTTCGTTACCACGCTCACCGCAGCCGATATAAACAACAATATCCGCTTCAGCCCATTTTGCAAGCTGATGCTGTGTAACGGTTTTACCGCTTCCGAAGGGGCCGGGTATTGCGGCAACACCGCCCTTTGCAATGGGGAAAAGGGCATCGACAACTCTCTGACCCGTTACAAGAGGAACATTGGGAGAAATCTTTTTTGCGTAGGGTCGACCTCTTCTGACAGGCCATTTCTGCATAAGAGTAACATCAACCGATTCTCCGTTTTCCTTTCGTATTGAGCCGATTTTATCGGTAACCCTGTAGTCACCCTCCTTAATTTCTTCAATAACGCCGGAAACAAGGGGTGAAACCATAATTTTATGGCAGACAATATCCGTTTCCCGAACCGTGCCGAGAATATCTCCGCCTGTAACCTTATCCCCTGCCTTTGCAGAGGGAACAAAGTGCCACACAGCCTCACGGTCAAGGGTAGGCACTTCAATACCTCTTGTGAGGTTGTTGCCTGCAATTTCAACAATCTTTTTAAGCGGTCTTTGAATTCCGTCAAAAATGCCCTTAATAAGACCGGGGCCGAGCTCAACGCTCAAAGGCTCTTTTGCAGATTCAACAGGCTCACCCGTTCCGATTCCCGAGGTTTCCTCGTAAACCTGAATTGAAGCTCTGTCACCGTGCATTTCGATTATTTCGCCGATAAGTCTGCTGTCACTTACTCTGACAACATCAAACATATTGGCATCACGCATACCCGAGGCAACAACCAGGGGCCCTGCAATTTTAGTAATTACACCGGTACTCATATTTCAATACCTTTCTTTAATAAATCGGAATTATTCCAATATATCCGAGCCGACTGCTTTTTCAACACATTTGCTGACCGAAGCAAGCCCCAAGCCCGTGTTACCTCTGACACCCGGAACCGGAATAATAGCCGGCAGGGGCTTTGAGGCATATTTTTCAATTTCATCACCCATAAGGGAAGCAAGCTGTTCGGTGATATAAATAACACCGTATTCACTGTCTGCAAGCTTTCGCAAAAGCTTTGCACCCTCTGTGCCGTCAGTGCAGGGAAAGATGCTTAAGCCCAGGGAGGCAAAGCCGTATATACTTTCTTTATCGCCCATTGCGGCAATTTTATACATACATCTCCCTCACTCTCTCCGTAACACTTTCTTTTGGTACTCCGCTTTCTTTGGATGAAAGAATTATTCTCACATTTTTTTCTTCAATCAGCTTTGCATAATAATATGCAACAACCGCATCTGCACCGAAAATATCATATTTTGCTGTTTTGGAAAATTGAACAGTCAGATTATCCGCCGCCATTTCAAGCGTAACAAAATCCCTGTCAGCCGCTTCGGCAATTTCGGGGTAACCTGCCCCGGCAATAACCGGCGCAAGGCTTTCACCCTTAAAGGTACAGTCAACAAGCTTTTCGTTATCAAGAGCCTTACAGCCCGTTGAAAGTGCATTCAGGGCAAACTCTCTTGATTTGCCTGTTTTAACGCTTCTCAATGCAATTTTGATATTTGCGGTAACGCAGTCAAGTCCTGCAATTTTTTTAAGGATTTCACTGCCAGATTTTTCCGCAAGCATCATTCTTGTATCAAGACAGCATTTATCAATGATTATTTCGGAGCTTTGTCCGCTTTCCGTTTCGGAAACGGCATTATACGCCCTTTCGGCACATTCCCTCATATAATCCGGGAGCAGGGAGAAGCTTTTTGTTTTAACCGCCTCAATAACCCTTTCCGCAGGGATAACACAGGGAACGGTCATATATTTCGAGGCATCTATGTTTGAGAAAAAGGCTTTTATTGCGGCTTTAAGGTTTGCAAAATCATTGCCGATTATGAGAGCATCAAAAACTCCCGAATCGGAAACACTTTCGCAAATAAGCCTGCGTGCCTTATCAAGCTCCGCTTCACAAATATCGCCCTTTTCTTCCGTATTCCAGCCCTTATCACCGAGGATTCTCAATGCGCCGGCAACGGAATCGGCGGCAACAAGCTGTTCAACATCTCCGGCAGTGAGAAGATTAAGCTCGTTGGCTCTTATTCTCGCAACCGCATAGGTATATTCAGTTTCACCCATGGTTCTCACCGCCCGTCAGAATAATAATTCGCTGATTTTAACCTTGAGTTCATCCGCCCTTGAATCAACTATTGCTTCAAAGGAGCAGTTCACCTCAATATCGCCGTAGCTTAAAACAAGTCCGCTTTCAATTTTCCCGGCATCCTTTGAAAGGCTGCACTCCGCACCCTTTTCTTTAAGGGCGGAGCAAAGCTTTTCTTCAAAGCCGTCGGGAAGCCTTGCAAGGTCGTTTGCATTAAGATATGCAACGCATTTACCCTTAAAAGCATTTTCCTTTGCCTGAGAAACAACGAGATTAAAATATTTTTCATCCGGCAGACTCCTGATTTTTTCAAGCACCTTGCCCAGAGTTTCGTTGATGATTTCAACCTTTGCTTTAAGAATTGCCTGCCTTGTTTTTTGCGAAGCACCCGAAGCAGCCATATCAAGCCTGTTTTCAGCCTGCGCCTCGGCATTTTTTACCGCTTCATCAACAAGGGCTTTTCCTTTTTCGTCTGCAAGCGCAAAAATCTTTTCGCAATCCTTTTCGGCCCTGCCGATTATTTCGTTACTTCTCAATTCGGACTCGTTATTGACTTTTTCGATTATTTTTTCAAGTCCTGTCATATTTTATACCCGTCAGCCTTATGCGATGTGGCTTGTAATGTTCATCATTGCAAGGATTGAAATAAGAAGAGCGAGAACGGCGTAGGTTTCAACCATGGCGGCAAAGATAATTGCCTTACCGCTTTCCTCCGGCCTTTTGGCAACAATGCCTACACCTGCAACTGCGGCATTTGCCTGCTGAAGTGCCGAAACAAGACCGCCGATAGCCATAGGCATACAAGCCGCAAAATACATAAGTCCCTCTGCGGTGGTGAGTGCCTTTGTTTCTCCCATAAGTCCGATATTGCTCATAAGCAGGAAAGCAACAAGGAAGCCGTAAAGTCCCTGTGTACCGGGAAGAATCTGAAGAATAAGAACCTTACCGAATTTTGATGGGTCTTCAGTTACAACGCCTGCTGCCGCACGGCCGACACGGCCTACACCGATTGCCGAACCGACACCGCCCAATGCTGCGGCAAGAACGCCGCCGAGAATTGCTATCATTACACCTAAAGTCATAGTTATTTGTCCTCCCTGACATTAAAATATTTTGTATTTGTTTTTAACGGGGTGAAGCATCTGCCTCCGCCCTCATAAAATTTAGCGAAAAATTCAACATATTGCAGTCTGTTTGTGTGAACATAGGTACCGATAAGGTTTATTGCCATATTCACAATATGACCGAATATAAAGACGGGAACAAGGAGCATTGCCTTTGCGGTTTTATCATCGGGGATTGTACCGAGAATATTGATAACCGTTGCGATAACGCCTGTGCAAAGTCCCAGGGCAAGAAGCCTTGAATATGAAAGTATATCACTCAGCCAGCCGGATGCCGTGTTATACAGCCCGTATAAGCCAAGACCGAGCTTGCCGATTATATTCTTTGAATCCCTGCCGCTTGTTGCAACCACAAGCACCGCACCTGCAAGGGCAATCCACTTTGAAACGGAGGTTATATCGTCACCGAAGCAGCCCGCCTGAATTATATTTGCACCTATCGGAGCAATTCCGATAATCAAAAGGAAAACAGGAATACAGTCACAGAACGCTCCGAGCTTGTTATTGTTTTTCCACATTTTCACAAAGCTTGCGCCCACACCGAAGAAAAGGTGAACAATTCCGAAAAGGAACGAGAAAAGCAACAGCTTTGTAGGATTATTTACAGGCTCAAACCAGAGAGCGATATTTTCCTTGAAGAGATTTATTCCGAGAGCCTGATTCCAGACCGCTCCGATATTTGCAATGCCG
The DNA here is from genome assembly GCA_045617665.1 of Acutalibacteraceae bacterium. Taxonomy (GTDB): domain Bacteria; phylum Bacillota; class Clostridia; order Oscillospirales; family Acutalibacteraceae; genus CAG-177. The sequence goes on along the minus strand of JAZLIZ010000040.1, from coordinate 11,299 downwards.
AAAAACTGGTCTGCAGCTCTTGTAATAATATCACCGAACCAGCTTCCGAAAAGAGCACCCCAGAATATTGTTGCAAGACCGCACCAGAAATACATATCAACGGTCTTTTTCAGCTTGCCCTTAACCTTGAAGCTGAATTTTGCAATTCCGCAGCCTATTGCCATAAGCAAGCCGTAGCCGGCATCCGAAAGCATAATTCCGAAAAGCATATAGTAGAAAAACGCCATTACCGGGTTCGGGTCAATATCCTCTTTTCCGGGCATTGAATACATTTCGGTTATCGGCTCAACTGCCGCCGCAAAGGGCTTGTTTTCAAACAGAGTCGGAACATCATCCTCCTGTGACGGGTCACAGATTTCAACCGCCGCAGTAAATTTTTCTTCAAGCTCCGTTTTCAGCTTTTCAGCCTGATTTTCGGGAACAAAGCCCTCAAGAAAAATTATGCTGTTACCTGCCGAAACCTTTGAAAGAGCCTTGTATTTATCGCACCGGATTTCAAGAGCATCACAGGTAAATTTTATATCCTCACGCAAGGATGAATAATTTTTAATCTTTTCAAGACATTCCCCTGACATTGCCTCGGCTTTTTCGATTTCCGCCGTCAGCCTGTCAAATCTGACCCTCGGCGGATGCTTTGTCGGGTCTGCCGGATAGGCAAAGCCGAGTGAACGCAGTGCCGATAAAACTTCTTCCTTTATTCCGTTTTCGCAAATAACAAAAATACAGCTTCGGTCTTTCTGATGTGAAATAATTTCACATTCAAATCCGGCATTTTCGGGCAATAAAGGAATAAGAGCAACCGTCAGGCTTTCAGCCGTATAATCGTTCGGCAAGGTTCCGATATAAGCGGTTACGGTCTTTGTGCCGCTGTATTTCATCGGAACATCAAGTGACAGCCAGGGCTTTATACCTTCCCTTGAACTTTCAAGCCTTGCAGCTGCGGTTTTCGACTCTGCAATGCGTTTTTCACATTCGCAGATTTCATAGCAGGCTGAAAGAACGGCATCGTTCTCATCGCTCTTTTTAAGAAATTCATTTAAGCCGATTTCAGGCACGCCCTTAAGCGGAGCAAGAAGGCTTGATTTTTCGGGAGCATATTTGTCAAGAATTTTGAGTGCAGACTGTACCGTATCGCAATATCTTTCAAGCTGTGAAACCGTGCTGTCGGTTGAAAAAACATCAAAGCCCTCAACAGCCTGAGGCTCTTTCAATTCAACAACGCCTTTAAGCTGAAGAAAATCAACCGCTTTCTTTCCCTCGTCTATGGGAACGGCAAGCTGAATATGCTTCATATTTATTTTTGCCAAGAAAACACCTCCTTCATCTCAAAATAAGTTCAGTATTCTTTTAATCGGTTAAAATTCCGAAACAAGCTTTTCGGCAACGGAATCTGTTTTTTCTCTCGCCTCAGCCATAAGCTTTTCTGTTTCCGCTTTTGCCTTTTCGGCTTCATCGGCATAAATTTTATCCGCTTTCGCCTTTGCCTCGCCGAGAATTTCATCCGCTTTTTTTCGTGCCTCAGCCTTAAAGCTTTCTTCAATTTCCTTTGCCTTGGCCTGAGCCTCCGCCTTAATCTGTTCCGCCTTTTCGTTGGCTTTTTCAAGCTTTTCGGCGGCATTTTTTTCAGCCTCGACAATGGAGTTTATCATTTGAGATGCCACAATATCCCTCCTGACAGTTTATGTTTTATTTGTTATATTCCTCTTCGAGCCAGTCAAAGGCGGCTTTAACCCCCTCTTCATCCGGGTCAAATTCTTTTTCGGTGATTATTTCCGGGTCTGTGCAGGGAAAAGAATAGATGCCGTAATAATACTGTGCAACGGTTTTTACGGGATGCTTATCCTCCGCCTTAAGGAACACCCTGTAACGGAACGCATCTGCAAAGGGGCCTGCTTTGCCGTCCTTTGCAGGGGCAGAGCCCGTGTATTCATTTGTTCCCTCGTTATACAGCTCAACTGCACCGCAGAGGTAAACAAAGCTTGCTCTTGCTAACTTATACATAACACGCTCCAACGCTTATTTATTTTCGGCAAGTCTTTCTGCGATGATTTTCTTAACAAGGGGAATAACATCCGCAGGTGCAACCTTTTCGCTGATTTGCTTATCTCTTGTTACAACCTCGCAAACACCGTCTTTAAGATTTCTCGGGCTGACAATTACTCTGACGGGAACACCTATAAGGTCGGCATCGCTGAACATTGCGCCGGGACGGATGTTTCTGTCGTCATAAAGAACCTCAAGCTTATCAGCCTGCATTTCATCATAAAGCTTATCGGAAGCTGCTTTTGTTTCTTCGTCATCTGCTCTCAGGCAGCAAATCTGAACCTGCCAGGGAGCGATTGCCATAGGCCAGATGGGGCCGTAATCATCATGATGTGCTTCACAAACGGAGGCGGCAAGTCTGCCTACGCCGATACCGTAGCAACCCATAATCGGATATTGCAAATTGCCCTCTGCATCGGTATATTGCATGCCCATTGACTTTGTATATTTTGTGCCGAGCTGGAAAATGTTGCCTACCTCAATACCTCTTGAAATTTTGATTGAGTGCTTACCGCACCTGGGGCAGATACCGCCCTCAACAATTTTTGCAAGGTCAATGTATTCAACATCGCCGACATCCCTTGAAATTTTTAAGCCCGTGTAATGATAATCAAGCTTATTTGCTCCGCACGAAAGATTGTGAGTGCCCTCGAGCGATTTATCAAAGAGAACGGTAAACTTCTTTGTATCCATACCGACAGGGCCTATGAAGCCTGCGAAAAGTCCGCAGCCGTCAACGATTTCACCGGGGTGAACAGCCTCGCAAAGATAGTTTGTAAGCTTTGTTTCGTTAACATCAAGGTCACCTCTGATGAAAACGACAACATATTCATCAGTCATATTTTTCTGATAAACAACCGCCTTACAGCTTTCTTCAACGGGAGTGTGCAGGAAATCGCAAATATCCTCAATAGTGTGAATATCGGGAGTATTGACAAGTTCAAGCGGCTTATCCTCACCCTCGCACTTATTTTCGATAATGCTGTCTGCGGCCTCCATATTTGCCCTGTAATCACATTCGGTACAGATTGCGATTGAATCCTCACCGATGGGGGTTAAAAGCATATATTCGTGTGAAACGCTTCCGCCCATCATACCGGAATCCGATTTAACGGTTATAACCTCGGGAACACCGCAACGGGCAAAAATTCTGTTATATGCATCATAACAAATCTGATAATATCTTTCCAAATCCTCCTGTGAGGTATGGAAAGAATAGGCATCCTTCATTGTAAATTCACGAACTCTGATAAGCCCTGCACGGGGGCGGCCCTCGTCACGGAACTTGGTCTGAATCTGATAAATCATAAATGGATATCTGTTATAGGTGTTTGCATATTCACGAACAAGCTGAACTGCGGCTTCCTCGTGGGTCATACCGAGCACCATGGGAACGCCGTTTCTGTCATTAAAACGAGCCATCTCACTGCCGATGCTCTCGTATCTTCCGCTTTCGCTCCAAAGGGATGCAGGCATTACAACAGGGAACTGAACCTCCTGACCCTCAATACCATCCATTTCTTCACGGATGATATTTTCGATTTTTCTTGTTATGCGGCGAAGGGGCATATAGGACGAATAAATACCGTTTGAAACACCCTTCATATAGCCGCCTCTGACCATTAAAGCGTGGGAATCAATAACGCAGTCAGCAGGCTTTTCTTTGAATCTTTCACCGCAAAGCTTATCTATTTTCATAAGCGAACCTCACTTCTTATATTTTTATTTTTAATCTGTTTTATTTTATATCAATAAGCGTTGATTGTCAACGATTTAAGGGAAATTTAACAGCTTGTAAAATTCAAGTCAAAATTCAGGAAACTAATCAGAATATGACTAGTCAAGCATATTACCGGCATTCAGACATATTGACTTTTTGCAAAATTGAGTTATAATTATCAAAAAGTGCGGAATTGCGGTAAATAAGCGTTATGAATAATGCGATTTTGCAGTAATTTGTCACAATAGAATTTGCGATTTTGAAGTGAGGCGGTATTTATGTTCAGAAGAAAGATATCCGATAAGCTCTGCGAGTGGAAAAAAGAATCAGACGGGAGCACTGCTCTGCTGATTGAAGGGGCAAGGCGAATAGGCAAATCAACCGTTGTTGAAGAATTTGCAAAAAATGAATATGAAAGTTATATTCTCATTGACTTCGCCTTTGCTTCGGACTCCGTAAAAAAGCTGTTTGATGATGTATCTGACCTTGATTATCTATTTTTACAGCTGCAGCTGATTTATAATGTTAATCTCATCAAGAGAAAGTCCGTAATCATTTTTGATGAGGTTCAGTTTTGCCCGAAAGCCCGTCAGTCAATAAAACAGCTTGTAAAAGACCGCAGATACGATTACATCGAAACCGGTTCGCTAATCAGCATAAAAAGAAATGTAAAGGATATACTTATCCCAAGCGAAGAGCGAAGAATAAATATGTTCCCAATGGATTTTGAAGAATTTTTATGGGCAACAGGTAACACAGGCACCTATGAAATATTAAGGAAAAGTTTTGAAAGCAAAAGCTCAATCGGTCCGGAAGCCCACCGTAAGCTGATGAGATTATTCCGTCTTTATATGCTCGTGGGCGGAATGCCGCAAGCAGTTAACGAATATACAGAAACAAACAATTTCAAAATGGTTGACCGTGTAAAGCGTGATATATTAAAGCTCTATGAGGATGATTTTAACAAAATCGACCCATCCGGCAGAGCGGCATTATTGTTTGATTCCATTCCGGCTCAGCTTAATAACAATTCTTCACGGTTCCATATTTCTTCGGTATTACATCAGAAAAGGGCAGATGATGTTTCGGAATTAATTGCGGAAATGCAGAATTCAAAAACAGTTCTTGTATCTTACCATGCAAACGACCCGAACGCGGGGCTTTCGGCTAACAAAGACCTTTCAACCTTCAAAATGTATCTTTCAGATACCGGCTTGTTCGTTACTCTTATGTTTAAGGACCGTGATTTCACCGAAAATGTAATATATGAAAAACTGCTCTCGGATAAATTGCCTGCAAACCTCGGCTATCTTTATGAAAATGTTGTAGCACAGATGCTTGTTGCCGGCGGAAACGAGTTGTTTTACCACACAATAAAAAATGAGATTTCCAAGCATAACTATGAAATTGATTTTCTTGTTGCAAGAAAGAATAAAATCTGTCCGATTGAGGTGAAATCATCAAGCTACAAAACACATACATCGCTGGATGTTTTCTGTAAAAAATATTCCGGCAGAATTATATCAAAATATCTGGTTTATACAAAAGAATTTGTTAAGGATAAGGATATATTCTGCATTCCTGTATATGATATTCCGTTTATTTGAAAAATTAACGCACCGGGGTAAACCCCGATGCGCTTTTTTCGTTCAGACTAACTGACCGGGAAGCTTAAGCTTTTCTTTCGGCGGAAAGGTTGCCTCGTATTCTTCAAATTCCGAGGGCTTTTCTTCACAGACAAAGTAACCCTGCGGCGTTGAATACTCACCGGAAACACCGTCAAAATAGCCGGGTATCAGTTCTTTACAGAGAAAGAAGGATGAATCCTCCCCCTCCGGCAAGCCGTGGTAACGGATACCGAATTTGCTTGCATAATCAAATCCGCTTTTACCGTAAAATAAAATATTACCCTCAAAGCAGACTGCACCGCAGCCCAGTTCTTTCGCCTTTTCAAGGGAATAATCAAGCAGGATTTTGCCGTAGCCCTGTCTTTTAAGCTCCGGGGCTATGCAAACGGGTCCCATAGTCATAATGGGAATATCTCTGCCGTCATCAGCCTTTATATTTGCTTTCACAAACATATTCTGACCGATGATTTTACCGTCCTTAAGCATTACAAAATCAAGCTCCGGCACAAAATCCGGCTTATCTCTGTATTGATTCAAAACAAAATGCTCAAAACAGCCGGGGCGGTAAACATTCCAAAAGCTTTCTCTTACGAGATTTTCAACCTCTCTGTATTCCTCTTTTTGCTCCAAACGAATTATAAGGTCGTTTTCCATTTATTTTTCCTCCTTGAAATATGACCGAAAAGCCGGGAGGTTGTGCAGATTGTATTCGCAACCTCCCGGTTACTCAACAATCTCCGTTGTGTTGTACTTAATCAAAAAGCACTCTCCTGAAAAATAAATATTTATTTCAACGGCATATTGCCGAATGAAATCCGTAAATTCAAATCACCTGAAACAGATAAAATTTAAGGTAATCCGTTTCGGGAACATTCCATAAAATCGGGTGGTCGGGCGCCTGCTGACGCATTTCAATCTGTTTCAGCTCAACCCCTGCATCCCTTGCGGCGGAGCGGAGCATTTTTTCAAACCTTTCGTGGGGCATAAAATGACTGCATGAAGCCGTTGCAAAATATCCGCCCCTCGGCAGTAATTTCAAGGCTCTGAAATTGATTTCCTTATAGCCTCTCTCCGCATTGTCGGCAGTCTTTCTCGATTTTGTAAATGCAGGAGGGTCAAGAATGATGAAATCATAAGGATGACCGCCCTTTTCAATAAGCCTCGGCAGTAAATCAAAAACATCCGCAGTGATAAAATCCATACGGTCATCAAGACCGTTTCTGACAGCGTTTGCCCTTGCCATTTCAACCGCACTTTCGGAAATATCAACAGCGGTAACCCTTTGTGCGCCGCCGAATGCGGCATTCAGAGCAAATGAGCCGGTGTGGGTAAAGCAGTCAAGCACCTTTTTGCCCTCGGCAAGCCTTGCAACCGCTCTGCGATTATATTTCTGGTCAAGGAAAAAGCCCGTTTTCTGTCCGTTTTCAAAATCAACAAGATATTTTACGCCGTTTTCAACAATTTCCGTTTCGGTTGAAGAGGGAGCCGGCAGATTATCAAATTCAAACCAGCCCTTGTATTGCTCCAAAGACTCCATTTCTCTTATGGCAACATCGTTTCTCTCATACAGTCCTTTGATTTCAAAGCCCCTGTTATTCAGCTCTTCAACAAGTATTTCAAAAAGCATTGGCTTTATTTTTTCAATGCCCACCGAAAGCACCTGGGAAACAAGAATATTACTGAACTTATCAACCGTCAGACCGGGGAATCCGTCCGCCTCACCGAAAATCAATCTCATTGCGTTTGTATCATCACCCATAACCGTAAGGCGGTAATCAAGGGCATAGCAAATCCGTCTGCGCCAAAAATTTTTATCAAACTTATCATTGGCGTTTTTTGAAAGAAGACGAACTCTGATTTTACTTGTCAGGCTTAAAAAACCGGAGCCGATGTATTTGCCGGATTCGGTTAAAACATCGGTCACAACGCCGTTTTCCTCCGGATTACCCGAATAAGAAATTACATCGGATTCGTAAATCCAGGGGTGACCCGTTTCAGCCCACCTCTCACCTTTTTTTGTTATGATTATTTTGGGAAATTGTCTTTCTGTTTTCATTATTTTTCTCCGAAAATGGACTGCTTTTGAGTGCTTTCCCTTATTTTTACACTAATTTTAAGGGAATGGCAAGTGAATTAAGGGAATCTATTTCAATCTGAAATAGCAGGTGTTTTTACCCATTCCTTCCTTTTGCAGTTCACCCGATTCAGTCAATTTTCTTAAAGCTCCTTCAATTGAACTGTCACTGAGTGTAGGACAAAGCTCACGAATATCCTGCTTGTTAAATCTTCCGATTTTGTTTTGTGTTGCCCTGTTTACCATTTCAAGTGCAGGCAATTTTGTTTCAACAAGAGCCATGCGTTCTTCAAAATCTTTATATGCCGCAAGAATAGTTCCGAGAATGTATTTTACAAACGGCATAATATTCTCTGACCCTTCATGCCATCCGATTTGGGAAGCGGCAAGGGCATTATAATATTCATCCTTATCTTTTGCAATTTTACTTTCAAGAGAAATGTATTTGCCAACATAAAAGCCGTTTCGGTATAAGAGCAGAGTTGTCAGCAGACGGCTCATTCTTCCGTTACCGTCGTTAAACGGATGAATACAAAGAAAATCATGAATAAATACAGAAATTGCTATCAGGGGTTCGAGCTCCATATTCCCGACCGCCCGATTATATTCCTCACAAATTCTGTCAAGCGCCTCAGGTGTTTCATAAGGTGCGAGCGGTGTGAACAGTATTTCTGTGTGACCGTCAGGATAAGCAGCACTGATATAATTCTGCACATTTTTTGTCTGTCCGGCAATCGGGTTGTACATATGGCTATACATAAGCTTATGGAGCTGAAGAATATAATTTTGCGTGATTGGAATAGCATCAAAGCTCTCGTGAATCACACTTAAAACATCACGGTATCCGGCTATTTCCTGTTCATCACGGTTTTTCGGAGTTGTTTTCTCCGCAACAAGTTGACGAAGTCTTGTACTTGTGGTTACAATTCCCTCTATATTGTTGGAGGCTTCGGTGCTCTGAACTTTTGCAATTTCAACCAGTTTTTCAAGCTCTTCCGGACGCTGTTTCAAAAAAAGCTCCTGTTTCCCGGCTTCTTTATATATGGCAGCAATCAGACCGAGGATATCCGAATCCCATTTTTGTTCCTTGATTGCAGAGTAGTTAAATTCTCTCATTCCCATAAACGCCTCGCTTTCCCTTATATTGTAGCACAAAATAAGGGAAAGTCAACAAATTTGCGAATATTACCTTATTTTATGCCGTTAATTAAGAGATATTGCTTTCGGCACTAATTCTTACCCAAGCGTAGTATTGTTGGTTAATTAAATACAAAAATGAATAAACCCTCCCGCTCACCATCTTCTGATGACCGGGAGGACAGTTTTGTTATTTACTTTGTGTGGTGTGTAATATTTTCAGACAACAGCTGAAAGCCAGAGCTTATCAATCAATATATAGAGTAAGAGGATTCCTGCAAAGCAAGCGCTGATAACCAACAGCGAAAACAGAAAAAATTCGCTTTGCAGCGCCGCCCCTAACTGATTATGCGAGGAATATGCCGATAAAATATAAATCTCACCCTGATATTCAAAGGATTTTGCATAGGAAATATTTTTGCCGGAGGAATACATGCTCAAATATCCGGGTCTTCCGAAATTTTCATCCAGCGCCTGTTCATAACATTCACGATAGTCGCCGGAATTTTCATCGGTATCTGTTTTTGCAACAACAGTGCCGTCTTTGTTTATCAGCATTATGCATAACGGAAGCTCAAGCAATTCAAACCTTTCACTTATGCAGTCTTCATACAGAGGAATATTTTCTTTCAGAATTGTCATACCCTGCTTGCTTTCCTGCAAAGCCCGAATTTCATTTTCAAAGCCGATGCTTAACTCCGTTCCCGCATCCATAAACTGCTTTGTAACAAAACGGTCAGACAAAATAACACTGACAAGCAAAGAAACAATATAGAAAACCGTAAACATAACCACGAAAAGAGCTTTGTTTCTCTTTCTGTAAGTCTTTACAATGCCGATAACATTTTCATCCGTCTTCTGCAATCAGTATTACCATAATGTTCCGTCCGTCAAAAATTATTTATAGTTTTTCAAAATGAGTTGTATGCTGTTTCAAAGAAATTCCGCCGATAATAAAAGTTTATTCCGCAGCTTTATTGCAGTTTATTTAACCGCTTTCCCGTTCTGAATCAGATAGCCCTCCTGAATAGCGGCGGCTGTTGACAAAGCACAGGTCAGCACCGTTAAAGCAGTAACAGGCTTACCCGGAAAAATTTTTATAAAGAACGGAATTGCAAACAGCAACGCTCCGCATATTTTATTCATTACCGTATGTTCGGAAACAAAATGCCCGCTTTTTATAAATCCGACCGCTATATTGATACACTTAATGACCGCTATAAGAACAGCCCAGATAATCAGCGACAGAGGAATATAAATTGCCTTGAAAACTTTTGTAAATACACTCACCGCAAAAAGAATATCCGCAGCCGTATCAAGCCTTGCCCCGAATTCCGTTTCCTTGCCTGAATGCCTCGCCGCTATGCCGTCAAAAATATCGCTGACTCCTCCGGCAATACAGAGAGCATAAAACTGTTTTGAAAATGTCGGGCAAAAGAGCAATACCACAGCACAAATAATTCTGATGCCTGTTATCACATTAGCCAATGTTAATTACCTTTTTGTTAAATATTTCTTGCCGTTCAAAATATAATTTTCTGCCGTTTCCTGATTATCAGGAAGCCTTTGACTACCAGTACCGTAAAACAAATTATTCCGGCATACGGCTGTCTGGTGAGAATAAACACCGCAGAGCAAGCCGCCGTCACTATCATCCCGGCAACGATTCCGTGTCTGCCCCGGGCAGACTTATCCATACCGCTTATAACCACTCCGAAAATTCCGTTTAACAAAGACACAATAATCAAGGCGAAAAACAGGCACTTAATCCATTGCCGAATCCCCGTAAGTGACAGAAGTGATACTGCGGACGGAAAATCCGAGCCGTTCCCGAATACCGGAATAAACAACAGCAGTCCGGCAAACACATCCAAAAGACTGCAAATCAGCGTTATGAGCTTATATATAGAGCTTTCTTTATCATCCTTTGCCGCAGCCATAATTTCTTCAGAGCATATCAGCTCATCAACTGTCACAGAGAAAAATTTTGATATTTCTTTCAGAGAATCAATGCTCGGATATCCTCTCCCGGATTCCCATTTTGATACAGCTGTTCTGGAAACATATAAGTTTTCTGCTAATTCTTCTTGTGTAATCCCTTTATTTTTACGCAGTTCCTGTAATTTTTTATGAAATTCCATTTCTATCACCACCTACATTATTACTATTTGTTATGTATCCGGCACAGCCCATATACAGTAGAAACAGCCCAATACTAAGTAGTACAGAGCCAATAATATCCGTTAACCAATGGACTCCTGCCAGCAGTCTACCTATTACCATAAATAATGTAAATGTAACAGAAGAAATACGTACTGCTTTTTTTATATAATCTTTTTTAACTCTTCTGTCTATTTGCCAAACAAGAGTTGGCATAACACTCATTACCAATAGTGTTGTTGATGATGGATATGATGCCTCCATAAATCCGTTTATAAGAATAGGTCTATAGTTAATTGGTATTGTTTCAAAAAGAAGATACGCTATTATTACAATCACATAATATATTCCTAGTATGATTATGTCCTTATCTACTTTAAGTAAACTCCTTCTTTTTATTAACTGAATAAAACCTAAGATACCAAATGAAATGCACACTACTATCGGAACAAGTCCCAACCAGTCAGTTACATTATAAATCCACATATGAACTCCGCTCATGCTGTGAAACCAGACATTAACGGTAGCAAACCCAAT
>JAZLIZ010000039.1:0-49709 GCA_045617665.1 Acutalibacteraceae bacterium | reverse complement strand
AAATTCCACTCTCGGACTTGTTTGCTATACCCTTTTTTACTCTTTAATCGCAATATTGTGCCCTTTTTCGCTTCTTTTTTCCTTTTTTGACCTTTTACTTCTTCATCTTTCCCTTGTTTCTCAATGTAAATTCCACTTCTTTCCTACTGTGGAATTTACTTTGAGAAATCGCCCATATTTGATTATATTTGATTAATTTTGATTTCCTGCAATAAAAAGGGGCTTGCAAGGCGGTGCACTTTGCAAGCTCCTGTATGTTATGCGGGTCAGAATTTTGCGAGCAGAAGCTTATCCCTGCCGGAATTGATTGCTTCAACAATTTGCGGCACTTCGCTGACATCATTTACGGAATAATTCGGCTTTTCGATTTCGGGCAAAGTCCATCTGCCGAGGGTTGCGACCCAAACGGGGATAAATCCCACCGCCCTTGAGCCGTCAACATCATTTTCGGGGTGGTCGCCGACATAAATGATTTCCTCCGGATTCATATCAAGGCGCTTTGCCATAATTTTGAACGGCTCCGGGTTTGGCTTGCCGATTCCGATTTCGCCGCTGATAACGATTTCATCAAGATAGCTTTCAAGACCGAGCCTGTCAATTTTACTGCGCTGAGTGACACTTTTTCCGTTGGTAATAAGCCCGGTTTTCAGCCCCATGGCGTGGAGCCTATCAAGCATAGGCTTTGAGAACGGATATTCAACGGCATCTGTTCTGAACGCCGCAAGAAGCGAATCCCTGTAATCTTCAAAGGTTGGCGGCTCTTTGAACATACCTTCACGAATAAGAAATTTCCAGATTTCGTCCCAGCCGTTGTGATTATAAAGCTTATCGCCTTTTATCATCAGCTCGGTAACTTTTTCAAGGGTCATACCCTCGCTGAAATCAAACTTTTCATAGAATACAGGCATAATTTTCGCCATTGTTCCGTAGCGGTCAAAAAGAGTGTGGTCCAGGTCAAAAACTGCGGCTTTAATCATAAAAATTCTCGCTTTCATTTACTGAAAAATGATTATACTATCTTAATTGGGATTTGTAAAGGGAAAGAACAGGGAATAGGGGCGTTATTATCCGTATGCAACCGTATAATATTTTTGTTTCGGACTTTCTTCTTGCTATCAAAAGCCTCATGTTGAAAACAATCATACGCTCTTCCGGGATATCGTTCCCAAAGGAAGTTCTTTCGACTGTTTTACGCAAGATACGGTTAATCTTATCTTTTCTCATATCAATGCCGCAAAAAGAAAACAATTCAACGGAAAAATGCATATGATTTATTCTCTTTCACCTATTCTGAAGCGTTGGCTGAAATTTCAGGCATCTCTTTTATTGAGCCCCAAAATGTGGTTCAATCTGCTCGTCTATTGGCAAAATAACTTACCATAGTTAATTCCGCCATATGTGGAATTTGCTTTGAGAAATCACCATTTTGTTTATGGGTATTTTATTTTATTTGACTATAAAATCTATGTTTACAAAAGTCTGAAAGTGTGTTAAAATGTCATATCTTCATATATGGTATTGCACAGTTAAAAACTATATGTAAAGAGGTTCTGTACTTTATCAATCAAAGTGATTTGATAGAAGACAAATCTTTCTCAGAACAATATGTTTAAGGAAATTGACATTAAGCCGTTTGAAAACAAAATTCGGCTTGCTTCACCAACAATGCATGGCGAAGAAATAAAATACATAACGGAAGCGTACGAAACCAACTGGATTACCACAGGCCCCGCACAAAAGAACTGGAACAGAAACTTGCTGCGTGGGAGTACGATATTGTGGGTCCTTGGTACAAGTGCAATATGACGGATATTGCCGCGGCTATGGTGTTGGCTCAGTTTGAGCGATATCCCGGAATGCTGGCAAGAAGAAAAGAAATCATCGGCAGATATGATGCCGCTTTTAAGCCGTTGGGCATTGAAGTGCTGAACCACTATACGGATGAATACACAAGCAGCGGACATCTCTACATCACCAGAGTGTTCAGGAAGAATGGTGAGCCGGTCAGTGATGTGGAGAGACGAGAGATTATTGTCAAGATGGCAGAGCGTGGTGTGGCTACTAATGTCCACTATAAGTCGTTCCCGCTTCATACTGCATATAAGAACCTGGGCTTTGATGCTGTGGATTATCCGCATAGCATAGCCCGTTATGAGAATGAAATCACGCTTCCGCTTCATACGAAGCTTACGGATGAAGAAGTTGAATATGTGATTGAGAATTACATTGAAGTCGTAAAGGAATATATGGGGGGTTAATGGTGTATAAGCTTTTTCTCAAAAGACTGCTTGATATATTAGTTGGTTTAATGGCATTTCCATTTGTGTTGTTGTTTGTCATTGTTTTTGCCCCAATTATATGTTTCACAGATAAAGGACCTGTGTTTTATAACGCTTATCGATTGGGAAGAAATGGCAAACCGTTTAAGATGTATAAATTCAGAAGTATGTATGTCAATGCTCCCGATATACGTAATGCTGATGGTTCTACATATAATGGGGACGATGATCCGAGAGTGACATCTGTTGGAAGATTTATGAGAAAGACGAGCATTGATGAGATCCCACAATTCCTGAACGTATTAATTGGAAATATGAGTGTAATTGGGCCTCGACCAGATCCTTTAGATGATATGGATATTTACACTGATGAACAAAAGAAAAAATTGGTGGTTCGACCAGGGATAACGGGATATAATCAGGCATATTACCGTAATTCTGTTCTACAAGATGAGAAATTCGAGCATGATGTATATTATGCTGAACATCTTTCTTTTGTCTTGGACGTTAGGATCTTTTTCAAAACAATAAAGACCGTGATATGCCGAGACCATATTTTTAATGACGCTTCGAAGCCTAATATAGAAGCAAACTGCATTATGGAGGCCGATGCTAAAAAATGAAAACAATCATGATTCTTGGGGCAAGCATTTTGCAGTTACCCGCAATAAAAAAAGCAAAAGAAATGGGTCTGCGTGTTGTTGCCGTTGATATGAATCCGGAAGCAGTTGGATTTAAAGAGGATGACGTAATCAAAGAGGTTATTAGCACGATAGATATCCCTAATGTGGTGGAAGCTGCAAAACGTAACAAAGTTGACGGTGTTATGACGTTGGCTTCTGATATGCCGATGCGTTCGGTAGCCGCGGTTGCAAAAGAGATGGGACTTGTTGGTATCAGTGATGATACTGCATTAAAAGCGACCAACAAAGCTCTTATGAGACAAGCACTTTATGAACACGATGTTCCCGTTCCACGCTTTTATAAAGTTTCTAATAGAGACGAATATGAAAAGGTAACTGCGGAATTTCGTGTTCCGTTCATTGTAAAGCCTGCTGACAACTCCGGTAGTCGTGGCATATTTAAGATTTCAGATTTGAATGACCAGCAGACAATCAAGGATGCCTATGATTATAGCAAGGCATCATCAAGAAACGGCGATGTTGTAGTTGAAGAATACATGGAAGGTCCTGAAGTTAGCGTAGAGACATTAACCGTTGATGGTGAATGTCATGTTATCCAAATTACAGATAAATTGACAACGGGGGCTCCTCATTTTGTTGAGATGGGACATTCTCAGCCTACTCAACTTGATGCAGTAACAGCGGAGAACATTCGAGAGGTTGCCAAAGCAGCAAATAAAGCAATTGGCATTATGCATGGTCCATCGCATACAGAGATTATTGTAACGACAGAAGGACCGAAGATTGTCGAACTTGGTGCCAGACTGGGTGGTGATTGCATTACAACACATCTTGTTCCGCTTTCTACGGGTGTGGATATGGTTGAGTGCTGTATTCAAATCGCACTGGGTGAAAAGCCGGATGTTGAAACCAAGTTTAATAAAGGGGCGGCAATTAGGTATTTTCAGCAGCACGAAGGTTTTATTGAGTCGATTGAAGGTATAGATATGGCAAGAACAAGTGTGGGTGTACAACAAATTAGCATTATTCATGGTATAGGTGACCGGGTAACAGATGTGGTCGATAGTAGTTCAAGAATGGGTTTTGTGATTTGTCAGTGCCCAACAGTGAATGAAGCTATAGTCACCTGTGAAGAAACATTGAGTAAGATTAAAATTTCTATAGTATGATGAGGTTATAATAAATGAAAGTTTTGACATTCTGTGCCTATTATGAGCCAGAGATAGCGGCAAGTATGTATCTATTAACTAATCTGTTTGAAGATATGGCTAATTCTGGCATAGAAGTTGAGCTTTTTGCACCGACTCCTACTAGAGGGGTAGACCGTAATACAGTTAAAAAGTATTCAAAAAATAGATATGAAGAAAAATGCAACGGAAAGCTGAAAATTCATAGGTTTCATCTGATGCAGGAAGGAACTAATACACTAGGAAGAGCTATACGTTATTTCATATTGAACATCAAATTTATATGGAAAGGTTTATTTTCAAAAGCTGATGTGCTTTTTGTGGATAGTACTCCTCCTACACAAGGCTTAGTTGCTGCCATTTTGAAAAGACTTAAGCATATTCCAGTTGTATACAATCTTCAAGATATCTTTCCAGACTCATTAGTTAATACTGGAATCTCCACAAAGAAGTCGTTGTTATATAAAATCGGAGAGAGAATAGAGTCAATTACATATAGGAACGCAGATCGAATAATTGTTATTTCTGAGGATTTTAAAGAAAATATTATTGCCAAAGGTGTGCCTGAAGAAAAAATAGTTGTTATATATAATTGGGTTGATGATGAAGCAGTGCATTATATCGAAAGGTGTGATAATGAACTTTTTGACGAGTATGATTTGGACAGGGAAAAGTTTTACGTTGCGTACTGCGGAAACATTGGATTTACTCAAAACATGGAACTACTTGTTGATGTGGCATATAACATGAGAGAACGAAAAGGCATTCAGTTTCTTATTGTTGGAGATGGGGCATATAAACAGAAGCTGGAAGGACAGATTCACGAGAAACAATTGGATAATATTTCTTTAATGCCGTTCCAATCCTATGATAGAATTTCAGAGGTATTTAGTATTGGTGATGTAGGGCTAATTATTTCAAAAAAGGGGATTGGTAATAATTCAGTCCCTAGTAAAACATGGAGTTATATGGCAGCAGGTCGTCCTATTCTAACATCGTTTGATGAAGACAGTGAATTGGTAAAAATTATACGAAAAAACAGATGCGGATTAACGGTCGTACCCAATGACTGTAGCCAATTAATTAAGGCTATTACTACTATGGAGAAAGATAGATTATCTTTAGAACAATACGGCTCGAATTGCAGAATGTTTGCAGAGTCAAATTTAAAAAGAAATGTGGGAACAAGCCGATACATAAAGTGTATAAAGGAAGTAAAAGACTATGAATGAGGAGATTGCGATTATTGCTCCTGCAAATATCAAATATATGCCTTATATCCAAAACTATATAGATATATTGGAGAACACTAAACAACCATATTATATTATTACATGGAATAAGGCAAACATTGATGAAGACAAAGCAGATTATGTTTTACAGTACAATGTTGAAGATGAAGATAGAAAAAGAATGTTTTTGGGCTATTTTAAGTTTTCTTCAATGTGCAAAAGAATAATCAGAAAAAAGAAAACGCATAAAATTATCGTATTAACTGCGGCACCTGCCTTTTTTATGGGATCAAAATTCTTAAAGAAAGGACAATATATAATTGATATCAGAGACGATTCACCGTTCATTAAGCATTTTCGTAATAAATTTATCGATATTTGCAAGTCTGCTGATCAGGTAATTGTTTCATCCCCTAATTATAATCAGTGGACTGGGAGAGAAGAAAATCTGTTATGCCATAATGTTGATATGGGGTTGTTGCATGAGGCAAAAAAACTTCCTGTTAGGAGTGCCTATTCGGAACCATATACTATTGTATTTGCTGGGATGATGAATGAGGCAAAAGCCAATATTGCTTATTTGAAACAATTAGGCAATGACGGAAGATTTCATCATGTTTTCTTTGGAAGAGAAAACCATGAAAAAGAAAAAATTGTTGAATATGTAAAGAATGAAGGGATGAAGAATGTTGATTTCTATGGTACATACGAAAAAAACAACATTCTGAGAATATATAGAGAAAATGCGTGCTTAGTTAATATAATTCGTGAAAAATGCGTAGTGAATAAAAATGCACTTCCAAATAAGCTATATGATGCGGTTTTCTCGGGAGTACCGGTTATAGTATATGATCACAATGAAGCAATTGCGTCCTATGTCACAAAGTATTCTTTGGGAATTGTAATTCATGAAAATGAATTACATAGTATGGGAGATATTATTTGCTCCTATTTTGAGAATTTTGATCGAGACAAGTATGCAGATGGAAGAACAGCATTTATCGATGAAATTACTGAGGACATGAGTCAAGTAAAAAATGCAATAGAGAACTTTGCAGGGTGATAGTAATGAGAAAATTAACTAATATTTGCGTTATTGCAGAACACTATCCATCGGAAGGAGAACCATTATTCACCTTTGTTCAACAATTAGCATATTCTCTTTCAAATGAAGGAGTTCACGTTTCAGTTGTTGCACCGCAAAGCTTAACAAGAGCAATAGTAAGAAAAAAGACATTGTTACCCTCTAAAACTATTGATTATTCTCCAGAAGGAAATGAAATTAATATTTTCCGTCCTGCAGTTATCACTTTTTCAAACACAAAAATAAGTATTTTAAATAGATTTTCGAATTGGTTATATGTTTATGCTATTCAAAAGGGAATTAAAATGGCATCTTCAATAGATTGTTGTTATGCTTATTTTTGGCATATGGGTTTAAACACTGCAAAAGCAACAATCAAAATGAATATCCCCCTGTTCGTTCAAGCCAGTGAATGTGAACTTACTGTTGAGCCTTTTATGATAAAAAAGCAGTATCTTGATAAGATTTGTGGTGTTATATGTGCATCAGGGAAAAACCGAGAAGAAAGTGTTTCTGCGGGTTTGACTAATTCAAGTAAAACTGAAATTATTGTAAATGGATATAGAAGCGACGAATTTTATCCTATAGATAAAGCTGAGGCTAGGGATCGATTAAACATCGATAAGCAGGCTTTTATTATAGCATTTCTGGGAGGATTTATTGAAAGAAAGGGACTTCCACAGCTATGCTCAGCTTTAGATAAATTCGATGATGTTTATTCTATTCTTATCGGACGTGGAGAAATTGAGCCAAATTGTAAAAATATTATTTTTAAAGGCGCTCTGCCGCATAATAAAATTGTAGATTATTTGGCTTGTGCTGATATATTTGTTTTACCCACCTCTGCAGAAGGTTGTTGCAATGCAATAATAGAAGCTTTAGCGTGTGGGTTACCTGTGATATCATCTAACAAAGCATTTAATGATGAAATATTGGACGAAACATGCTCTATTAGAATTAACGAAAAAGATGAAAAGTCGATTTATGAATCAATTAAAGAGTTGAAGGACAATAAAGAAGAAAGGCTTAAAATGTCAAAGAATGCAATTGTAAAAGCTGGGTCATTAAGAATAGAGGTACGAGCACAAAAAATTAAGAGATACATAGAGGAAAAATTGAACAACTTTTCATGCTATGACTAACTAAGAATTATGCGTATTGTTATATGAGACTTTCATGTAATCTATAAGGAAATAAGATAATATTGGGAATAGAAAATTGTGGAGAACAATGTGTTAAAAGAAATGATAGCGTTACTGTGTGCAAGATTATGTGTTGTCATTTTATATGAATTGAATTGTGAGGAATTCTTATGTAGAATTCGAGCGTCTTCTTGTACATATGTTGCTGAATAATGCAACTCTACTGTACAGGAATTTGTCTCATATGGTATAAAGATACAAATAAAGAACTGTTGTTCTGCGGAGTAAGGTTTTTGTATATAAATTGGAGAAGATTAGTATGTTATCTTTATCAAGGAAAGTAAAATCATCAATTGGATTATTTGAGGGATTTCTCTTATTCTTCACGGGAGTAATTGCACTCAGTACATATGCAAATGTGCTTTTAGATAAAATAGGAGTATATTTGATAGAATTATTATTACTTCCGATCTTTATGTATTATATCAATATATATTATATCAATTGCAAAAAAATAAAATTGTCTGTTCATATCCAACTTTCAATGAGTGATTTTGCTTTCGTGTTAATACTTATAGCATCAATCACATTGGGGATTATCAATACGGGAAGTGCCTTTTCTGCGATAACATGTATAAGACCATTTATTTATATATTGATTATTATCAAGTATATCCGTGATAATAATTGCATTCTTGATGTTTCTCGAATATACATATTATCGATAGGTTGTTTGGTAGGGGACTACATATATCTAATTAGTTATTCTTCAACAATGATATCAAGAGGATATCATCATATTAATATTATTGCTGTAGCTACAGTCATACTTGTTCCGTTGATTCAAAAAAGAAATGTACTCCTCAAGATAGTGAGTGTAGCCGGGGCTTTATATATTTCGTTAATTTCAGGATATCGAATTAATGTATTGACATGTGTTGTAGTCATTTTTAGTTATGCTTTATATAAAACAATTTTTGTCAGATCATTCAAGAAGAGAATTGTTGCTATTTTTTTCATAGTATTATTAACAATGGCTTTATCTTGGGTAATTAATAACTTCACTATAGTATCAGTTTATTTAACGAATTTATTGAATATGAATGCTGCGACAAGCGAGAGAATATTTGGGAGATTTCAGTTACTTATTGACAAGAATATGATCTATGGAGATCAAAGCCGCCTAGATGGATTTAGTGAGCCTTTTACATACTTTTTTGAATATATTTTGCCATCGGGGCCGGTAGGTAAAGCTAATGCCCATAGGTTTGGACAATATACAGACGTTCCAATTATGTTTTTTTATGATTTGTTTGGATCTATTGGGGCATGGATTTTTGTGATGGTTTGTGTTACACGATTTCTAAGAAAACTAAGTATATCAAAAGGGAGGATTATTAATGATAGCATTTCAGATTATGAAAAACTTTCGGTAATACTTATACCGTTAACTATATGCCTGTTTATACTCAATGGAACATTTATCACATTTGTGAATATATCGATAATATATGCGTTATGTATCGGTGGCTTATTTGTTGATGGTACTTGTGATTGTGTTTGCGGAATGACTGTAGATTAAGAATATAGAGGGATTTATGATGAAATCAAAAGGTAAACAAGTAGGAATATTAACAACATCTGGAAATCAAAGAGGAGTATTTGCTTGTAAT
Organism: Acutalibacteraceae bacterium; assembly: GCA_045617665.1. Lineage (GTDB taxonomy): Bacteria > Bacillota > Clostridia > Oscillospirales > Acutalibacteraceae > CAG-177. The sequence goes on along the minus strand of JAZLIZ010000039.1, from coordinate 40,468 downwards.
TATGGAGCGGCACTTCAGGGTTATGCTTTAGTTGCTACCTTACGTGAAATGGGTTATGCTGCGTATGATATCAATTATTCTTCTGAAAAAGGATATGATCCTCAAGAAGCTGATGTATATACAAAATGGCGTATGAGACTGAAGCTATTATTTAATGCTCCAGTTTTAAAGAAAAAGTTATTTTCCATTCTTCATAAAAACGAAATTGAACTGAATACGGAAAAATTCAGGAATTTTATAAAAATAAATGACCTAACTTATAATAATGGCAAGATGTATTCTTATGATAACCTGAAAGAATTGGGTTCAGAGTTTGATGCTTTTATATGCGGAAGTGATGTTATATGGAATCCATATATCCATAACATGGAAAATGACAAGGGCTTTTTTCTTGATTTTGTTCCAGAAGGGAAAAAACGTATAGCGTATGCCCCAAGCATTGGGACAAGTGAGTTGCCGGATTCAGCTAAAAAAGATTTCAAATCATTGTTAAAGAAATTCAACGCTCTATCTGTTAGGGAAAAAACAGGTGCAGATTTGATAAAAAAAGAAACAGGACTAGATTGTAAGGTAGTATTAGATCCCACTCTATTGATTGATCCGGTTTTGTACGAGCGTATTAATAAGAAACCAACAATGGATAAGGAGAAATATATTGCAGTATATAAATTTGGTAATCTTCAGCATACCGAGGATACTATAGTTGAGATTCAAAAGAGATTGGGTCTTCCTGCTGTTCTTATTCCATCGGGCAAGGTAAGCAATCTCAAAACTAATTTCGACATTGGTCCTGGTGAGTTCTTATATATAATAGAGCATTCAGATATAGTCCTTACTGATTCTTTTCATTGCGTTGTTTTTTGTATTATATATCATAAACCGTTTTTGGTATTTAATAGAACAATGCCAGGTGCGGCTTCAAACATTAATTCTCGAGTAACGGATTTATTAGAAACTTTGGGGTTATCTGATAGAATAATGAATCCTGGTCAATCTGTTAATTATGAGACGCTAATGGAGATAGATTATAGATATGCGGATAAAAAGCTTGAAGAATTACGCTGCGATTCGAGACAGTTTTTATGTGATGCGTTATCTTACTAATTAGGGAAATGATAAAAGATGAATGTTGAACAAAAAGGGATTTTAAATGAGTGTATTGGATGTGGCTCATGTGCACTGGTATGTCCCAAAGATGCAATAGAGATCAAAAAAGAAATTGACGGATTCTTATATCCGCAAATTAATGATTCCTTGTGCATATCGTGCGGAAAATGTTTGTCAGTATGTAAAATTCATCATGAAATTCAGATAGACAATTCTATTACAGAATTATATAAATATTCGTCAAAAGATGAATCTGTATTGTTACATTCTTCTTCTGGAGGTGCATTTTATTACATTGCGTCTTCCGCAATAGAAAAAGGCGGTATTGTTTTTGGTGCTGTGTATGATAGAAGTCAAAAAAAGATAATTCATACTTCTTCCGATATTCACAGCCTAAACGATATTCAAAGATCCAAATATGTACAGAGCGATTTGGTAAATGTTTTTGAAAAAGTAAAAACCGCACTTGATAGCAAAAGACAAGTTGTATTCTGTGCTACTCCATGCCAAATAATGGCTCTGCATTTATTTTTGAATAAAAAATATCAAACATTACTCACCGTGGATTTTGTTTGTCACGGGGTTCCTAGTCCAATTATTTTTCAAGAATATATAAAGTATATGGAAGATAAGCAACATTCGCCTGTGGAGAATTTTACTTTTAGAGAAAAAGATTTAGGATGGCGAAAACAAATCACAAAATTGTATTTTTCCAATGGTGTTGTGGATTCGCACGAATCACATCAATTTCCGCTGTATAAGATGTTTTATGATGGAATTTCGTTAAGAAATTCGTGCTATAAATGTGATTTGGCTGAAAAGCAAGTGTCAGATATTACGTTGTTTGATTATTGGAATGAAGACAACAAAAATAGTTTAGGAACATCTGGAATCCGTATCAATACTATGCATGGTATTAATTACCTAAAAGAAATAAAAGAATTTGAGTTGATGGAGAAGATTTCGATTAATGATGTGCCGGATTATTATTTTCTATCGCATAATAAATTCAAAATAAATAGAATCAACAAAATATACAAGAAATTGTTGTTTAGATATTTTGCGAAACATGGTATTAGTAAAACACTAAAATGTTGGTATCCTAAATACATTAAACTAAGAAAAATAACGAAAATGTGACAATCAATTTATGCAGATCATATCGTAATCACAAAGAAAGATGTATAGAATGTGGCTATGTAGTTTGTTTGTGGTGAAGGTAATAGTTTGAAATCAAGTAGCGGACATAGACAAGTAATGGAGAAAAATAATGATTAAGGTACTTTATTATTTCAGAAATGAAGGCAGCTATATGTTTGAGTGGCAAATTCAACATATTGTTTCTGAATTAAGAGATAACAACATTCAAGTGGATTTGTGCAATCCGTTAGATTATGAGAATTTTGATCAGGCAAACGAAGCTGTTTGTTCAATAGTTAAAAACGAGAATTATGATCTGTTTTTTACATGCCATTCGGAAAGAACAATATATGTCGACACTATAATGACAATAAAAAGATATGGTATTCCTACTGTGTTATTTTGTCCGGATAATCTTTTAGCACCATATCTTCATCAAACTGTTGCTCCTTTATTTGATTTGGTATGGTTAACATCGTACGAGAATAGTAACTTGTTCAAGAAATGGGATTGTAAAACAATTGTTTTGCCCTATGCTGCAAATCCCAACTTGTTTCAACCTTGTAATATAGATAATGAAATACCTGAGTTGGCTTTTGTTGGCTCTTTGCATAGTAGTAGAGCGTATCGTGTAAATCAATTGACTACACATCAAGTTCCTGTAACAGTGTTTTCCAATCAAAAAAAGGAGAATGAATGCGTTCAGAACAATACAGAAGTTCCCAACTATTTTAGAATATTCAGAAATTATATTAAGTATCCGATTGGACGCAAACTGATGCTTGGAACCACAAAAGAAAAAATATCAAGATTGGAACTTGAACGAAATGAGTTTTTGCATCAGGAGGCATCAGTTCCATTTGAGAAAATGTCAGAAATAAATAGTACATATGCATTAATGTTATCGTTTACAGATGCAAAATCAACGGGAATACTTAGAAATCCCGTGCCGTTAATCAATCTGCGGCATTTTGAGATTCCAATGGCTGGTGGTCTTCAGTTTTCAACTTATTGTAGTGAATTGGCTAGTTATTTTGAAGAAGATAAAGAGATAATATTGGCTCAAAGTCGAGAGGAGTACATAGAAAAAGCTCGGTTTTACTTAAAACCAGAAAACGAAACATTACGTAAACAGATGAAAGCGGCAGCAAGAAAACGAGCTAAAAATGAACATACGTGGATGAATAGATTTGAACGAGTGTTTCAAGAGATGGACATAAGATATAGAAAATAATTACAAAGAGTGAGGCGTGTTAATCATGAGCAAAGAATCTATGTTGGCCATTCTAAAAAACCCTTATAAGATATTTCAATCATTAGGATATCATAATCTTTTAAACTGGATACCCGATGATAAATATTTGAAGTTGATTTGGAAGGGTGAATTTGGTACAAAGCTGAATTTAGATAATCCACAAACATTTAATGAAAAGCTCCAATGGTTAAAACTTTATAATCGTAGACCAGAGTATACACAAATGGTTGATAAATATCGTGTGCGGGATTATATAAAGGAGAAGATTGGAGAAGAGTATCTAATACCTCTTTTAGGTGTTTGGAAAAAAGCTGAAGATATTGATTTTGACGCTTTACCAGAACAATTCGTACTAAAATGCAATCATGATAGTGGATCGATAATTATTTGCAAAGATAAATCGGTGTTTGATAAGGATATGGCAATACAACAGCTTAATAAGCATTTAAGGATTGGAACTTATTGGCCGCTTCGTGAGTGGCCATATAAGAATGTAAAGCCATGTATAATTGCTGAAAAATATATGGAGGATGAGACGGGGGAGCTCCGAGATTACAAAATATTTACCTTTGATGGGATTGCTAAAGCATTACTTATTGCCACAGATAGACTATCTCAAGGTGAAGCAAAATTTGATTATTTTGATATTGAGTTCAGGCATCTTCCGTTTACAAGAGGTCATGCTAATGCTGGAGTTTTGCCGAAGAAGCCAGAGACTTTTGATAGAATGATTATGCTTGCAGAAAAACTAGGGGAGAAAATTCCTCATGCAAGAATTGATTTTTATGAAGTTAACGGAAAGACTTATTTTGGAGAAATTACTTTTTATCCCGCATCTGGTCTAACAAAATTCGATCCAGAAGAGTGGGATAATAATTTTGGTGATATGTTAACATTGCCCGAGAAGTACGGGGGGGGTATGCATTAATCGATGATGGTATTGTTCTTTGGATTCACGAGGAACAACATTGTGGATTGCTTGATTATAAATTTTACTGCTTTAATGGTGCACCCAAATTTTTATATGTAGGATACGCAAATTTCGTTGATGGCATAAAGAATGATTTGCTAACGTTTTTCGATTTAAACTGGAATTCCACACCGTTCTATCGAACTGACCATGAACAAATACCGTTTCCCTTGGTAAAACCTAAAGTATTTGACAAGATGACAGAAATAACAAAAAAACTGTCAGAAAATACTCCTTTTTTAAGAGTTGATTTATATTACATAAATGGGCATGTTTACTTTTCTGAGTTGACTTTTTATCCAGGTAGCGGACTAGGCCCTTTTGAGCCTTTGGAGTGGGAGAACAAAATAGGCGAGTGGATAGATCTGTCGGGAAAGGGACTATGATATGCTAAAACGATCGTGGGTTGAAATTGATTTAGATGTGATAGAGTCCGATTACAAAATTTATCAATCACATCTTCCTATTGGTCAAAAGATCATGGCTGTTGTAAAAGCCGATGCATATGGGCATGGTGAATGCGAAATAGCAGAGAAGTTGCAAAAGGTGGGTTGTAACCATTTCGCAGTTTCGAATATTGAGGAAGCGATTAATTTAAGAAAAGCTGGAATAACAGGACAGATTCTTGTCCTTGGCTATACACCAATCTCGTCTGCTGGAGATTTACTTAAATATAGAATAACGCAAACACTTCTTTCTGAAAGCTATGCGGAGTTATTAAGGGATAAAGGCCTAAGTGCTCAGTTTGCACTTGATACAGGCATGAATCGAATTGGATTAGATGCAGATAATGCAGAACACTGTGAAAAAGTAATAAGAAAGTATGCGTCGGTTTTTAATTTAACTGGTGTGTTTACACATCTTTGTGCTGCTGACACGGCAATTGAAAAAGAATTTACTGTTCGGCAGATAGAGAAATTCAAAATAATAGTTGATAGAATAGATGATTTGTACCTACCATATATTCACTGTATGAATTCAGCTGGTGGTCTTTGGTTTGAACAGTATGGGAACTTGGTTCGGTTAGGAATAATTCTATATGGGTTAATACCGGATTACAGTAATAACCTTCCCCAAAGTATCAAACCTGTTCTAAAATGGAAGTCCGTTGTTTCTATGATAAAGCATGTCTATCCTGGGGAGACCATTGAATATGGAAGGGCGTACAAAGCCAAGAAGGAAATGATTATTGCTACAATTCCGACTGGCTATGCTGATGGCTACAATCGTGCTTTGTCAAACAAAGGAAAGGTGATAATAAATGTCAAGTATGCACCGAGTGTTGGACGGGTTTGCATGGATCAAATGATGGTGGATGCAACAGGTATCGATGTTGATTTTGAAGACGAGGTAGTTCTTATAGGTGAAGGATACAGTGCTGATGAGATGGCTCGAGATATAGGAACCATAGGATATGAGGTTGTGTGCAATATTGGGAAACGGGTCGAAAGACAGTATGTAAATGTTTAGCTTAGTATTTTGAATTAAAGATAGTTATAAACTTGATTTAAAGTACTAAGAATTCAATTGACAAATTGTTGCAGACTATTATGTATATCACCATTTGTTGATATTTCGTTATGCATTTTTTCATTTTTAGAAAGTATAACAAGAATATTGGTAGGCTCTTGAAACATGTTTGAGGTTTGAAATTTGTATATTGTATGATGAGCTTATAAATAGAATGTTAATAAATGAGAAGTAATTCATTTTAACGGGAGCGAGTGAAATGAAGAAAGTTGTGTTAGTGTTTGGTACAAGACCGGAAGCAATAAAAATGTGTCCATTGGTAAATGAACTTAAAAAGCGGGAATCTATACAAACGATAGTCTGTGTTACCGGTCAGCATCGTCAGATGCTGGATCAGGTTCTTGACACATTTGATGTTGTTCCGGATTATGACTTGTCCATTATGAAAGACAAGCAGACGCATTTTGATATAACTACAAATATTCTTAATAAGATAAAAGACGTCCTAGAAAAAGAAAAGCCGGACGTAGTGTTGGTTCATGGAGACACCTCTACTACCTTTGTTACAGCGTTGGCATGTTTCTATCTCCAGATTCCGGTCGGTCATGTAGAAGCAGGACTTCGTACATATAACATCTATTCACCCTATCCGGAAGAGTTTAACAGACAAGCTGTAGGTATTGTATCTCAGTACAATTTTGCGCCGACACAGTTGGCTGCAGATCATCTTATCAAAGAGGGTAAAAATCCGGGCAATATCTATATTACGGGTAATACTGTCATTGATGCAATGCGGCATACTGTTCGTGATGACTACACTCATCCTGAACTTGACTGGGTTGGCGACGGAAAGCTGATTTTTATTACAGCGCATCGACGTGAAAATTTGGGAGAACCAATGCATCATATGTTCCGTGCAATCCGCAGGGTATTGGATGAACATCCAGAATGTAAGGCAGTTTATCCGATTCATATGAATCCTGTTGTCAGAAAAGCGGCAGAAGAAGAACTTGGTGACTGTGACAGAATCCATATCATAGAGCCAATAGAGGTCTTTGATTGCCATAACTTTGAATCAAGATGTTTCCTGTGTCTTACCGATTCTGGAGGAATTCAAGAAGAATGCCCGTCCTACGGCAAACCGGTACTTGTTATGAGAGATACCACGGAAAGACCAGAGGGTGTCGATGCCGGAACATTGAGACTTGTTGGAACAGACGAGGAAGTCATTTATCGAAACTTCAAAGAACTTTTGGAGAATGATGAAGCATACAACAAAATGGCACACGCCTGTAATCCTTATGGAGATGGGCATGCATGTGAACGAATAGCTGATATACTGGAATTCGGGAACTGTTCACCTTGGATGGGATGAGTTTTGTTGATAATGGATATAGATTGTAGGAGGAATGTCATAGTGGAAACAAAAAATATAGGATGGATTAATTATGCAAAAGCCATATGTATCATTATGATATTTCTTGTTCACAGCTGCACATTTTATGGATTATCTATTCCATATCTGGGAACATTTGTACATCCGGTGTATGTCAATACTTTCTTTATTATATCTGGGTATTTACTATTTCGTAAACAGTTATCGAGTCCAATTATCAACGAACAAACGTCAGAATACATGAAGAATGATGGGAAAAAATACATTCAAAATGTTGTTTTTAGGTTGATGATTCCTTCTTTGCTGTTTTCCGTACTGGAATTTTTCCCTAGTTATATTCTCCGGGGATACAAGTTGTCATTTGTTGATTTTTTCGTAAAAACAATAGGGGGGGGTACTTACTGGTTTACAGCGGCGCTTGCGATATCTGAATTATTAGTTTTTGTAGTACTTCTTTTTCGACAAAAGAATATTGGCTTTTATTTTGCCGCATCTATTGGAGCGTATGTAGTTGGACAATTTGCGATCAAGCATCAGGTTTGTCTATTTCAGGAGTACGGTTCTTTTCCATGGGAATGGAAGATAGGATTGCTTAGTACAGTATTTCTCGTAATCGGTGGTTTGTATTGGAAATTTGAAAAGAAAGTGAGTGCTTTTTTTGAGCATAAAATAATGCTGTTAGGCGTTCTTGTGTTGTACGTATTTTTGCTACTGATGTTTCCTTCAAGTTTTAGGGTACTCATATCAATGGAAGACATAAATGTACTTGGAATTGTGATAAGTACTGTTGGGGCATTTATACTTATTGAGTTATGTAAGATTATTAAGAATGCAAGACTTCTCAACTGGATAGGAAAAAAAACAATTGCGATGTATTTTATGAGTGGAGCGCTTCCAATAGTGATTAATCTGGCAGTAAAAAACTATTTGCATTTAAACGGTTATTGTGGTTTGGGCATAGTATTCTTTGGATCTTTTTTGATTGGGTTATTTATTACTTGGCTTATTGATCGGTATATGCCGTTTCTATTAGACTTTAGAATGATTAAAAAGAAATGATGTAAGAACAAGGGAACGCTGAAGTTTTAGTCAGATGACTTGAAATAGGGATGAAAGTTGAAACTGGCATCGTTGAATTGAAATGGTTGGACTTAGGTGCATTGATTTTCGTAACCTTGGCGCGGGAACTGAGTATAACAATAGACATAACTATAAACGAGAAGGGAGGATGCGGGTTTCAAATTGAAAACGATGATGACCTCGCAGTCTTAGATATGAAAAAACAATATGTTGGAATAGATATATTTAAATTTGTATTTGCAATATGCGTGGTAGCAATTCATTCGAGCGTTTTTTACTCTGTTGAGGTGCTGAAAAACTGCGTATATCCGTTACTATTCAATGCTGCTGTTCCTTTCTTTTTTGTAGTTTCTGGCTTCTTTGTTTCTGAAAAGATAAAGAAAAATGAGCTCAATATAAAAAAATATGAGTACAGATTATTTGAAAAATTGTGCTTTTTTGAGCCGATAAGTATATTGATTTTTATTTGCATACAACTCTATATTCATACGCCTATTGGATCTATAATTTTAGATACTTTGAAGAGAGTGCTGTTTTATCCGTTTGGTGCTCTTTGGTATATTCAAGCACTGATGTTTGCGGTAATACCTTTGGGTATGTTTTGGAAACGAGATAGATACATTGAACCTCTTGTTATAGGAGTTTTATTGTATACATTTGCTTTGCTGAGCAACAATTATTATTTTATTGCCGAAAACACTGGAATATCGGGTGTAATTGATAAATACATGGATATGTTTGTTAGTCCTAGAAATGGCTTGTTTGTGGCACCGTTGTTTTTAAGTGTGGGGGGGGTATTCAGCAAGTACAATAAACGGTTCACAATTCGTAAAACTATACCGGTGTTATTTACATCTGTTATTTTGTGCGTTATAGAGATATTAACTCTAAATGGTAAGAATAGGATAGATAGCAGTTCTCTATATGTTTCATATTTAATGTTGATCCCAGCATACTTTTTAATTTCATTAAGTGATGGATGGGGGAAATTAGTATCACCTTCAGTATCGAAAAAACTACGAAATCTGAGCACATCCATATATCTTGTGCATAGTCCGATAATAATGTGCATTAGGTATGGCTCGGAATTTATTGGAATGCCAGTGAATGGAGTACCGTTGTTCATTTTTAGCCTTGTTGCGATTACTGTAGTACTTTGGTTGTTGAACCGTATTAAGAATAAAAAAGTAGTGCAACTATTAACTTGATTTTAATAGCGAGTCCCGGATAATGTTATGTGAAAATCGGTGGAATCTTATGTGTAATCTGATAGAGGTATTGTCTGATTTTATTAATATGTGCCCTAGGACGAATGAGTTTTGCGATTATTCACTTGCTAAGGCACATCAGGTTTCAGCTATAGTAAGTTATCAATGCAAAGCGAAAGATAAGTCAATAGCATTGCAGTCGTACAATCATGTTATACGTGAGCGCACGATTTCAGAAATAAAAAATGCGCTATCAGATATTTCTTTTGTGTTTGTAAAAGGGTGTATAATCCAATCTTTGTATCCAATTCCATCTCTAAGAGAGATGGGGGATATTGATATGTTGATTCATGAAGAAGATTTGGGAAAAGTTAAGAGCATCCTTGAACAAAAAGGCTTTGTTTCAGCACATTCGTCTATACATGAATTTGCTTTTGTGCGTGGTCAAGTGCTTGTAGAAGTACATACTCGTTTAATACATGATGGTCCTGGACGGGAAAAATTGATTGCGTTTTTCGACAAAGCATGGGATTTTTATCATAATGGTGAGTTGGACTGGAATTTTCATTTTTTATTTTTGCTATCACATTTACGAGGGCATTTATTAAGCAATGGCGTGGGAATTAGGCAGTTCATGGACATAGCGATTGTTGAAAAGAGCATCCATTTAGATTGGGATTGGGTTGAGGATAATGCTAAACAACTTGGTTTATATGAATTTATGACGACTGTGTTAGCTTTGATTGAGAGATGGTTTGCCATTAGTTCTCCAATTCCAAAAAGATTAGACGATCCTTTCTTTGAAAGAGCAACAAATGAAATATTGAGTAATGGCTCCTTTGGCAACGATAATACACCAATTAGATCAATATCTGGTTTGTCTATCAGTAAGCAAATACAAGGAAAAAAGGCTAAACGAATCATTGTTTTTAGGCATATGTTTCCAAGGCTCAATCATATTCGACAACTGTCATATTGCGGATACCTAATTAAATTGCCTTTTCTATTGCCATTTTCGTGGTTACACCGTTTTGCATATAGATTATTTAATAAGGATTCTATATATTTATTTAGGGAAAAGATAGGCTCTCAACAAGAAGAAATCAGTAACAGAATAGACTTTATGCATCAATGGGGATTATAATACGATGTTGACTATCGAGAAAGAAAATATAATGTTCATAAAAATGGTAATCGGGGGAATGTATAATGAAAGACAGTAGTACACAGCGTAAGATGGGAATAGTATTATCATGTTTAGCATCGGGATCAAGTATTATTATTTCACTGATTTATATTCCGTTCTTACTAAAAATGTTAGGGCAAAACGATTATGGAAACTATCAGTATGTATCCTCAATTGTGAGCTATCTAACATTGCTAACATGTGGATTCGGGAGTGCGTATCTTCGATTTTCATCTCCATACAGAAAAAATCATGATAGTCTTGGTGTATCCAAAATTAATGGTCTGTTTTTGATGTTGTTCCTATTCATGGGAACAATCGCACTTATCATTGGCGGGATAATGACCTATCAGTCAGATTTCATTCTTAGTGGAAAGCTTACTATGGATGAATTGGCGACTGGAAAAATATTAATGGCTATTTTGGTTGTTAATATTTTCGTTGCGTTCCCAATAAGCATATTTAATTCTTATATTATTTCACAGGAAAGATTTATTTTCCAAAAAGGGTTAGCTCTTTTTAATGCTTTTTTTTCACCTGCGGTAGGTGTGCTTGTATTGTTAAATGGTGGGAATTCAATTGGCATAGCATTAATGACGCTATTTGTATCAATTGTAATAAACATAATTACAATATTTTTTTGTTTAGTAAAGCTAAAAATGAAAATTGTGATTTCCAAAGATGTTTTGCCACAAGTAAAAGATGTGTTTGTTTTTTCTTCTTTTCTTTTATTGAGTATGATTGTAGATCAAATAAACTGGTCGGTGGATAAATATGTGCTTGGTAAACTGTGTGGGACAGCTACTGTTGCAATATATACAGTCGGTGCTTCAATCAATTCGTATTACAAGAGTTTAGGAGAGAATATTTCGAATGTTTTTATTCCAAAAGTGTACGAAATTGTCGGAGAAAAAGATGAGAATTTTAAAGCAACACAGCTTATGACTCAATTAGGAAGAGTGCAAGGAATTGTCCTTTTTTTGATATTCACCGGATTTATAGTGTTCGGTCAGCAGTTTATTAATTTATGGGTAGGGGATGAATATAAAGATTGCTATATTATTATTTTGCTCCTAATGGGGCCGGTTACAGTTCCTGAGATTCAGAAAATAGGCTTGGAAATACAACGGGCAAAGAATATGCATAAATTCCGCTCCATTTTGTATACCATCATTGCAGTAATTAATATAATAATAAGTATTCCTCTGAGCAAGATTTATGGTGCAATTGGTGCTGCGCTTGGAACAGCAATAACAGTAGCCATCGGGAATGGTTTGATTATGAACTATTACTATCATAAACATATAAAGTTAGATATGCGTTATTTTTGGAAGGAAATAGTAAAACTGCTTCCAGCAGTTTTGATTCCTTGCGTAATTGGTGTAGTTACCCTTCGTTTTTGGGATTGCTCAAACTGGATAAGTCTTGGAGCAGGTATTGTAGCATATGTGATGATTTATGTAGGATGTATGTATCTGTTCGGATTTAACGAATCGGAAAAGTACAAAATCAAAAATATCATAAAATCGAAGAGAAATTAATGAACTGAATGGAATAACATACATTGATGCTGTTTGTTTAAAAAAACTTGGTAAATGCAATTTATTGAGAATTGGACTACCGTTCAAATCGTTTTCTGTCGGCTTTGAGGTTAAGTCAAGTGTAATTTATTCAGTTAATTTAACCCAAGATACCGAAAATGCTTTGCCAGGAGTTTTTGTAACACAACAGTTAAAGAATGTTGTTATGTATGAACTGTAAGATAAGATGAATATTACGATGAATTGTATTGAGGGAAGACATGTATGAGTGTTTGTTCGAAAGACTATAAGCAAAAGGAACTACAAAATTGTGCATATATTAAAACAATCCTAATGATTTGTATTGTTTTATATCATTCGATTCTGTTCTGGAGTGGTAATTGGTTTACAATATTAGAACCGGAGAGATTAATACCCGCATTTAATTGGATAGCAATATGGCTAAGTTCATTTCATGTGTACGGTTTTACACTGATTTCTGGATATGTTTTTTACTATGTGAAATACGAGAGGGGGGGTATCCCTCAATTTATGGATTTATTAAAAAGAAAGTATATCGATTAATAATTCCATATATTGTTTTTAGTTGTATATGGGTAATGCCTATATCTCAGCTGTTTTATGGATGGAATTGGAAAACAGTTGTAGTTAACTATGTGTTGGGAACAAATCCTGGGCAATTATGGTTCCTTTTAATGTTATTTGGAACTCTAATCATACTGTTTCTTTTATCGGATTTGATGAAAAAGAATATGTTTTGTGGCTTGATGATTTCAATGTCTTGTTACCTTGTCGGTTATTTAGGAAATTGTTTGATTCCGAATTGTTTTCAAGTTTGGACGGCTTTGGAGTATCTTCCTTTTGCTGCAATTGGGTTTTTGATTCGACAGTATAATTCGACAAAACTATATAAAATTCCAAGCATAGCATTATTAGTGGCAAATATATTATGTCTATATTTTTCAAAAAATATTCAGATTTCCAATGCATTGTTGCAATTGTTATCTGATGGATTGAGTCTATTTGCACATATCTTTGGTGCTATGTGGGTGTTTGTTTTTTGTCAGAATATTGGAAACAAAATCAATTGGAAAGAAAACAGAATTATAACATTTTTATCCGAAAGAAGTATGGCAGTTTATCTAGTACATCAACAGATTATATTTATCCTATTATATGCTCTAAATGGAAGAGTATCACCTTACATATTGTGGATATTAGTATTTTTTGCAACAATGACCGTTTCGTTGTTTATTGCTTCTGTATTGAAGAGACACAAAGTAACACGGATATTGATTGGCGAATAATTTTTTTAGCAAAATTGAAATCTGTTGGTGGTATTATGGGTAAAATCGATGAGCAAAGTAATAGCAAGTGATAAACTTTGCCACATACTAACGGGCAAACCAAAAACTGTGTGGAATAGGCAAGGATGATATTCCGTAAATATATATGGAATAATGAAAAAAGAAAGTGGGAATGTTGGAATTGAATAATATATTATCATCTACACAACTGACTGCACTGTTTTTACAGTCAGCCATAAATGATTCACTAGCTGATTATGAAAGGTCTTTAACTAATAAAAACTTCCCGCATTGGGATGCTATTATTATAACGGCTTCCAATAAATCACAGGCTTGTGGTTATGAGAAGCAAATAGGGTTTAGAAAGAGCTTGGGTTTGATTCCGGTTGTTACTGATGTCATCATTGTCCCGGACGAAGGAAACAAGCGTGTAGGCTCTGCAGGGTCTACACTTGCTGTGGTACGCGCTCTTAAAGAAAAATATGGTTCATTATCTGACAAGCGTTTTCTTGTTATTCACGCCGGCGGTAATTCTTCAAGATGTCCACAATATTCTGCTTTAGGAAAGTTGTTTGCTCCGCTTCCGACAATGATCAACGGCATTCCGGCAACGCTCTTTGATATGTTCATGGTCACGATGGCGTCCATTCCCGGACGAATGAAGGAAGGTATGCTGCTTCTTTCCGGAGATGTGACATTGCTGTTTAATCCATTACAGTGCGATTTCGGTTCTTCCAAGGCGGCAGTTATTTCGTTTAAGGAAGACGTTGAGACCGGAAAAGACCACGGTGTTTATGTGAAGTCGGATTCCGGCAACGTGAAGAAGTTCCTGCATAAGCAGACGGTTGAAAAACTCACAGCCGAAGGCGCAGTGGATGAGCGCAATATGTGCTCCATTGATACCGGTGCCATGTGGCTGAGTCCGGAAATATTGGAGAAACTGTATGGCCTGGTCGATACCGATGAGAAGTATCATTCTATAGTCAACGATACCATCCGGCTTTCCCTGTATTCGGATATCGCCTACTGTTTAGCAGAGGATTCTACACTTGAGGCTTTCTATCAGGAAGCGCCGGAAGGTTCTTTCTGTGATGAACTGACCTCTGCTCGTAAACTTCTGTGGGATGCAATAGGCTCCTATAATATGAAGTTGATGAATCTTGCTCCGGCAAAGTTTGTCCATTTCGGTTCGATTCCTGAAATTCTGGAACTGATGAATACCGGAGTCGAAGAATATGATTCTCTTGGGTGGAAAAAGCAGATTAGTTCTTCTGTTGAAGACTGTTCCATTGCTGCATATAATTCTGTATTGAGTACCAACGGACAAGTAGGAGAAGGCACTTTTCTTGAAGTGTCCTATGTTCATTCCGGTGCGACTGTAGGGAAAAATTCTTACATCAGCTTTATTGATATTCATAACGGTGAAAACATTCCGGACAATGTTCTGGTTCATGGCTTGAAGCAGATGAACGGGAAGTTTGTCTGCCGTATGATGGGTATCCACGATAATCCGAAAAAAGACAAAATCTTCGGAGTTGCTCTTTCGGAAGTTTCAGAACTTCTTGGAGTTCAATTATCTGACACATTATGGGAGGCAGAACTATATCCGGAATGCGATACCGTTCATGAAGCGGTTCAGGCATCTCTGAATCTGTATCATATTATTGCAGAACATACCGGAGATATAGAAGCTTGGCGTAATTCGTCAAGAAAATCACTGATGTCCGGCTTCAACGATGCAGACCCGCAGGCAATCATTGACTGGTCTACCCGTATGGCGGATCTTGTGAAGATGGACGAACTGAAAAAGTGCATCCTGTCTTCCAAACCGGCTCGTGAAGCTGTTTCTATTCTAAATGCCTCTTCTCTGACAAAAATTCAGACTTCCTGGCTGCAGAATGAGTTAAAAAAGCTGGATACAACAAACCTGACAGATTTTGCTTACGCCATGCGCCTTTACTATTACCTTGGCGTAGCATTGAACGATGAGAATTATACGGGGAAATGCTTCAAACTGATTGCAGATACAGTCTTGGATGCCACCCTGAAGCACTTGCAGTATAACGAAAACGCCCGTATTGTATCTGATGAAACAACGGTAAAACTGCCGCTTCGCGCAAACTGGGGTGGCGGATGGAGCGATACCTGTCCGCACTGTCTTGAAAATGGCGGAGTGGTTCTCAATGTGGCAATCAGCCTTGACGGTGAATACCCGGTCGAGGTGCGACTTGTCAAAATCAAAGAACAGAAAATCGTTTTTGATTCCCGTGACATGGATGTTCACGGAGAGTTTGACACAATAGAACCATTGCAGAGGACAGGAGATCCGTTTGACCCGTTTGCTTTGCAGAAGGCGTGTCTGCTTGCTTGCGGAATTATTCCCAAAGAGGGAGGAGACTTGCAGCAGATACTGGCACGGCTTGGCGGCGGATTTGAAATGCACTCCGAAGTGACTAATGTTCCGAAGGGAAGCGGTCTCGGCACTTCGAGCATTTTGTCTGCGGCAGCAGTAAAGGCAATGCTTACATTTATGGATATTTCATTTACTGATGACACATTGTATGCTACCGTGCTTGCTATGGAACAGATTATGTCAACCGGCGGCGGTTGGCAGGATCAGGTCGGTGGGGTAACACATGGCATTAAGTACATTACCAGTAATCCGGGAATTGATCAGAAAATCAAAGTCGAGAAGGTAAGCATCAGCGAGGAAACAAAGAAGGAGCTGGATGAGCGTTACTGCGTGATTTGTTCCGGACAGAGAAGACTGGCGAGAAATCTGCTCAGAGATGTTGTCGGCAGATATGTTGGCAATGAGCCGGATAGTCTCTATGCTCATAAAGAAATTCAGAAAACGGCTGCCCTCATGCGGTTTGCTCTTGAAAGAGGAAATGTTGACGAGTTTGCCAAACTGCTGAACGAGCATTGGAAGCTCAGTCAGATGGTGGATGACGGAAGCACAAACAGTCTGATAGATCAGATTTTTATGTCTATCGAAGACCTGATTGATGCACGGATGGTCTGTGGTGCCGGTGGTGGTGGTTTCCTCCAAGTGATTCTGAAAAAGGGCGTTACAAAACAAGAAGTCCACGACAGATTAAAAGATGTCTTCCATGACTTTGCGGTCGATGTTTGGCCAAGTCAAATTGTATATGATTGAGAGGAACGGTCATGTTAAAAAATATTTCACCAATCATATCTCCAATATTGCTGAAAGTCCTGTGCGAAATGGGACACGGAGACGAAATTGTCATTGCCGATGGTGGTTTCCCAGCAGAAAGCATCGGTAAAAACAATATGGTCATTCGTGCAGACGGAATCGAAGTAACAGAATTACTGGAAGCGATTCTACCGCTGTTTCCGCTGGATCAGTATGACAGTGAAAACTTCATTTTGATGAATGTAGTTCCTGGGGACAATGTGAATCCGACCATATGGAGTGAATATGCTACAATACTGAAACAGTATGAGCCGGAAGCTGTCATGACAAAGATTGAGCGTAACGCCTACTATGAACGAGCGAAGAAAGCTTATGCTATCATCGCCACCGGGGAGATGGCGCAGTATGCCAATATCATTCTTAAAAAAGGCGTTTGTTATCGAGAATAATTTGGTAAAGTCCTGAGTTGAATATGAGAGAGGTTATTGTAGATGGAGGCAAATGCTTTAAGTAAGCGGAACATAACATTGGATTGTTATAAAGGTTTATTGATTTTTTTAGTTGTCATACGGCACGTTTTGCAATACTCGGTTGCCGATGAGGGGGGGTACTGACTAATTTCATATGGGCTATTCAGATGCCGGGATTCATGTTGTTGTCAGGATACTTTTCTGCACGGAATATTGACTCTTTTTCTGGAATAACAAAATCATGGATAAAGAGTTTAGAGCATTATCTAATGCCGTTTCTTACGTGGTTTTTGTTTATTGATGTTGGCTTACTGGGTAAATATGGTAGGAATGTGGTCAAGGCGTTATCAGTACTAATGAATAATGTAGATGGTGGCTTGTGGTTTTTGTGGGTAATTTTTGTCTTGTCAATCATTGCTGCAATTTGCAATTATTTCAGTACATCTCGAAGAAATCATATATCAAAAATTGGACTATCTTTGATATCCTGCATAATATTTTTCGGTGCTCTTTTGGGATTGGTTGTCGTAAAGAAATCCACGTCATTTCTTGGAATAAAGTATATTCTTTATTATGCGGTGTTCTACGGATTCGGCTGGATGGTGAGGAAGACGGAAAACCTATGGAAGCCTTATATCAAAAGGTTCTCAAAAGTGTTGTTTTTTGCTTGCTTGGTAGTTTTCCTTTCCATTGTTTTCAATTATGATTTGTACCATTGTGAAGATGACTTGCTTTCAATATTACTAAGATGTATTGCTGGGTTCACCGGGAATGCTGTTATTTATTGTACTATTTCAAGATATAGAGAGTTCTTCACAAAATTGAAAACAGATAAACTTGGCCTTTATACTCTTGAAATCTATGCGACTCATATGGGTGTGAATCATCTTATGACAGCTGATAATGGAAACGGTTTTTTCACAGTGTTAGGTTTTAGCAACTTTGCAATTTCATTAATTTTAACTGTTTCGTTCACGGCTATCATTATTGTTGTGTTCAAATCAATACCAATTGCAAATTATCTGATGTACGGCAAGAGAAAATAGGAGTGCTTGAATGTTGTTAAGGAATATACTTCTTGTGTTGAAAAAGGATTATTAGGTACACTTTATGGATACATTCACAATCCTCACTGGCTATAAATTACATAAGCAATTCACAAATTCCGTTGATCTCTATGATCTGGTAGAGGCTTACTATCCGGAAAAACATAATACCATTGTCCGGATGCGAAAATTTGCTTATACAGAACTTGCGGAAAATGGCGTGATAAAAAGCGATGGAGTCGGGACGCTTCCCAATCCGTTGTATAAAACTATCTTAAACACTCAGATTCCTACCAACTGGTTTTCTTGCCCACCAAGTAAGATAATCGATGCTGTAGAAAAGCTAAGAAGTCAGATTGATCTGCTCCCACCAGTATATCTTGTTGATGAAGGTGTTGAATCGGATCTATTTGTAACCGGTGAACGGTTGTCGTTTCCCTGGTTTCCATATTCGGGAACAGCCTCACATCATGAACTGGTAGGAAGATTTATACAGAAGCTGATTGATGACATTAGTAATGATGTTGACATATTGGCGAAGGCGAGGAAACCGGAAAGGAAAGAATCTAATTCGGAGTCGCACATGCTCGTTTCATCTTATATCCACAATGTTACAGAAGGTGAGCGTTTCTGCAATCGCTATGGGATAGCCTATTCTATTACTACCGGAGAGAACGGTGAAGATGAATTGATCGTACAAAATCATCCGTCAATTGATTATCGTGAACAGTATGCAACGATGAAAGACGCAGTACGGAAGATTGGATTCGGAACGGATCACCCGAATTGTTTTCTAACTGATTCCGGTGTGCTTATCGTTACGTTCAGTAATTATGATGGTGAATTGATTGAGGATGATCGTAAGAAGCTCCGTCGAAAGGGTTATGACATTCAAGAGTGTGAGTATGATTTATATGGATTCGGTACGAAGACTTACCTCATGGCAGAACTGGTGTCTCCATTAGATGTGATAAATCAGAGTGTCAGAATAAGCGAGGATTGAGTCTCCTCAAAACATGAGGAGATTTTTCTTGAAGCTGTGGAAGTAGATTGACGGCAAAAATAAAGGCCGAAAACTGTGATGGTAGAAGGAGAAATAGATTGACAGGGGAAATAAACACAAGCGAAAAACCAAAACGGCCGAGAGGTCGTCCGCTCAATAAGCCAAATTATAATCCGGAAGAAGTGCTGAACAAGATACTCTCCACGGTGTGTGAAGCTTATGATGAAACAAAGGAAATCAAAGCAACTGCAACAGAACTTGATCTTGCACCCCTCAAAGTAAAAAAGCTTCTTATTACGGCAGGGAAGATTAGATATCAGCAGACGGAGGAGATACAACAACTACAGAAAGCCGGGCGGTCAATGGCCGAAATAGAACGAACCCTGGGCTTGTCCCGTGCATCTATCAATTCCTATTTGCCATATAAGAAAATCCCATACAAGGAAGAAGACATCAGCTCCAATGCCGAGTGGTGCGATTTGTATAGAAAACGGAAAGCGGCTGTTGCAAAGCTGCAGGACCATTCAGATGAAACATCCTTGTGGGAAGCGATTCTGCTATTTCAGAATTATCAATTCCGCACAGCTACCGGATTGAAATTCAAATACGAAATTAAAAAAGGTAGAAACGGAGCTTACACCAAAGAACTTTGGATTGACAGAACTGAAGGAAAAAGCCTGGTGTGGAGTTCGGTGCTGTTGGCTTTTGAACGGATAGAGGACGGCAAGGTGTATGAGCGACCGAAGAATTTATCAGACAGCCGTGGAATCAGTTATTTGTTTCCGATATTCTACCGATTTGGTTTGATAGCTGTCAGTGATAAGGTTAAGGCGAAAATGGGAAATATGACAGGAAAACAGAACGGAGACAGACCATGAAGAAAACATATACTCCGCTTATTGCATATTGTAAGGACTGTGGTCAGGAATTTTCTATCACGCCGGAAGAGCAGAAATATTTCAAATCGATGTCCTATGAGTTGCCCAAAAGATGCCCCGAATGTCGTCGAAAGAGAAAAGAGGTCAGAAAAGAAGCGGAAAGGCTTGAAAAGGAACGTATACTCCAACAGGAACAAGTCGAAAAACAAAAGAAGTGGGAGAATGACGAAAAGGCGTTATCAGCTCTCCTTTTGAAACTCCCATACGGCAAAACAACGATTGAAGAACTATCTTTTGATGACCCGGATTACTCTCTTGTGATTATCGGTAATGGCTTTGATATTATGCATGGGGTTAAATCCTCGTATATTGATTTTTCAAAAACAATTGGTAAAAATAGTCCTTTACGGTTTGAAATGGAGACGTATCTTGACACCGGTGATTTGTGGTTCAACCTTGAAGATGCACTCGGGAAATTGAATTATAGTATGTTTCTGAATCAACCGGTATTGGATATGTGGCTTGAAGATTTTGATGCTTATAATCCGGATGCTCAAGCAGCGGATTTTTTTGCTGCGGTCGAAACAGCAATAGCGCCGACATTTAATATTCCAAGAGAGCTGAATCAAAGATTCGGAAAATGGGTAAAGACACTTTCGGCGGAGAGCGCTAACAGACCTTTTTCTGTTCTGCACGGTGAGTATAAGGTTTTATGTTTTAATTATACGGAGTTCATTGAGGATTTATATGGAGCAAAACCTGAAAACATCTGTTACATTCACGGGTGCAGAAAGAATCGTGGAAAATGGAAACCGGATGAATTGACTCTTGGACATAGGGCAGGTACGGAAGAAGAACAGTGGGAGAAGGCGGATTTGAAACCAATACGGTTCAAGAATCCATATAAACGATATATTTTTGAAGCAGCAATGGAAACTGCCGTAAGGGAGGCAGCATGGTATGATGAATCCACTATTAAAAAGTGCGATGAAATCATTAAAAATCATATATCTTTCTTTGATGGATTGAGTGATACAAAAGTAATCTATGTGATTGGACATTCACTTGCGGAAGTAGATTATCCATACTTTGAAGAGGTTAAAAAGCACTGCAAAGCCGCAAGGTGGATTATTGGATACCATAGTTATGATGACATGATGAGGCTTTGTGAAATGGTAAAACATTTGCATATAGATGATGTAACAGTATTTAGAACGTAAAAATTTATCAATTTAGACAACGCTATCTTGCATTTTTATGGTAAGTTCATTTACTACGAAGCTGAAATGGAGAGATGATTTTTTTGAAGGTAACGAGATACACAATAAAAGGTCCGAAGTTGAAAGCGACTGTTGTTGCCGACCTGCATAGTCAGCCGACAGAGAAAATGTACGAAGCACTGAAAGCAGAAAAGCCGGATTGTGAATTATGAATTATATAACCACTCTCAGCTCGACCCTTTACACTCAAAAAAGCTGCCGCAATCTGCGACAGCTTTTTGTAAAAGATTTTATTTGTTTACGATTTCAAGAGTATCTCTTGCGATAACAAGCTCTTCGTTTGTGGGAATTACGAACATACGAACCTTTGAGCCGGGAACGGAGATTTCAACCTCTTCGCCTCTGATGTGATTCTTCTCTTCGTCAATATCAGTGCCGAGGAATTTAATGCATTCTGCAACTCTTGTTCTGTACTGGGGATTATTCTCACCGATACCGCCTGTGAATACAACAGCATCAATTCCGCCCATTGCAGCGGCAAATCCGCCGATGTATTTTGTAAGCTCATGGCAGAGCATTGACTCAACAAGCTTTGCCTTTGCATCGCCCTCTTTAGCCATATTCTCGATGGTACGGTTATCGCTTGTGCCGGCAATACCGAGCATACCGCTCTTCTTGTTCATAAGCTTATCCATCTCATCGGGAGAGAGGTTTCTTGCCTTCATAATTGTGGTTACAATTGCGGGGTCGATTGAGCCGCAGCGTGTGCCCATTATGATACCTTCAAGGGGAGTAAGACCCATTGTTGTGTCAAAGCACTTGCCGTCCTTAACAGCGGAGATTGAGGAGCCGTTACCGAGGTGGCAGGTAACAATCTTTGTGCCCTCTGCTTTGCCGCCGAGAAGGTCAATGCATCTTGCTGAAACATATCTGTGGCTTGTTCCGTGGAAGCCGTATTTTCTGATGCCGTCCTTTTCATAGAACTCATAGGGGAGAGCATACATATATGCGTAATCGGGCATTGTCTGGTGGAAGCCTGTGTCAAAAACGGCAACCTGGGGAACGGACATAATCTTTTCACAAGCCTCAATACCCTTAAGGTTTGCAGGGTTGTGGAGAGGGCCGAACTTGAAGCACTCTCTGATTGCATCCTTAACAGCCTCTGTAACAAGAACGGATGCGCTGAATTTTTCACCGCCGTGAAGAACTCTGTGGCCGACTGCACCGATTTCATCAAGTGAAGCGATAACGCCTGTTTCTTTGCTGACAAGAGCATCAAGAACTATCTGAATTGCCTCGCCGTGGTCAGCCATTGCCATGGGCTTGCTCTTAATGAGCTTTGCTTCATCATCGGGAACCTTGTGGGTGAATGTTGCGTTGGAATCGCCAATCTGTTCGCAGATACCTTTTGCAAGAAGCTTTTCACCGTTCATATCAATAAGCTGATATTTGAGGGATGAGCTTCCGCAGTTGAGAACTAAAATTTTCATAACTTTGTCACTCCGTAAAAAATACTTGTAAAATTGTTTTAACCGCTTTATTATATATCCATAAAATGTTAAATGCAATAGTTTGCGGAAAAATAGTAATCCGTCTGTTTTGATTGAAAGGGAAGAATATGACTGCTGCCGTAATTTGTGAATTTAATCCGTTCCATAACGGGCACGCTTTTTTGCTCGATGAGGCAAGGCGTATGGGTGCCGACAGAATCGTTGCGGTTATGAGCGGCAATTTTGTCCAAAGGGGTGAGCCTGCGATTTTTGACAGCCGTAAAAGAACGGAAACGGCACTTGCGGCAGGGATAAATCTTGCTTTGCAGCTGCCTGTTGCCTATGCAACCGCCGGTGCGGAAAGATTTGCAGGGGGAGCGGTGAATATTCTGAATGCCTGCGGAAATATTGATGAGCTGATTTTCGGCAGTGAATGCGGTGATATTGAAAAGCTTTGCAGAATTGCGGATATTCTCATAAGCGGAGAGGCAGACGGTAAAATCAGAGAGCTTATGGATACGGGCTTAACTTATGCCGTGGCGAGAGAAAGGGCGGTTGAATCCGTTGCACCTGATGTTTCCGGCTTGCTTTCCGGCTCAAATAACATTCTCGGTATTGAATACATAATTGCATTAAAGAGGTCAGACAGCCGTATTATTCCCAAAACGGTTAAAAGACAGGGTGCGGAGCATAATTCGGCAGCAGCCCTTGACGGCTTTGCCTCGGCAACCGAAATCAGAAGAAGAATAAAGGCAGGGGAAAGCACAGACGGTGTTGTGCCCGGCTTTGTGGATTATAAAGGAATAAAGCCCGTTGATTATGATAAGTATTCATCACTTGCCATCTACAAGATAAGAACCTCAACTGCGGATGAGCTTAAGGCACTGCCGGATGTTTCGGAGGGACTTGAAAACAGAATAAAAGAGTGCTCTCAAAACGCAAAAACGGTTGAGGAGCTGTACGGCTTAATCAAAACGAAGAGATACACACATTCAAGAATAAGAAGAATAATACTTTCCGCAGTTCTCGGAATAAATGCCGGAGATGCAGAACAAAAGCCGGAATATATAAGAATTACAGGCTTTGATGAAATCGGCAGAAAAATGCTTTCGGAAATGAAAAATACTGCCCTTTTGCCCGTGGTTACAAAACCGGGTGATTTATCTTCTCTCGGCGAAAAGGCTCAAAAAATGTTTTCGCTCGAATGTAAGGCGGCTGATATTTATTCGATTTTAAGTGATGATGAGCAGGGAAAAGAAAAACATCCGCCGATTTATTCTGAACGAAAAGAACAGTAAAAAAAGCGTAATTTGAGAAAATAGTTGTTGTTATATTCAACAAACTTTACCGATTTGAAGACACATAACTTGTTAAAAATAACGAAACAGAAAAATAATTTTTTAATTAGAAAAAATAATGCTTGACTTTACGGTACAGGGTGATTATAATTCTATCCTACATTATAATGGAATTTAATGCCCTGTATTTTTTCGTTTTTTATATAAATAGAGGGTATAAATAAAGGGAGGAAATCAGATGCAAGTGACGCCCGTAACCAGAGGAAGCTGTACCCGTTTAAGCTTCGGTAAAATCAACGAGGTCATGAATATGCCCAACTTGATTGAAATTCAGAAGGAGTCCTACCGCTGGTTTATTGAAACCGGTCTTAAGGAGGCATTCCGTGATATGGCAGACATCACGGATTATAACGACAACCTCGTTCTCTCCTTTGTGGATTACCGTATGGATGAAAAGCCCAAGTACACAATCCGTGAATGTAAAGAGAAGGATGCAACCTATTCGGCACCTATGAGAGTAACCGTTCGTCTTCAGAATAAGGCAACGGGAACAATCAAGGAATCCGAGGTCTATATGGGTGATTTCCCCATTATGACAGACAGCGGTACATTCGTTATCAACGGTGCAGAGCGTGTTATTGTTTCACAGCTCGTCCGTTCACCCGGTGTGTATTTTGATATGACACACGATAAGACAGGTAAGGAGCTTTTCACAAGCACCATTAACCCCTACAGAGGTGCCTGGCTTGAATACGAAACAGATGTTAACGACCTTTTCTATGTAAAGATTGATAAGAACAAGAAGCTTCTCATTACAACCTTTGTCCGTGCTCTCGGTTTAAGCTCAAATGACGATATCCGTCAGTTCTTCGGTGATGATATCAAGCTTGAGGCAACCCTTGAAAAGGATGAAACAAGAAACACAGAAGAAGCTCTTATGGAGATGTTCAAAAAGATGCGTCCCGGTGAGCCTGTCACTCTCGAGTCCGCACAGCAGAACATTGACAACCTCTTCTTTGATGCTTACAGATATGACATTTCAAGAGTAGGCCGTTTCAAATACAACAAGAAGCTTGCCCTTGCAAACCGTCTTCCCGGCTGCACACTTGCAGAGCCTGCTGTCAGCGAATACACAGGCGAGTTAATTGCCGATGCAGGTGAGGTAATTACAAGAGAAAAAGCAACCGAAATGGAAAATGCGGGTATCTGGAGAGTTCTCGTTGCCTGTGAGGACGGCTCCGTTCTTACCGTTATTTCCAACCGTATGGTTGAACCCACAGCACTTCTTCCCGATTCAATAACAAAGGATGAGCTTGAAGAAATCGCAATCGGCGAAAAAGTCAGATTCAGCGTTCTTACCGAAATCATTGAAAAGTGCGGCACCGATAAGGCTGCCCTCCTTGAAGAAATGAAGCTTCGCTGTGATGACCTTATTCCCAAGCACATCATCAGAGATGATATTTACGCCTCCGTTAACTATGTCAACTGCCTGACAAAGAATGTAGGCAACACAGACGATATTGACCACCTGGGTAACAGAAGAATCCGATCAGTTGGCGAGCTTCTCCAGAATCAGTTCAAAATCGGTCTTTCAAGAATGGAAAGAGTTGTCCGTGAAAGAATGGCTATTCAGGGACAGGAGGATGATGCAAATGTTACTCCTCAGACTCTTATCAATATCCGTCCCGTAACAACTGCAATCCGTGAGTTCTTCGGTTCATCACCCCTTTCACAGTTTATGGACCAGTCCAACCCCCTTGCAGAGCTTACACATAAGCGCCGTATTTCAGCCCTCGGTCCCGGCGGTCTTTCAAGAGACAGAGCCGGATTTGAGGTTCGTGATGTACACTACACCCACTACGGCCGTATGTGCCCCATTGAAACTCCCGAAGGTCCCAACATCGGACTTATCTCATACCTTGCTTCATTCGCAAGAATCAACAAGTACGGCTTCATTGAGGCTCCTTACAGAAAGATTGATAAGGAAGCACACAAGGTTCTTGATGAGGTTGTCTATATGACAGCGGATGCAGAGGATGATTTCATCGTTGCACAGGGCAATGAACCTCTTGATGAAAACAACTGGTTTGTCAACTCAAGAATCGCCGCAAGATACAGAGACGGATTTATGGAAACAGAGCCCGGCAGAGCAGACTATATGGATGTTTCACCCAAAATGCTTGTTTCTGTTGCAACCGCAATGATTCCTTTCCTTGAAAACGATGACGCTAACCGTGCCTTGATGGGCTCAAACATGCAGAAGCAGGCTGTTCCTCTTCTTAAAACGGATGCTCCTCTTGTAGGAACAGGTATGGAATACAAGGCAGCCGTTGACTCCGGCGTTTGTGTTCTTGCAAAGAATTCCGGCGTTGTTACAAAGGTTTCTGCCGACAGCATTGAAATCCTTGAGGACGGCGGACATACAGAATCCTATGAAATCATTAAGTTCCAGCGTTCCAACCAGGCAACCTGCGTAAACCAGAGACCTATCGTTTCCGCCGGTCAGAGAGTTGAAAAGGGTGAGGTTATTGCTGACGGCCCTGCAACCGATAACGGTGAAATCGCTCTGGGTAAGAATGCACTTATCGGATTTATGACCTGGGAGGGTTATAACTACGAGGATGCCGTTCTTATCAACGAAAAAATAGTCAGAGATGATGTTTACACATCAATTCATATTGAAGAAT
This sequence comes from Acutalibacteraceae bacterium, assembly GCA_045617665.1. Classification (GTDB taxonomy): domain Bacteria; phylum Bacillota; class Clostridia; order Oscillospirales; family Acutalibacteraceae; genus CAG-177. The sequence continues at coordinate 13,556 of JAZLIZ010000039.1, read as the reverse complement.
ACGAAACAGAGGCAAGAGATACCAAGCTCGGACCCGAAGATATTACAAGAGATATTCCCAACACCGGCGAGGATGCTCTTGCAAACCTTGATGCCGAGGGTATAATCCGTATCGGTGCAGAGGTTCGCTCCGGCGATATCCTTGTCGGTAAGGTTACACCAAAGGGTGAAACCGAAATGACACCCGAAGAAAGACTGCTTCACGCAATCTTCGGCGAAAAAGCAAAGGAAGTCAGAGATACTTCACTCCGAGTTCCCCACGGCGAATACGGTGTTGTTGTTAAGGTTGATGTATTCACAAGAGAAAACAGCGATGAGCTTTCACCCGGTGTTAATAAGGTAGTTCGCTGCTATATCGCTCAGAAGCGTAAGCTTTCTGTCGGCGATAAGATGGCGGGTCGTCACGGTAACAAGGGCGTTGTTTCAAGAATACTTCCCCAGGAGGATATGCCTTTCCTTCCCGACGGTACACCTCTTGATATCGTTCTTAATCCTCTTGGCGTTCCCTCCCGAATGAACATCGGTCAGGTTCTTGAGGTTCATCTCGGTCTTGCAGCCCGTTCACTTAATCAGAAGCTTATGACTCCTGTATTTGACGGTGCTCACGAAAAAGATATTCTTGAGGCGTTTGAAGAAGCCAATAAGCAGAAGATTGAAGCCGCAAAGGCAGAGGCTGAAGCAAAGGGCGAAGAATTTGACCCCTCAAAAGTATATACAATCAATCCGTCAGGTAAAACGGTTCTTTATGACGGAAGAACAGGCCGTAAATTCGATAACCCGGTTACAGTCGGTGTTATGTATTACCTGAAGCTTCATCATCTTGTTGATGATAAGATTCACGCCCGTTCAACAGGTCCCTACTCACTTGTTACACAGCAGCCCCTGGGCGGTAAAGCTCAGTTCGGCGGTCAGCGTTTCGGTGAAATGGAAGTTTGGGCACTTGAAGCTTACGGCGCAGCATATACCCTTCAGGAAATCCTTACAGTTAAATCCGATGATACAGTCGGAAGAGTTGATACCTACGAGGCTATCGTTAAGGGCAATAACATTCCCACTCCCGGTACTCCCGAGGCATTCAAGGTTCTTGTTAAGGAGCTTCAGTCACTTGCTCTTGATATCAAAGTTCTTGACAGAGGCGGTGAAGAGGTTGACCTTCGTACATCCTATGACGGTGAAGCCGGTGTAGTCAGCGAAGAAAACAAAGAAGTATTCACAAGCGTAAATGATGCAGAGGGCAGTGACGGCTACGATGTTGACGAAGACAGTCTTGAAAACGACATCTTCGAAAGCACGGCTGATGAGGATTCGGATGCAGATTACTATGATGACGAATTCTCGGATGACACTTCAGACCTCGGTCTTGATATTGACATTACTTCGGAAGATGACTATAACTGATTTCCGCTTTACTGAAATTTACGGAAGGGGCATTGTTTAATGGAAAACATTGAAACAAATACAAATCTTACATTTGAATCTATAAAAATCGGACTTGCCTCACCTGAGACTGTCAGAGCATGGTCTTACGGTGAAGTTAAGAAGCCCGAAACAATAAACTACAGAACACTCAAGCCCGAAAAGGACGGTCTTTTCTGTGAAAAGATTTTCGGACCGACAAAGGACTGGGAGTGCCACTGCGGTAAATATAAAAAAGTTAAATATAAAGGAAAGGTATGTGAACGCTGCGGCGTTGAGATTACCAGAGCAAAGGTTCGCCGTGAAAGAATGGGCCATATTGAGCTGGCAACCCCCGTTTCTCATATCTGGTATTTCAAGGGTATTCCCTCAAGGATGAGCATTATCCTTGAAATCTCTCCCAAGGACCTTGAAAGAGTTCTTTACTTTGCAAAGTATATCGTTATAGACCCGGGTGATACTCCTCTTGAAAAGGGCCAGACCCTTGAAGAGAACGATTATCAGGAATATAAGCAGGCATATGAGGATGATTTCAAAGCCGGTATGGGTGCAGAGGCTATCAAAGAGCTTCTTGCCGAAATCGACCTTGACAAGCTCTCCGCAGAGTTAAAGGAAGAGCTTGAGGATGCAACCTCACAGAAGAGAATCAAGCTTCTCAAGAGACTTGAGGTTGTTGAGTCATTCAGAATTTCAGGCAACAGACCCGAATGGATGATTCTTGATGTTATCCCCGTTATTCCTCCCGAGCTTCGTCCCATGGTACAGCTTGAGGGCGGCAGATTTGCAACATCCGACCTTAATGACCTTTACAGACGGGTTATCAACAGAAATAACCGTCTTGCAAAGCTTATGGAACTCGGCTCTCCCGATATTATTATCAGAAACGAAAAGAGAATGCTCCAGGAGGCCGTTGATGCTCTTATTGATAACGGCAGAAGAGGAAGACCTGTTACAGGCCCCTCAAACAGAGCGCCTAAATCTCTTTCCGATATGCTTAAGGGCAAGCAGGGCCGTTTCAGACAGAACCTTCTCGGTAAGCGTGTTGACTATTCAGGCCGTTCCGTTATCGTTGTAGGTCCCGAGCTTAAGCTTTATCAGTGCGGTCTTCCCAAGGAAATGGCACTTGAGCTGTTCAAGCCCTTTATTATGAAGCGCCTTTGCGAAACAGAAAAGGCAGGTAATGTCAAGTCAGCCCGTAAGATGGTTGACAGACAGAGCCCGGAGGTCTGGGATGCACTCGAAATCGTTATCAAAGACCATCCCGTTATGCTTAACCGTGCTCCCACACTTCACAGACTCGGTATTCAGGCCTTTGAGCCCGTACTTGTTGAGGGCAGAGCAATTAAGCTTCATCCCCTTGTTTGTACGGCATTCAACGCCGACTTCGACGGCGACCAGATGGCTGTTCATGTTCCTCTTTCGGCAGAGGCACAGGCAGAGGCAAGATTCCTTATGCTTGCCGCCAACAACCTTCTCAAGCCCTCAGACGGTAAGCCCGTTACCGTTCCCACACAGGATATGATTCTCGGCTCATATTACCTTACTATGGTTAATGACAATAACCCTGAGAATTCAGACTATAATCCCGAAAATCCCTACGAAGCAGGTGCTCCTCTCGAAGCAAAGGATGAAAACGGTAATCCCGTTCTTGATAAGGACGGCAAGCCTGTTCTTATCTATAAGACCTTCAGCTCCGTTGATGAAGCAACAATGGCTTATGACGAGGGTGATATCGGCCTCCATGTTCACATCAGAATCCGTATGACCAAGGAGTTTAACGGAAAGAGCGTTACACAGCTTGTTACAACAACACTCGGTAAGCTCATTTTCAACAGACCCATTCCTCAGGACCTCGGATTTATCGACAGAACAAAGCCCGAAAATCTCTTTACTCCCGAAATTGATGAGCTTGTAAACAAGAAAGTGCTCGGAAAGCTTATTGACCGTTGTATCAAGCTGCACGGTACATCAGTTTCCGCAGTTGTTCTTGATGACATCAAGGCACAGGGCTATAAATATTCAACCTACAGCGGACTTACCGTTGCTGTTTGCGATGCTACAATTCCTCCCAAGAAATGGGATATTATCAGAGAAGCAGACGAAAAGGTTGAAAAAATCAGAAAGCTTTATGAGAGAGGCTTCAAGACCGAAGAAGACCGTTCAAAGGCTGCCATCAAGGCATGGGAAGATGCAACCGCAATGGTCGGAGATGAGCTTGTTTCAAACTTCAACCGTTTCAACCCCATCAGCATTATGCTTGATTCCGGCGCCCGTGGTAACAACTCACAGCTTCGTCAGCTTGCCGGTATGCGTGGCCTTATTGCCAACACATCAGGTAAGGTTATTGAAGTTCCCATCAGAGCCAACTACCGTGAAGGTCTTAATATTCTGGAATACTTCATTTCAGCCCGTGGTGCCCGTAAGGGTCTTGCCGATACAGCTCTTCGTACTGCCGACTCAGGTTACCTTACCCGCCGTCTTGTTGATGTTTCACAGGATGTTATTATCCGTGAAGAGGATTGCCACTGCGCTGACGGTATCTATGTTTACGACATCTATGATGATGAAAAGAACAGAGAGTCAAGAAAGATAGTTTCTCTTGAGGAGCGTCTTTCAGGCAGATTCCTCCTTGAGGATTACTATGACAGAGAAACAGGGGAGCTTGTCGCAAGCAAGGATGAAATGCTTTCCGATGACAAGGCAAAGAAGGTTGCCGCCCTTGTTACAAAGGCATATAACGAGGATGTTGCCGCAGGCAAGGTTGACCCGGACGAAAAGCCCAAAATCAAGATTCGTTCTCTTCTTTCCTGCGAATCCAACCACGGCGTATGTATTAAGTGCTACGGTAAAAACCTTGCTTCGGGTAAGCCCGTTACAGTCGGTGAAGCAGTAGGTATCATTGCAGCTCAGTCAATCGGTGAACCCGGTACACAGCTTACAATGAGAACCTTCCACACCGGCGGTGCCGCCGATGCAAGCGATATTACATCAGGTCTTCCCAGAGTTGAAGAACTCTTCGAAGCCAGAAAGCCCAAGGTTCTTGCAATTATGTCGGAAATTGACGGTGTTGCAAGCATCCGTAAGATAAAGAATTCAGACCATGTTGTTGTAACCGCCGAGGACGGAACGGAAAAGGCATACCTTATTCCCTACGGCTTCAAGAAAAAGGTTGCAGACGGCGATAAGATTAAGAAGGGTGACCAGCTCACAGAGGGTGCACAGGATCCCAAGGATATTCTTGCAATTCTCGGTGTTGATGCCGTTCACGATTACCTTATCCGTGAGGTTCAGAGAACCTACCGTCAGCAGGGTGTTGAAATCAACGATAAGCATATCGAAGTTATTGTTCGTCAGATGATGAAGCAGGTAAGAATTACAGAGTCAGGCGATTCAAAATATCTTCCCGATACAATCGTTGAAAAACAGGAATTTGTTGCAGAAAACGAAAGAATCAAGGCGGAGGCGGAAAAAGAGGGCAAGGAATACAAGCCTGCAGAGGCAGTTCCCACACTTATGGGTATCACAAAGGCTTCTCTTGCTACCGAATCCTTCCTTTCAGCCGCTTCGTTCCAGGAAACAACCAAGGTTCTTACCGAGGCTGCAATCAAGGGCAAGGTTGACCACCTTCTCGGACTTAAAGAAAATGTTATCATCGGTAAACTGCTTCCTTCAGGTACGGGAATGCAGTGTTACAGCGATGTTGCAGTTTATCCTACCGAGAAGCCTGTTAATATTGACGAAAATCTCGATTGATTCTTGTTAAAAGTGTTGACAAAAGGGTTTAACTTGTGTTACAATCCCAAATTGTGGTGTCAAAGGGCTCTGAAGCAAAGCAGAGCCCTGCACATAAATTTATTTTTCAAGAAAGGAGAGATGGTTTTGCCTACCTTTAATCAGCTTGTTCGTAACGGAAGACAGACACTTGAAAAGAAGCCCAAGGCTCCCGCACTTCTCAAAGGCTTGAACTCCAAGAAGAATGTTATGACTGACCAGGATTCACCCCAGAAGCGTGGCGTTTGTACAGCTGTTAAGACTGCAACTCCCAAAAAGCCCAACTCAGCTCTTCGTAAGATTGCCAGAGTTCGTCTTACAAACGGAATTGAAGTTTCAGCATACATTCCCGGCGTTGGACATAATCTTCAGGAACACTCTGTTGTTCTGATTCGTGGCGGCCGTGTTAAGGACCTTCCCGGTGTGCGTTATCACATCATCAGAGGAACACTTGATACTCAGGGCGTTAACGGAAGAATGCAGGCCCGTTCAAAGTACGGTGCAAAGAAGCCCAAGGCTAAAAAGTAATCCTGCGCAATTTTTGATGGAGACAAATCTTCTTGCAGGCTGAAATCAAAAGATTTCGACCAATGCAAAGTGTATATATAATGTATATGCCTCTGCGTTGGCGCCACGGGAATTTGTCACTCGAGTACCTACGATATCATTATTATGAAGGAGGGAAGCGAAGTGCCAAGAAGAGGCAACATAGCAAAACGAGATGTTTTGCCTGATCCGCTTTACAACTCAACTCTTGTTACCCGTCTCATAAACAATGTTATGCTTGACGGTAAGAAGGGTGTAGCTCAGAAGATCGTTTACGATGCTTTTGATATTATTAAAGAAAAGACCGGTGAAGAGCCCCTTGATGTTTTTGAGAAGGCAATGGAAAATGTAATGCCCGCTCTCGAGGTTAAGGCTCGCCGTGTCGGTGGTGCAACCTACCAGGTTCCTATGGAGGTTCGTCCCGCCAGAAGACAGACCCTCGGTCTGCGTTGGATAACAACATATTCTCGTCTTCGTTCTGAAAGAACAATGAAGGAGAGACTTGCCAACGAAATTATGGATGCTGTTAACGAAACAGGTGCAGCATTCAAAAAGCGTGAAGATACCCATAAGATGGCAGAAGCCAACAAGGCATTTGCACATTTCAGATGGTAATCACCGCTTAATTAAAACTTTTGCGTTTTTTTTAAGACAAATCGGAGGTTATTATGCCAAGAAAAGTTTCACTTGAAATGACAAGAAACATAGGCATCATGGCTCACATTGATGCCGGCAAAACAACCACAACTGAAAGAATTCTGTTTTATACAGGTAAAACTCATAAATTGGGTGAAACGCATGATGGCGCCGCCACCATGGACTTTATGGAGCAGGAGCAGGAGCGTGGTATTACTATCACATCCGCTGCTACAACCTGTTTCTGGAAGGACCACCGTATAAACATTATTGACACACCGGGTCACGTTGACTTCACTGTTGAAGTTGAGCGTTCCCTCAGAGTTCTTGACGGTTCTGTTACCGTGCTTTGTGCAAAGGGCGGCGTTGAGCCCCAGAGCGAAACTGTTTGGAGACAGGCAGATAAGTATAAGGTTCCCAGAATGGTTTATGTTAATAAGATGGACATTATGGGTGCCGACTTCTATCATGTTGTTGATATGATGAAGGACAGACTTAAATGTAATGCCGTTCCCATTCAGCTTCCCATCGGTGCTGAAGCAGACTTCAAGGGCATCATCGACCTTGTAGAAATGAAAGCTTATTACTACAATGACGACCTTGGTGTTGATGTTGAGGTTAAAGATATTCCCGCTGATATGGCTGAGCTTGCTCAGAAATATCACGATGAAATGGTTGAGCATGTTGCTGAACAGGATGATGAGCTTCTTGAAAAGTATCTTGAAGGTGAATCACTCACCCTTGATGAAATCAAGACCTGCATCCGTAAGGCTACAATAGCAAACCATATGGTACCCGTTTGCTGCGGTACATCATATCGTAACAAGGGCGTTCAGCTTTTGCTTGATGCAATCGTTGAGTATATGCCTGCTCCGACAGATGTTCCCGCAATCAAGGGTGTCAACCCCAAGACTGAAGAGGAAGAGGTCAGACATTCATCTGACGATGAGCCCTTCGCAGCTCTTGCATTTAAGATTACAACAGACCAGTTTGTAGGTAAGCTCTGCTTCTTCAGAGTTTACTCAGGTGTTGTTGAAACAGGCAGCAGCGTTTACAACTCAACAAAGGGTGCAAACGAAAGAATGGGAAGAATTCTTCAGATGCACGCTAACCACAGAGAAGATATTGATTGCTGCTACGCAGGTGATATTGCCGCTTGTGTCGGTGTTAAGCAGACAACAACAGGTGATACACTCTGCGACCCCAAATATCCCGTTATTCTTGAATCAATGGAATTCCCCGAGCCTGTTATCAGAGTTGCCATCGAGCCCAAGACCAAAGCAGGTCAGGAGAAGATGGGTATAGCTCTTCAGAAGCTTGCCGAGGAAGACCCCACCTTCAAGTGCTATACCGATGAAGAAACCGGCCAGACCATTATTGCAGGTATGGGCGAGCTTCACCTTGAAATCATCGTTGACAGAATGCTTCGTGAATTCCATGTTGAAGCCAATGTCGGTAAGCCCCAGGTTGCATACCGTGAAACAATTACCAAAACTGCGGATACTGATACAAAGTATGCCCGTCAGTCAGGTGGTAAGGGTCAGTACGGTCATGTTAAGCTCACAATTGAGCCCAACCCCGAAAAGGGATATGAATTTGTTAATAACATTGTCGGCGGTGCTATTCCCAAGGAATACTTCGGCGCTATCGAGCAGGGTATTAAGGGCGCTATGCTCTCCGGTACTCTTGCAGGCTACAATGTTGTTGATGTTAAGGTAACTCTTTATGACGGTTCTTACCATGAGGTTGACTCTTCCGAAATGGCATTTAAGATTGCCGCTTCAATGGCATTCAAGGATGCAATGAGAAAGGCAGCTCCCATTCTTATGGAGCCCATTATGAAGTGTTCCATCATTGTTCCCGATGAATATATCGGTGATGTTATCGGTGATGTTAACTCACGCCGCGGTATGATTCTCGGACAGGAGGTTCGTTCCGGCTCAACTCAGATTGATGCCCACATTCCTCTCTCAAATATGTTCGGTTATGCAACATCTCTTCGTTCAAAGACACAGGGAAGAGGCCAGTATTCAATGGAGCCTTCACACTATGCTGAAGTTCCCAAGTCAATTGCAGAAAAGATTATAACCGAAAAATAATCAGTTATTCAGGCTCTGATTAAAGCGGAAACACCGGCTGATTATTTTAGTCGGTATTTCCTCAAAAAAAGTCTTGAAAATTATATTAAAATTTGTTAAAATTTATTCGTGCAGGTGCATGGAATAAAATAACTTCTGAAAATGGAGGAAATTTACAATGGCAAAAGAAAAATTTAACCGCAGTAAGCCCCACGTAAACATTGGTACCATTGGTCACGTTGACCATGGTAAGACAACTCTTACAGCTGCTATCACAAAGACTCTTTCACTCAAGGGTTATGCAGACTTTACCGATTATGCAAACATCGATAAGGCTCCCGAAGAGAGAGAGCGTGGTATCACAATCAACACCGCTCATGTTGAGTATGAGACTGACAACCGTCACTATGCTCACGTTGACTGCCCGGGTCATGCTGACTATATCAAGAACATGATTACCGGTGCTGCTCAGATGGACGGCGCTATCCTCGTTATCGCTTCAACTGATGGTCCTATGGCTCAGACAAAGGAGCATCTTCTTCTTGCCCGTCAGGTTGGCGTTCCCAAGATTATCGTTTTCATGAACAAGGTTGACCAGGTTGATGACCCCGAGCTCCTTGAACTCGTTGAAATGGAAATCAGAGAAACACTTGCTGAGTACGGCTTCGATGAAGAAGGCCCCATCATCAAGGGTTCAGCTCTTCAGGCTCTCGAGTATGCAGGCGGCGACCTCAATGCAGATGTTCTTAAGCCCATTTGGGACCTTATGGATGCTGTTGACAGCTACATTCCCACTCCCGACCGTAAGGCAGACCTTCCCTTCCTTATGCCCGTTGAAGATGTATTCACCATCACAGGCCGTGGTACTGTTGCAACAGGTAGAGTTGAAAGAGGTCAGCTCAAGACTTCAGAAGAAATCGAAATCGTTGGTCTTGCTGAAGAAAAGAAGAAGACAGTTGTTACCGGTATCGAAATGTTCAGAAAGATTCTTGACTATGCAGAGGCAGGCGACAACATCGGTGCTCTTCTTCGTGGTATTCAGAGAAACGAAATTGAAAGAGGTCAGGTTCTTTGCAAGCCCGGTTCAATCAATCCTCATACAAAGTTTGTTGGCCAGGTTTATGTTTTGACAAAGGATGAAGGCGGCCGTCATACTCCTTTCTTCAACAACTACCGTCCTCAGTTTTATTTCAGAACAACTGATGTTACAGGCGTTATCTCTCTTCCCGAGGGCACAGAAATGTGCATGCCCGGTGATAACGTTGATATGAATGTTGAACTTATCACTCCTATCGCTATTGAAAAGGGTCTTCGTTTTGCTATCCGTGAAGGCGGCAGAACAGTTGGTTCAGGCGTTGTTACTGAGATTATCGAATAATTTCTCTTAAATGTTTATTCGGCTGTTGCTCGCAACAGCCGAATTACAATATGCCTCCTTAGTTAAATGGATATAATAAATCCCTCCTAAGGATTAGTTGTGGGTTCGATTCCCGCAGGGGGTGCCAGAAAAAGACGATTGCGAAAGCTATCGTCTTTTTTCAACGAAATTTCCCCTTTATAGAGCAAGTGAATAGCTTCGCTGTTTCACTTGCACAATTCCTCTTTTTAGCCTGTAAATTTGTCACCTCTACGCTTCATTTGCTTTGTATGTATATGCTTATTATATCTGCCGGCAGATAAATTTTGGCTTTCAAAAAGGCTGAAATAAGCCGGAAAATTGCCGCTGAATGAAAATAACGGCATATTATTTGTCATTTATGCGGATTTTCATATTGTCATAACTGTTTATTTATGTTATAATCCTAATAATTGTGTATTCGGAGGCAGTTATGGCTGATACAAGAACAGAAAAGTACATAAATACTTTATCTGAAATGATAAAATGTGAAACAATATCAGATTACGATTTTATAGACGAAGCAAAATTCACAGGGTTTTGCGAGCTTCTCAAAAAACTTTTTCCGACTTTCTTTTCTGTCTGCGAAGTGGAAAATTTCAACGGCAGTCTGCTTATGAAATGGCAGGGCAGTGGGAGTAAAGAAAATCCCGTTCTCTTTATGAATCATTATGATGTTGTTACGGCAAACGGCGGCTGGGAGCATAAGCCCTTTGAAGCCGAGGTTTCTGACGGTAAGCTTTGGGGCAGAGGAACGCTTGATAACAAGGGCGGCCTTTTCGGAATGCTTCAGGCGGCGGAAGAGCTGATTGCCGAGGGCTTCGTTCCCGAAAGAGATATTTATTTTGAATCCGCCTGCACGGAAGAAACAACAGGCATCGGTGCAGATACAATTTCAAAGGAGCTTGAAAAGAGAAATATCCGCCTTGATTTTGTTCTTGATGAGGGCGGCTTGATTGTTGAAGAGCCTATCGCCGGGGTAAAAGGCTTTTATGCTATGGTCGGCGTTGGTGAAAAGGGCTGTGCAGACCTGAAATTCATTGCCCGTTCAACCGGCGGTCACGCTTCAACACCCGGCAAAAATACGCCCCTTGTTCGTCTTGGTAAATTTATGGCGGAAATGGAAAACTCCAATGTGTTTATTTCCGAAATGTCACCTACTGTTAAAGAAATGCTTACAAGGCTCGCCCCGGAAATGTCCGGCGCCCTTAAGCTTGTATGCGGCCACGCACAGTTTTTTAAGCCCCTTATAAAAGCGGTTGTTCCCTCTGTTTCGCCGGTTGCAGGTGCGCTTTTCAAAACAACCCTTGCTTTCACAACTGCACAGGGCTCTGACGGTCTTAATGTTTTGCCGCAGATGGCTTATATAACCGGCAATATGCGTTTTTCACATCATCAGGGCGGTAAAAACAGCATTGAAGCGGTCAGAAAAATTGCAGAAAAGTTTGATATTGAGGTTGAGGTTATTGACCCGGGCTTTGAATCATCCATTGCAGATTTTAATTCCGATGCCTTTAAGCTTGTTGAGTCTGCGGTTTCCTCCGTTTTCCCTGATGTAAAAACCGTTCCCTATCTTATGAATGCGGCAAGCGACTGCAGATTTTTCTCACGAAACAGCGATAACTGTCTGCGTTTTCTGCCCTTCAAAATCAATAATCAGCAAATGGCAAGTATTCACGGCTTTGATGAAAACATTGATGTTGATACCCTTGCCCCTGCTGTTGATTTTTACAGATATATGATGAAAAAACTTTAATAATCGGAGAATAGATTATGGCTGAAATGACAAACAAAGAACTGAAAAAACTCACAAGAGAATCCGCAAAGACTCTCGATGAGCACATTGTTCTCATTGATTATCAAAACAACTATGATATTGACGGCATTCTCGAGGACGGCGCATCAAGCATTGTCGATTTGATTAAATTCATCGTTAAGCGTTCATCCTTTAAGGAGAATGATTTTGTAATCGGTGAAGCAAAGGGCGGCGGCTGCACAACCTTTGATGCCTTTACCCCCGACGGCGACCATATTATGGGCAGAAATTTCGATTTCAAGGCAGCAAACTGCTTTGTTATGTGGACTCATCCTTATAACCACTATGCAAGCGTTTCTGTTGTTGACAGCAATTTCTTGACCTACGGCAACAAACGCCACAAATTCAACGGCAAAAATTCCGCCCAGCTTTTGCTTGCCCCTTATTGCTGTGTTGACGGAATTAACGAAAAGGGCCTGAGCATAGCAGTTCTTCAGATTAAAGCAAAGGCAACCAAGCAGGTTGACCCCTCAAAGCTTAATATCTGCACCACCGCCATGGTAAGAGCCGTGCTTGATACCTGCGCAGATGTTGATGAGGCTGTTGAGCTCTTCAAAAAGTATAATATGCACGATTCCCTCGGATGCTGCTATCACTATCAGCTTGCAGATGCTTTCGGCAGAACGGTTGTTGTTGAATACATTGATAATGTTCTTCATATTTTTGAAAAGAACAGCGAAAAATACGGCATTGAAAATTCCGTTTATGAAAATGACGGGCTTGAACGCTCCTATGTTTCCAATTTCACAATAACAAAGGAAATCGGCTCTTTCAAGGTTGAACAGCACGGCGGTGACAGAATTGATGCCGTTAAAACCGTTTTGAAGGAGCACGGCGAAAAGCTCACCGAAATGGAAGCAATGGATTTGCTCAGTTATGTAAGGCTCGATTATGACCACCCGAAATATCCCTGGAGGGTTGAGGCTCTCTGGAGTGCCGTTTACAATTTGAGCAAGCATACGCTTAAAATCGCCGCCGGAACGGATTACACAAAGGTTTATACCTTTGATGCCCTTGAGCCTATGAAGCTCCTTGCACAGGATTCAATCGAAACCTCCGCTTATCCCAAAGCCGAATGGAGCTACCTTTAATTTGACGGTAAAATAGGCGCAGAGCGTCAAACAAACATCATATAACGGATAGAGCCATCGGACAAAAAGTTCGGTGGCTCTTTTTCGGTGTATTATATTTGTTTGACTAACCGCCTTTACTCGCTCGCCGTATAGAAATACTGTCTTCGCTCGTAAAAACAGTTTCTGCATCCTATTTTCCTCGCCAAATTATTTTTCGGAAGCCTTGAGCGAAGAACGCAAAACAAACGATAAATAAATTTTGGAGATAATCAGACTTGAAATGAGTTCGATTATCTCCTGTTTTTTATTCGGAAAATTATATTGTTTTGCTAAAGGATTTTGTTTCACTCGCCGTATAAAAGGGGGCCCCAAGCAAAACGGGTTTTGTTTGGGAGAGGAGGAGCAACGGAATGAATGAGTTTTCGCACAATTACAGGATTGCAAGTGCGGAAACGAGTGATATGCAGTTTGTGACGACGAGTCTTCGTTCACAAAATCCTTTTCTTCATCTCAATTCTTCTCGAAAAATGGCGTGCTGCCTCTTAACTGCTGTGATTTTCAATAGGTTGTTTTATGGAGAAATTATTTCGTTTTGTGTTCTACACCAAATAAATTCAAGAAAAAGTGCCCCAAGGGAACAGAGAGGTTCAATAGGATGATTTAATTCATAATGCATAATTCATAATTAACCCGTAAATTCCTTATATTAGGTATCAGTATTCAAGCAAAAAAGTTTGAAATAATTATAAAAAGAGGCAAAAATGGACTTGAAAAAGAGTCCATTTTTTGTTATACTAATAATACCTACATAGGTATTATTAGGAG
>JAZLIZ010000038.1:0-1582 GCA_045617665.1 Acutalibacteraceae bacterium | reverse complement strand
GGGAAAGGTGAGAAAATAGCGATAGTCGGCGTGAAGGGAGCAGGTAAATGAACGCTTGTAAAGCTGATTTGCGGACTTTAAAAACCCAAAAGCGGAGGAGTACTTGTGAACGGCGTGAACATATCCGATTACGGCAGAAAGGATTATTATTCTCTTCTTTCAACCGTATTTCAGGAGGCTTCAATTTTGCCCTCAAGCATTGCAAAGAATATTGCTCTATGTGAGGAATCAGAGATTGACCGTGAACGCCTTTTTGAATGTATGCGTCTTTCGGGTATCCTTGAAAAAGTGAATTCCCTGCCTCAAAAGGAAAACACCCTGCTTGTGCGTGAGGTACCCGAGGGCGGAATAAATCTTTCGGGCGGTCAGCAACAGCGTTTACTTCTTGCAAGGGCGCTGTACAAAAATTCGTCAATTCTCATTCTTGATGAACCGACAGCGGCACTTGACCCCATAGCCGAAAACGATATGTATATGAAATACGGTGAATTCTGCACGGGCAAAACGGCGATATATATATCCCACCGTCTTTCTTCGACACGCTTTTGCGACAAAATATATCTTTTAGGCGAAGGCAGAATTATTGAGGAAGGCACACATGAAGAACTGCTTTCACTCGGCGGCAGATACGCCGAAATGTTTAATACACAGAGCCGCTACTACAAAGAGGAGGCGATATTTTGAAAGAAAAGTTTACAGCCCTGAAGAATGATATTTCGATAATTCTTAAAAGTTTAGGTCTTATCAATGATTATCTCGGCAATCACTATCTGTTGATAAATACTGTACAGATGACACTGCGTACCGTTGCACCATACATCACCGTTTACTGTACGGGACTCGTAATAACCGCGCTGACGCAGGGAGAAGATTTTTCTGTAATGCTCCGATATGTGCTGATTGCATCATTTTCAACTCTCATAAGCGACCTTATTATGCGCTGGATGAATTTCTATCGGCTCACAATGCTCAACTCCTGCTACTACAAGCATTGTGCCGTGCTTTCACGAAAAGCACTTTCGCTTGACTATGCCAAAGCGGAAAGTTCGTCTGTTCAGGCACTTCGCGGAAAAGTTGAAGAAACAGCAAATAACGGCGACGGAATAGAATGGGTTGCAGATATGGTGGCGCAGATAATTGCAAACACCGCCTCCGTTATCATTGCAATCATTATGGTATCGGGTATGGCTTTCGGCAGAGCAACAAAGCCTCTGAGCGGAGCGATGAAATTTGTTGATACACCGTATTTTACCGTTCTGCTTGCTGTTATTACCGTTTTGTGCATAGTGCTCACGGTCAAGTATCAGAGCCTTGCGGAAAAGAAACAGTTTGAAAGCTATAATTCCGTCAGGTGTTGGCCGCTAAAAGACCATTACGACAAAAAATATCTGAATGAAACCGACAGCGGTAAGGATGTAAGAATTTATAACGAAGTGCCGCTGCTTAACGAAGAACTGAAAACAAAAATATATGAGCCGGTTGTCAAACACATAAAAAGGCGCTTTAAGATTTGGGTAACCTACGGCAGTGTTACGGGGCTTGTTTCAAATATTCTCGGCGGTGCGGTTTATATTTTTGTGGG
>JAZLIZ010000037.1:0-30084 GCA_045617665.1 Acutalibacteraceae bacterium | reverse complement strand
TATTGTTTTTCTTTTCAAGTCTCTGTGTAAAATCGTTCATTTCGTTTGCAAATAAAAAGGTATCTAAGAATATATGAACGGTACAATCATCTTTTAATATTGCTTTATGAAGAATAGATCTGTTGTGATAAGAAAAGCAGTTTGAATAACTCCACAATTACATTGTGACTTCTCACACATTCGACAAACCTCCTGCTATTCGGTACAATGAAGCTACCAAATGACAGGAGGTATTTTATTTATGGAAAAGCATATTATTGATGAAAAGACGGGTATCAGCTACACACTTCAGGGAGATTATTACATTCCCGATTTGACAGTACCGCCCGAAACGGACAACCGACATATTGGTGTATGGGGAATGAGGCATAGAGATTATCTTAAAAATCACCGCAAAGCAATTTATTCCATTATGTTAATGGATAACACACTCCATACCCATCTTGCCGATATTAACGAACAGGCGGATAATATGTTTTCTCGGCTCGTAAATGATATGGCAAAAACAGAAGGCATCACCGAAAATCTTAAAGCAGAAAATCAGATGGAATGGGTTGGCAGAATGAACAACATCTATAACCGTGCAATGGAAATTGTAAATTCGGAGCTGATTTATGTATGAGCAACGGGAAAACCATTCGCATTAAAGATAATAAACAATGAAATCATAACGGACAGGGGGAAATCCTTGTCCGTTTTTTTCGTCAAAAAATGAAATTGTGATTTTCGGGTAAACTAATATAAAAAGTATTCGGAGGTCAACTATGGAGATTGAAGCATTCAGAGAGTATTTAATATCGGATGAAAAGAGCGATAATACCATAGAAAAGTATATCCGTGATGTCAGAGCATTTGCAGAATACTGTAACGGTATTATTATTTCAAAAGAAACGGTGATTGCATACAAAAATTATTTGCTTGAAAAAGGCTATGCTAAGCGGAGCATCAACAGTATGCTATGTTCGGTCAACGCTTTTCTGCACTTCTGCGGGCGGGACGATTGCAAGGTGAAGCTCTTGAAATTACAGCGTGAGGTGTTCTGCGATGAACGGAAAGAACTGACACGGGCGGAATTTGAGCGGCTTTGCAAGGTGGCGTTATCGAACGGAAACAAACGGCTGTATATGCTCCTGCAAACACTTTGCGGAACGGGGATCAGAGTCAGCGAACTGCAATTTGTCACTTTGCAAGCGGTGAAACAAGGCGAAGCGGTCGTTACCTTAAAAGGCAAGACACGGACGGTGTTTTTCGTCAAAGAACTGCGAAAAAAACTGCTCTCTTACGCAAAGGAAAACGGCATCACGCACGGGCAGATTTTCGTCACGGGGACGGGCAGACCGATGAGCCGGACGAATATATGGCGGGAAATGAAAAACCTCTGCCGCCGTGCAAAGGTGGATGAATCGAAAGTCTTTCCGCATAATCTCCGGCACCTGTTCGCAAAGGTGTTTTACGCACTTAAAAAAGACATCGCAAAACTCGCCGACATTCTCGGACACAGCAGTATCGAAACCACACGGCTTTATATCGTTTCATCGGGACAGGAACACCGCAGAGAGATGGAAAGAATGAAGCTGATCTGCTGAAAAGAAAAAAGCCGCCGCAAGTGGGCAGCAACATAATTTCGATTATGTAGTACATAGATACCTGAAAATAGGTATAGTTCTCCCTACCCACAGATATACACATAGAGTATATCATATTTTTTTGGATTTGTAAATAGTAAATAACCCGAAAATCGTTAGATTTCAAACTTTCGTCACGAAAAAATCGCACAAAAAGGCAGACCTTCTCCGATTTCAAAAAAATTCGGTGCGAAAAGGTCTTTTCGTCATGCCTAAAATTATAATACAAAATATTTATCTTCCGCCCATTTTGCCGGGTTATTCTCAATATATTCCGCAATACGCAAATAATCCTTTTCGTCACGGATCACATGGTCGTAAAAGGAACGCTGAAAAATCGGTTCTCCGATGGCTTTTGTAACCAATATTTTGAATGATTTGATTTTTTGCGACACCGTAGGGGACGATGCCCACATCGTCCCGTTTTCGTTTTTAACAATCAAATGGATATGGTTTGGCATAACAACATATTTATCAATGCCCGGTATCGTTTTAATGAATTTTTCAACAACAGAACCGTATTTTGTCGGGACGATGTGGGCATCGTCCCCTACGATTTTACACAATAGTTTTTCCTTGTTCGCCGTGCATATCGTTATAAAATAATATCCGTTTGCCGAATAATTAAATCCGCTTAATCGGTTTGGTTTTCGTCTTTGCAGTTCCATTTCATCACCCGAAAAACAATATATTTTCGGATATATTATAACAAAAATCGGGTTGATTTTCAACAACTCAACCCACAAAAAACAAAAGTACAACATAATCGAAATTATGTAGGAAAAAAATTCGGAAAAGGGGTTGACAGGTATGACGAGGTTTGCGACAATCTTTCAAGCAAGCAAGCCCATATTCTGTCCTTCTTTGCCGGCTTTTACAGAAATCCGAGAGACCATAACACCACGGGTGCGGTTTATCCACACTTGCGGTTGTTATGGTTTTGTGTTTTTAGGGGGGTGAAAACACTTGCGTAATGTACCGAACTTTTTCGGTATTCTATTCATGATGTTCCCATCCGGCAGAAGTCCCGAAATCGGTTTACGGCGGTTCGGCTTTCCGTTTTATGCCGGTTCGCCGCCGGGAATTTTGTCAAAACAAAAAAATCCAGTGAAAAGAGTGATGTGTATTGAATGAAAACGAAAAAAGTGCGCGTTTACAAAAAAAGCAGAAAGTCGATATCCGTATTATTCTTTTGTCGGCACTTCTGCTGGTCGCACTCATCGTCATTCTTGTTTTGTGTTTGAAAAGCTGTAACGGCAACACACACAATCCCCACGGAGATAACACTCCCGCCGTCATCGGCGGAGGCGATCCGATCCCGGAGGACGAGGGCAAGCAGAAGGATTACGGTTCCACCCACTTACCTGCCTATGGAAGCCTGACCTTTGAAGCGAAAAAAAAGGAGCAGACGGTTGTACTGAAAAATCCGGGTGAAAACTCCTGCCTCATCCGCATATCGCTGATCCTTGCGGACGGCACCACCATTTACCAAAGCGAATTGGTAAAACCCGGCTATTACACTCTGCCCATCACGCTCGTCGCCCCGATGGAGCGAGGGATTTACCGAAATGTAACGCTGAAATACGAATGCTTCACCGATGATGAGGCACATAAGCCGCTCAACGGTGCAACAAGCAAGCTGGACATTACGGTGAAATAGAAAATTCAAGTTCTCAAAATAAAATTCTAATTACAAAGGAGCAAACAACAATGAAAAAAACATTATCCCTTATCCTTGCAGTTATGATGCTGCTCGGAACCCTCAGCATCACCGCTTTTGCGGCACCGCCGCCGGATATGTTATCTGTCGGTGGAAAGCAAATAGTATCCGCTGCGGAACTCAGATCCGGGGTTACAGACGAATCCGGTAAACTCATCGGCATCGATGCAATCACAGCAGGCACAGTCACCTACACGGCACCGGAAGATAACGGCGGAATTTACAAGCTGACGCTGAACAATGCAACGATAGCGCCCGAAATGCATAAAGCTGTAATAAGTGCAATGTATGCACCGCTTGAAATTGAGCTGATAGGCGTAAATACTGTTTCGGCAACGGGTGTTTATTCCCCCATTCAGCTTTTTTTCTCGGATACTGTATTCAGCGGCACGGGCAGTCTGATCGTACACGGCAGCGACAACCAGAAATGCCCAACCATTGGGGCAGATAACAGCACCGTAACACTCCCTTTGGGCTATACCGCAGTCGGCTCAACGAGCAAAACAGAGACCAATGTCGAAAATATGACCAAGGTATCACTTGACGAGGTAGCAGATAAGGTATATACATACTACGTCGGCGAAACGGCAGCTCAGACGGTTGTCATCTACAACCCCTATTTCGACTCCACCGACATCACATTGAAGGTTGCAAAAGAACTTTCTTATGAAATGGTCATTCCCGAGGATGTGACTAACCTTAACAATTTCGGCGTTTTTGAAGTCGGTCAGGCAAAGGTTAAGGATGTGAAAAACGCCACCGAAAATACTATGATTTTTTGCACGGCGGAAACCACCGATTTCAAGTGCGAGGGCAAGAGCGACATTCCGGCAAGCTACTATACCGATGCCGAGGGCTCTACCGCTTTCCCGACCACGGCTGTTACGGTGTATGAGGATAAGGCCGATGCCGAGGATATCCCCACGATGTATGTCGGTGTTTCCGAAACCGATTGGGACGACGCCGAAAACGGCACATACAAAGCAACCGTGACATTCAACTTTGAGGCAAAAACCTTTAACAGCGTTGCGGATATCCTTGCCACCGTCGAAGGTGAGTTCCCGACAACGAAAGAAACCGGTTGGATTTTTGATGGGGGCGAAACAGCCGCTTATTGCTATGTGAACGACGGTAATCTTACTGTCAATTATGATTCGATCGACCAAGACAGTATCTCTTTGAAAACCAATGTGGAAAAAACTGATAAGAGTACATTTTATTATATAATAGAAAGTAACGACCTTGAACCTGAACGTGAATTTACCTTTAGGCTCACAGGCGGAGTACTGACAGAAATAGATTATTGTATATTAGGTGATAACCGGGAGCGTGAATTCCGTCCGCAGGCTGATTGATCGCATTTTTTCAAAACACAGCCACCGATTAAGCGACACAGTAATTTATATAGTTTGTAAAAAAATTTGAATATTAAAGGAGAAAGCACTATGAAAAAAGCATTATCTCTCATCCTTGCCATCGTTATGGCGCTCGGGTGCATGGGGCTCACCGCGTTTGCGGAAACACCCAAAAATCAAACAGACATCACCGCCATTGTCCCCGCAAAAGCACTGTCTTATGAAATGGTGATCCCTGCCGCAACTACGCTTACCGAAGAGGCGCATGAAAACGTTCTGCTCGGTGCGGACGGTAAGGTTTCCATTACCAATGTGAAAAACGGAACAGACAAAGTAAGTGTGTACTACACCGTTGACCTCACAAACGGCACTCTCACCGACGGCACAAACACCATCGCCGCTACCTACAAATATAAGCAGGGCGAGGGTGAATTTGCCGCTATCGACGGCACGACTAAGGTCACCGTTTATGAAAACGCAACTGTTAAGGATTCGCTCGTCAATGTGACTGCGGACGATACTCAGTGGAAAGCCGCCCCCGCAGGTACCTACAACGCTTCCGTGACGTTTAATTTCTCTGCTGTCCCCATGGTCAAAGTGAGAGTCTATTCTTATTACGGCGAAATCAACGGACAGTATCACGCATCCATTACGAAGTATTATCCCGTCGGTACCGCGTACACGGTGAATGACGAGGTCCTGACCATCGGCGCAGATACTTATACCGTGGTGTACTCCATATATAACCCGTTTATAGGATGGTCTTCAGACATATTCTCCACAACGAAATCGACAAGCGGCACCCTCGGCGAAGCGGATGTGGAGATCGAAGCCCTTTGCAATCAGCCGACTTAACGGTAAAGCCGTTGCGAACGCTTAACACAAAACGCTTTTTTAATGAAAAGGTTTTGATTCACAGCAGGGCGGCACGCCCGCCCTGCAACATCCAAACGAAAGCGAAGTGATAACCGCATGAGCAAAAGAATATATAAGCTGTTCGCCGTTCTTGCGGCTTTGCTTCTTCTGACTTCTGTTTTGTCTGTCGGCGTGTTTGCCCAGAGCGGAACAAGTACAATCACCGCGGCTGTTTGTCATGTGCGGACGATCACGGTGCTGCCCTGTAAAAACGGCAAGGTATTTGTGCTTCCCGAGGGCACAATCCATGACGGTGATACGGTTACCTTTACCGTGATTGCCGATGAGGGGTATGTTATCTCTGCGCTGTATGCAAACGGTGTGGATGTGACAGCAAAAATGTCAGGCAGCATCTATACAGTAACGGTATCAGGTGATATTGAAATTTCAGCAATGTTCGCACAGAAAGAGCATATTCACGAATGGGAAACTGACTTTACGATTGATAAAGAGCCGTCTTGCACCGAGCCGGGTGAAAAGTCTTTTCACTGCAAAAGCTGCCCGGCAAGGAAGGACATTACCGAAATCCCGGCAAAGGGACATGATTTCGGCGAATGGGAAACGGTGGAAACCGCCACCTGCCAAAAAGCCGGAGCCGAACAGCGCAAATGTAAGAGTTGCGGCTATGTGGAAACAGGAAAAATTGAACCGACCGCCCATGAATGGGAGGGCGATTTCACGGTGGATAAGGAGCCGACCTGCCACAGCGACGGTGCGAAATCAATTCACTGTAAGCATTGCGATGCAACAAAAGACAGTACCGTAATTCCCCGCCTTGAACACGAGTGGATAAACGGTACGGTGACAAAAGAAGCCACCGATACCGAGGCGGGCGAAATAACCTACACCTGTGCCCGGTGCGGAGAAAAGAAAACCGTAATCATTCCGGAATACACATCCCCGCAGACCGGTGACAACGGTCATTTAACACTGTGGCTTGCCACCTTTTTCGGAAGTCTGCTCCTCATTATTCTGCTGTTACCGAAACGCAGAAAAGAGGACACCGAGGAAACATAGAACAGCGAAATAATCTAAAAAATTTTTTCTTCACCCTAAAAACCGACAAATTTCTCATAATTCTTGTATTAAAATAAGGTAAAGTTTTAAAATCCTGATAATACAAGAGAGGATGAGAAATGCAGTAAACACTGAACTTGACACACTAATTTAATTACTAAAGTTTACGAAAACTCAATTTTCGAAATTGTTTTCGGCTCTCTGAATTGATTTCAGAGGGCTGTTTTTTTATGCCTGAGTTTTCAGAAACATTTTGTTTATTCTGTCGGAGGTATTTATGGAAAACAAAACTTTCATACAACTTAATACCCTGCCGACAGGATACAACGGCTTTGCCATGACAGCGGATTTCCCGTGTTCAGAGGAAGGTGAACACTCACGAACAAGCGAAGCAGAAAATTATTCGGTGAAATACGTGGTCGTACCGATAACGGACGGGCATAGGAACAGTGTCGGATGTGCAGGAAAACAAAATTCAAATCGTAGCGGAGAATTTTTGAACTTCCTCTCAAAAGGACAATGCTACGGTTTAATCGGTGTCTGAAATTCGGACTATGAGCCAAAACAGTCATATACGGCTCAAACATTAAAAATACAATAAAAAGTGAGCCATTAAGGCTCATAAAAAGACGCACATCAAAGCGGATTTCAGATACTTTCTGTGTTTTTCAGTTGAATTTTTTACTGTATTTACCGCACAGAAGCTGTCCCGAATAACCGCTCACGGTGTGCGTCTCATACTGTAACAAGCAACGACTTTGGCAATCCAAAGTCAAACGCTTGTCAGGGAATAATTCCCTGAAACCCTAATAAATGGAGGAATAATTATGCGTAAAAGAAATAATACAGTAAATGTCAGACTGAATGATACTGAACTCGAAAAACTTAACAAAAAGGTTGAAACAAGCGGTTTGTCCCGTGAAGCCTTTATCCGTAATGTGTTAAACGGTGTGGAAATCTACCCTGCACCGCCTGTTGATTTCTTTAATCTTATCCGTGAAATCCGGCGTGTGGGCAATAACATAAATCAGCTTGTGCATTATGCAAACGGTAACGGGTTTGTTGAAAGCAAAAAGCTCACCGAACATCTTAACGAGCTTGACTGTATTGAAAAAGAACTATGGAAATCATTTAGAGGCGGATAATGGCAGTAACTTCAATATGGCCCATTAAAAACGGTGTTCGTGATGTTATTGTTTATGCCTGTAATCCCGAAAAAACAACAGAAGAAAACCGTACCGCTTTACACTCTGTTGCGAATGTAATTGAATATGCCGCAGATGAACTGAAAACCGAAAAATGCGAATATGTTACGGGTATCAACTGCCGACAGGATAATGCTGTTCATATTTTCAATGAAACCCGAAAGCTTTGGGGTAAAGAAAAAGACAAACGGGTTTGTTATCACGCTTATCAAAGCTTCAAGTCAGATGAGGTTGATGCCGATACTGCTCATAAAATCGGAGTTGAGCTTGCGGAACGGTTATGGGGTGACAGATTTGAAGTTATTGTTGCCACCCATTGCAACACCGGCTGTTATCATAATCACTTTGTGCTTAATGCCGTTTCTTTTGTTGACGGTAAAAAATACTGTAACTATAAATCCGACTATGAAGCATTAAGAAATATGTCTGATACCATTTGCAAAGAATATCAGCTCTCGGTTTTAGAAAACGCTCCCATTCATACAGCGGGGAATAAAAACGAGGTATGGGTTCACAAGGCGGTAAAACTCACAGAGATATGCTGAAGCGTGATATTGAATATTGTCTGAAATATTCCTCAAAGCCTAAAGAATTTCAACAGCAGTTATACGGACTCGGTTATACAATAGACTGGCGGAGAATGTCAATTAAAAGTAAGGATTGGGAACGAGCCGTAAGGCTTAAAAACATAGGATTTCCCGATGAAATAATCGCAGAATATTTTAATAACAACCACAGCAAGCCATATTTCTACAGAGATGAATGGAACAGTCACACACCTTACAAGCATCAATACACTCCTGTTACGAAAATGATGAAAGAATTAAATTTTTCGGTTAAGAACAGTGACAATACAGGTGAAATATTGGTGTGTGCTATGTTCTATATCATTCTTACCTTATTTGAACTTATGAAATCAGCAAAGAAATATGCTGTTCAATCCGTTGAATTAAGGCACGAAGCACAGAATATTGAGAATTATATTGCAGAGTATAATTTTCTGAAAACTGAAAATCTTGAAACCCTTGAGGATATTTCACGGTATATCGACAGTACAAAAGATAAAATCACACAGCTTGAACAGGAAAGAAATATTGCCGACAACAAACGAAGACGGGCAGAACCCGAAGACAGACAAAAGTATAAAGACGAGCGAAAGGCATTAACAGAACGCATTACACCGTTAAGAAAAAACTTAAAACAGGCGGAGAAGATTTATGACGAATCTCCCCGCCTTTTTGATTTGGTACAAAAAGAATATCAACTTGAACGAAAAATATCAGAAAGGAACTTTTACAGATGAAATTAAATGTAAATAACCCGGTTACAATTCCGGCAGAAAAATTGAAACCCTTTGAGGGACACCCGTACAAGGTACAGGACAATGAAGAAATGAATAATCTCATTGAAAGCATACGGGAGCAGGGCATTCTTTCTCCCTTGATAGTAAGACCGCTTGAAAACACAAAAGATGAATATGAAGTAATTTCGGGACACCGAAGATTACACGCCGCAATGAAAGCAGGGCTGGAAACAGTGCCTGCAATAATCTATAACATTTCAAGAGATGAAGCGGCGGTAATGGTTGTTGACAGCAATCTGCACAGAGAACATATTTTACCCAGTGAAAAAGCATTTTCTTACAAACTGAAATATGAGGCGTTGAAGCATCAGGGCAAACGCACGGATTTAACTTCAGAGCAAATTGCACCGAAGTTGACAACAGAACTTATAGCGGAACAGGATGGAACAAGTAAAGATACTGTTAAACGATATATCCGTCTGACGAATTTAATATCTGAACTGCTTGATTTAATGGATAAAAACAAAATAGCTTTTTCCGTTGGCGTTGAGCTTTCATATCTTAACGAAGATAAGCAGTACACAGTTCTCGGCTTGATTGAGGAACTTGACTGCACTCCGTCATACGCACAGGCAAATCATATGCACAAGAATTTTCTTGCAGGTGTTCTGACTGATGATTCTATTGCTGAAATGCTCTCGGCAGACAAGCCGAATCAGCGTGAAACCCTGAAAATTCCAACAGAACGGTTACAGGGCAAAATTCCAACAAGTTTTACAAAAGCACAAGCCGAAGATTATGTGGTAAAGGCAGTAGAGCATTACCACCGTTATCTGAAACGGCAAAGAGAAAATTCAAGGTAATGGGGGTAAATGCGTATGAAGCTGAAAAGAAAGCAAATTGTAGGCAATATTCAGTTCGTTATTGAATCAAATTTCAAAAACAGAGAAGCCTGCACCGCAAAGGATATTTTATCAAAAATCATGTTAGACAAAGCAAATGAGGCTTTGAACAAGCTCAAAGAACCCATACCTCAAAACTGATTCACACATTTGAAATAATTGAAGCCGGTCAATATACTGGAGATGACTCTGTTTGACCGGCTTCAGAAAGGAGTTTTTATGAAAAAGCCACAAACGAATTCATTATTGACAGAGCATAAAACAGCGGCTATATATTGCAGGCTTTCCCGTGATGATGAGCTTGACGGTGAAAGCAACAGTATTTCAAATCAAAAGAAAATACTGTTAAAGGTTGCAGAAGAATACGGATATACACAAACTAAGGTGTATATTGATGACGGTATTTCGGGCGGTACTTTCGACAGACCGGGATTTCGTGCAATGGAAAAAGATATTATTGACGGTGAAATTGATGCGGTATTTGTAAAAGATATGTCCCGTTTGGGCAGAAACTATTTACAGTGCGGATATTACACAGAGCATTTCTTTCCCGATAACGATATTCATTTTGTTGCGGTAAATGACGGTGTTGACAGCAACAAAGGTGAAAATGAACTGACACCCGTTAAAAATATCTTTAACGAGTGGTATATCCGTGATACAAGTTTAAAGATACGGGCATCCCACCGTATTAAAGGCAATTCAGGTGAACCGTTATCAAAACCGCCTTACGGTTACAAGAAAGACCCTGATAACACAAAACATTGGCTTGTTGATGATACTGCCGCCGATGTTGTAAAACGGATTTTCAAAATGTATCTTGACGGCAAAGGCACGGAGCAGATTGCAGGTATTTTGCAGAATGATAATATTCTCACACCTAACACATATGCAAAAGAAATGGGATACAAGGTCAGCGGAATATTATCAGAGAACAAATATTTTTGGAGAAGCTCAACCGTATCAAAAATACTTGCACAGCAGGAATACTGCGGAGATATTATCAATTTCAAGACTTACTCAAAATCATACAAAAACAAGAAACGCAGACCTAACGAAAAAGAAAATTGGGTAATATTTGAAAATGTAAACGAACCGATAATTGACCGTGAAACATTTGACCGTGTTCAGCAGAGGCGTGGAAAGATACACAACAAAAATCGTAAAAACGCCGAACACAATATGTTTTCAGGGTTGCTTGTATGCTCCGACTGCGGAGGACTTCTGCATTTTCATTTCAATCAGGGCAACCGTGATATACAGTATTTTAACTGCTCAAACAATAACAGCAGAAACCGTACCTGCCCCACAACGCACTATATCCGCACGGATTATCTTGAAGAAATTGTGCTTGCAGATATTAACCGCTTAATTGCCTTTACAAATCAGTACAAAGATGAGTTTATTAGAATGCTTGAACAAAACAACGGATTGACTTTTCAAAACAAGCTGAAATCGTCTGAATATGAAATAGAACAGCTTACCAAAAGAAATGAAGAGATTGACAGGCTGTTCGGTGCGATTTACGAGGACAAAATCAACGGTAATATTTCCGAGGACAGATTTTTGAAAATGTCAGCAGGATATGAAAATGAACAGGCAGAGAACAGAAGAAAAATCTCAGCACTTTCAGAAAAGATAAAAAGTGATGCCAAAGAGATTGACACCACAAAAATGTTTCTTGATATTGTTGAGAAAACTACTCACCTTGAAAAGCTGACTGCTGATATTGTCCGTGAGTTCATTGACAAAATCGTTGTTCATCACCGTAAAGAAGAAAACGGCGTTACGACGCAGAAGGTTGAAATTTACTACAATGTAATCGGCAAATTTGAACTGCCGCCCGTGTATGAGCTTCCGAACTTTTCATCAATGGCAGAAGCAGAAAGTTCACTCGCCGAAAAAATCATTGCCTGACGGGTAAAAAAGAAGAAATAGGGTTTACCAATTAAGTAAATCCTATTTCAACCGTCGATATGGTCCGAGTGGCGAGACTTGAACTCACGGCCTCTTGACCCCCAGTCAAGCGCGCTACCAGCTGCGCTACACCCGGATGCTTAATCACATAAGCAAGGAGTATTATATCACATAACTTGGGAATGTCAAGAAGAATTTATTAAAAAGGAAAACAAATTTATCAAATTTATCAAAAAGGAAAACAAAATTGAATTTGAGGAATATAAATCAAACAAAAGAAAACATAATCAGAATATGCAAATAAAATCCGTAATTACTTTCAAAAATTTTGAGAAGAATTTCTGCATTTTGAGATTAAAGGGTTTAACCGCCGTCTGTTCATTAACGAGCTCATCAAGATTGAAAAGTTTATAAGTGATTTCGGCTGCCTTACTTTCATAAAGAAGTGCAATTCTTCCGTCCGGCAATTCGGAAAGGCAGGAATAGATATAGGTAATATCCTCTGTGCTGTCTGTTACTTTATACTCATATTCCCAGCTGACATTATTTTTATCATCAACAACGCCAACCTTTATAACGCCCAGTTTTCTGTGAGAGGTTGTGGGGTATGAAGCGATTATAACATTTTTACCGTCAACAGGCTTTGAATAATTGATAAACGAAACCATACAGTCGGAGCAGTATTTCAAAGATGCATCCTCATAATAGTTGCCCCAGGTTTTTCCGCCGTCCGTGCTGTCCGTATAGCCTATATATCTGCCGGAATTTCGTGTGTAAAGACGAATCACATCACCGTTAAGGCGGACTGCCTGCGACTCGGAGGATTTAACGGCAAAATTGCGGACATTTAGCTTTTCCCCTCTTTGCCAGGTGACACCGTTATCATCTGAATAAATTGTGCTTGCTCTTTCAATGCCGTCGTTATTGTCATAAACGGCAAAAATAAGGCGTTCGCCGTCATTGGTGATATACGCAAAGCCTTTACCCGGGCAAACGCCTGTAAATCCCCTTGATTTAATCTGTGAATTAAGAATATACGGCTTACTCCAGGTTTTTCCGTTATCCTCACTCTTGCGAAGCCAAGTATAAAATGCGGGGTAGATTTTAACGGGTGAAGAGGCATAAAAAACATTTGCCTGAACGGTTTTTTCGGTCTTATTCCCCTTTTCATCAAATGTATTTACAGTTACCTTCTCAAAAGCTTCACCGTTTTTCCGATAAAGATTAAACTCTTCATCAACATAATAATTTTTATAAATCGAGCCGTCAGTAAATGATTTTACAGGTGCAATTCCTTCAACAAAAGTGTCAATATAATACGGATAAGCCTCCTTATCAAGCTTACCGCTTTCAACGCCGTCCTCGGTGGTTTTGTCGCACAAAACGAATTTGCCGTCAATAAGTCCGCTTCCGTTTTTCTTTGCGGCGCCTGAGCCGATAAAAGCCGGACAGGCATCACAGATTAAAAATACCGTATCCTTTGAGGATTGAAGCAAAGCACTGTCAATAAAGGATGCACTTTTTTTAATTACCTTTTCGGAGCACGCATCCTCAAAATCGTAAAAATGATTTACAACATTCGGCTCTGACCAGGTTAAGCCGTTATCCTCTGACACTCTTACGCAGGTGTCAATATTTGCCGGAGAATCCGTGCCGTCACCGTATCTGATATCGGCACTCGTCATAATACCGCCGTTATTGAGCGTAATCATTGCAGGTATTCTGAAAAGGCGGCTGTTCGCCGTTCCCTCCGGGTAAGGCTGTGAAACATCGGTTGCAAAGGCAAAGGGCATACCGCAAATTACGGAATTAACCGAAAGAATAATGCTTAAAAATTTTTTGATTTTTTTATTCATAATTCTGCTCCGTTCATTTTATAAAGTGATTATATCATCCGTTTTGCATCTCTTCAATAAAAAATAAAAAATAATAAATATCTGCTTTGACATTGCAAAAAATTTGTGGTAAATTATTAAAAAAGGAGCGAATAAGAAAAATGGAAAAGATTTTTGATTTTTTAGGCTGGACAAACGGAGAAATCAGCAGTTTCCGGAGTATGGTAAATTTTGTTAAAAACTTTGATTTTTCAAATTTCAGCATCAAAAGAATTTTTGCGGCAATAATGACGGTTTTTGAGCTTTTCAACGCCGCCTGCTTCAAAACACCCGTTCACCCTTACGGTCAGGAAATTGATTTATCCGGCTATCAGCTCGTATTCTGTGATGAATTCAACGGCACAGAGCTTAACAAAGATGTTTGGTACATCAGAGGTAACGGCGCAAGAAGAAGCGGATATAACGGCTCTTCACAGGTTAAGGTTGAAGACGGCAAGCTTGTTATCACAGGTGAATACCTTGACGGCGAATACGGCGAGGGCTGGTATGCCGCCGCAGTTGCATTAAAGCAGAAATACACAAAGGGTTATTTTGAGTGCAGATGTATCTGCAATGACTGCAACGACTATTGGAGCGCATTCTGGCTTCAGGGTAATCACCCCTACGACCACGAGCTTTCAGCCGGCGGCACAGGCAGTGCGGAAATTGACATTTTTGAAGCTATGAGCCACGATTCAATTTTACCGAGCAACCGCAACACCATAACGCAGACTGTTTGGTGCAACGGCTTTGACGATGATGCTGACCACCTTGATAAATGCTCAATAACCGCTATCGGCGATGATATATTCCATAAATACAACACCTACGGTCTTGAATGGACAGACGAAGAATACATCTTCTATGTAAACGGAGTTGAAACATTCAGAACATCATTCGGTAACGGCGTTTCAACAGACCTTGAAGAGGTTATTGTTTCACTTGAAATACCCGAAAGCGGAATAACTATGGATAAATCGGAAAAAACAGAGTTCATAGTTGACTATGTTAAAATCTGGCAAAAATAAAGTTGAAATAATTTTCTCCCACAGACATAAAGCAAGTCTGCGGGAGATTTTTTACGCATTGTTATTTTAAGTTTTCCGCAAATTGCAATAGCAAGTGCAATTTGCGAAAATTTTTCAATCAAATTTACTGATGTAAATTCCGCCGCCTGTGACGGTTACATAATATTCTTCTTCCGTTCCGTCTGAGGATTTGAAAATAAGACTTGTACCGCCCTTGCCCTTTGCTTTAATCTTCGCATTACCGCTGCCGTCAATTTCAACCTCGGCAACAGCACCGTCACTGATTAAATATGACCATTCCCCTGCTCCGAGGCTGATTACCTCTGACCTGTTACTCTGCGTATAAACGAATGTAACAACCGCAACAGCAAAAATGAACACAAAGGAAACAATGCGGAGATATTTTTTATCAAAGAAAACAAGTGTAAACAAAACTGTAAGTGCAAGGCAAAAAACAGAGCTTAAAATATGCTTCGGAAATTCTGTTAAAGCACTGCGCAAATATATAATTGTCATATAAGAAAGGTATCCGTTTGCAACGGAAAGGACTGCAAGGCTGAGCCAATCTCTTCTTTTAAGCTGATAGCAGATAACGGCACCGGGGAGTGTAAGCAGAGTAATGATAAACCAGTTTTTGTAATAATCAAATACACCCCAGCCGAGGAACGGCACTTCAATAAGATAAATTAAAGGCTGACCTATAAGGAAGAAAACAAAGCATTTAAGCATTGCATCCCACCATTTTTTGCAGTTGACAATAATAATTACCGCAAACAAAATCCAGCAATCAAAGTTAATTGCAATGTCACGAAAAGATGTGGCCTTAAGAAAAGGAACCTGATTTATAAGCGCCGTATAAACAGCGGTAACAACAGCAAAGATAATAACCTTTGGCCAGGTCATATTAATTTCGCCGAAAAGTTTTTTTATTTTACTCATTTTTTCACCTTGAAACATCAGAGATTTTTAATTCTTTCAATAATATCAAGAAAGAAAAAGTAAATTTTATTGATTAGGTTATCAAAGAATTTGAATTTAACCCTTGAGGACTTCAGTTCAACCGCCGAAGCACAGGAATTATAAGGAGTCTGACCGCCCTGCGTATCTGAACCGATAACAGTATTTTTAAGAGTGCCTGCATTTGAAATATCCCATTTTTCAAATCCGGATTTAATTACGGGTGAAGCCTCCGAAAGCTCAAAATCAAAGCCTCGGGCATCCTTAAAGCACGGGTCAACAACCGTCGGGTTATGGATATAGCCTTTTCTGATTGCGGTTTGAAGCGATATAGCCTTTTTAACATCAGTATTTTCACCGAAGATTATATCTTCACCCTCTGTTAAATCCCAGAAGAAGTTATTTTCTTCATAATAGACTTCTTTTTCACCAAGGGCTGAAAATGCTCTGACATTTTTATCGGTAAGAATAATATTGTTATAGAAATCAGCGGATTTATTGCCGCCGTCATTTGCAACACATCTTTTACCGCTTGAGGTTACACGAACCTGTGATTCACCGCTTAAAGCGAAAATATTATTTCTGACCGTGTTATATGAGCCGTAATGCAGGTGATAGGAATCACTGCCGCAGCAATAGGCAAGATTTTTTTCAACAAGCATATAGGCGGAGCCTTCGTCAAGGTAAACACCCCAGCCGCCGTAACCGCCCTCATCCGGGTCAGCGGCAACATTATGAATTACATTACCCGATAAAACCGTTCCCGGCTGATTGCCGAGGGTATAAATACCGCCCATATCAGAGAGCCAGCCCTGACCGATATTATAAATGAGGTTATCGCATATTTTGTTATTATAGGTTACTGTATATCCGTAGCCCCAGACCCAGCCGACAGAAATGGCGGTATAGTAGCCGTCTGTAATTTCATTATGAGAAATTTCAACGCTGTTTGAGTGAATCACGAGAATACCGACTGCATTATAGAAGATTTTACCGTAGCCGTTGATAATGTTATTTGTAATAACATTATTTTTTGTTACGGTCGGGTCGTTTACATCAACATTATTACCTTTTAAGTAAACAGCCTGTGCGCCTAAATTTTTGAAAATGCAGTTTTCAACCCTGCTGTTTTTAACGGAAACACCGAGAAAAACACCGCATGAACCCAAATCTCTGAATTCACAGTTTTTAACAATAAAATTATCGGCATATTCAACGCTTACACAGCTTTTCACATCATAAGCCGCCTGTGAGCCGTCACGGTAAGAATTAACCGTATATCCGTTTCCTCTGAAAACAATATTTTCAAAGGTTATGTTATTTGTTCCGTTTATGCTGATAAAGGTTTCAAGACTGCCGCCCCAGAGAGTCAAGCCCTGTGCGTTTTCACCGGGCTGAGGGATATAATAGAGGTTGCCGTCCGATTTATCAAAATACCATTCACCCGGCTCATTAAGAGCTTCAAAAACATTTTCAAGAAAATATCTGTCACCTGTTTTTATAGTCATAGCAGACGGCTTTGTAAATTCCATATAACCGGTTTTTGAATCATAAGCTTTTAAGGGGAGAAGCTCATCCTTCCACCAATGAAGAATACGGCAAACGGCGCTGTCGGGATTTTTTATCTGCGGAACATCGCCTGCTTTGGTAAACATAGCGGTATAAGCAAGAAAAATATCCTGGTCACCGGGATTCTGACAATCCTTATCAATAACCTTTTCGGGGTAAAGATAACCCTTTTCGGGGTAACGGGTTACATTAAGCGTTGTGCTTTCGTTGAATAATACTTTTATATCCGCACCTGTGCCGACATTTTTTCTGAAAGCATTTACACCGTTGACAACACATTCTTCAAAGCCCGTGTAAGGTGTTCCGGCTGTAAATACAACCTTTTCATTTGCATAAGCCTTGTATGCTACATTTGACTTGTCGCCGGAATTAAAATATACGGTGTTATCAAAGGTATATGTACCCTCTCTGAAAAGGACGGTAACATCCCCGGAAAGCTGCTTTGCTTTTTCTTTTGCACCGTTTAATGTGGCAAGCGGAGCATCAATTGTGCCCGCAGCACTGTCATTTCCGTCTTGTGCAACATAAATAATATTTCCGCCTTCAGACATTCCGAACGACACAACAGACACCCCCGTACAGATAATCATTAAAGAAAGTAATAGTGAAATAATTTTTTTCATAGCTTCAACTCCCCTTTCATTAAAATAAAGTATAATAAACAGCAATAAAAAAGTCAACAAAAAGAGAGCATAAAAAAGAGCGGTAACAGGTTATAGCCTGCTACCGCAAAATTTATATAATCACTTTACAATTTCCTGAAGCTCCTGAGCACAGCCCTTGAACATTTCCATATCCATTGCGCCTGCATCCTTAACAACAAGGCCGTAGCTCATCATATCTTCACCGAGCCACCACGCAGCCTTTTCGGCAGGAGTTTTTTTATAAGCAATTTCTTCATTAGTCTGGGGAAATTCACAATCGCCGTCTTCTGTTTTACCGATAATAACATCCTGTGTTGCAGATTTGGTAGCACGGAAGTTATAGGTGTAAGCACCGAGAGTAAAGGTGTAAATTGCAACCTTTTCTTCGCCCTCACCCTCTACTGCAAACTTTTCATCTGAAACTCCCATTGCACCGGGATGATTAAGCTTTGAGCCGAGAATGGCGTTAAGCTCTTCAAGGGATGCAATTTCGCCGGTTGCTTCATCGCCGTCACTTTCACGGGTGATTGACCATACAACATCAACGCCGTTGATGTTCATCGTGTAAAGGCCGTTATTCCAGTTAAGAGTTAAGGTGTGCTCTTCATTTTCGTTATAATCATTATAAACTGCGGTTACAACATTGCCGTTTGCAGTTGCCTTACCTGCGCCGCCCGTTGCGCCTATGTCAAAATCAAAATGACCGTCTGTGCCGATAAGCATCTGTGCGCCCGTTTGAAGATAGGATGAGCCGAAAGCACCGACAAAATCAACGCCCTCATTGTTTTCTGCAACAAGCTCATACATACCTGTCATATTTTCGGGTACAAGTGCGGCAGGCTCGTTTGTTGTGGGAGCCTCGGTAACAGGAGGAACATTTTCCTGAATCTTTTTTGCTCCGCAGGCAGCAAAAGCCAAAAGTAAAGTGAGTGAAACGAGAATAGCTAAAAACTTTTTCATAGATACTTTCCTTCTTTCTTCAATTTGTTTTAGCAATTAAATTGTACACCAAAGTAACGCAAAATCAATCAATATTATGAATTTTCAAAGATAATTTACACATTATTCACAAACGGATTTTTCAATGTATAGAACCATATCCGTGCCGGACTTTTCACCGATATAATGTGTTCCGAAAACCGATGATTTAAATGTGCCCTCTTCTCCGTATTCACCTGTAACGGGATTAAACCATTTGAAATTATAAGTCTGCAATTTTTCAAGGCTGCCGACAGTTCCCGTGGCGCAGCCGCTGAATTTACCGGCATTGGGCTTTTGGGCAACAGATGAATCGTTGAAATTGTAGAAATAAATTACGATTTTGCTGTTATCCGAATTACTTGCATAGGCGTAATATGAATTTATATCCGGCACAAAATATGCAAAATTATTAAACCTCGGAACAAGAGTTTGCCACTCGATGCTCTTAAAGAATTTCAGCATATATCCGCATTGATAACCGCTTTCGTATTCGAGGGCATCCTCCCATGTGGCATCAATTTTTTCCTGTGATGTAATCACATCAACGCCGTCACTCGAATCAGTATCTTCATCATAAGTATTGGTATAGCTCCATGTATCGTGACCGCCCCAGCCGTAACCGAACAGGCCGCTTAAATATGAGCACCAGCCCTGCATACGGCTGCCGAAATTTTTAGTCCACAATCCGCAATATGAGCCCTCATAGTTTACAGCAGGCTTGCCCTTTGAATTATACCAGTAATCCTTAAGAACATCGGTATTAAACTGCTTCGCCTTTGAGGGTGACCACTGAACAGCATACCATGAATGGGCTTTAACATCACGGAAAACGGAGGCATCTGCATTTTTATAATAAACCTTACACTTATCGCTTGCCCCGAAGCCGGAGCCGTAAGCGGCGGTTGAGCCGGAATTTTCCTGATGAGCAGTTAAGGGGTGGTCATAGCAATCATATTTGCCGATATATTCCGCAACGAGCTTATAAGGATTATTTGCATAAGCCCAGCCGGGGTGATTATCAACAGCCCAATAAAAATCGTTATCAATCTCCTGCCCCAAAGTCCAGAAAACAGGATAAGCGGAATACCTTGCAACCCAATACCTTGATATTTTTTCAAGATATGCTTTTACGCTGTCGCTGACCTCATAGAGCTTAACGGTTTTACCGTCAAGCTCTGCTTCGGTATATTTATCGCCGAAGCCGCCGAAACGGTCAATAATAACCTCCATAAAATACGGATAGAAAAACTCTGCATTGGCGTGAGTAAAGCCGTTTTCGGCAATTATTCTGAATTTTTCGTCATAATCCGCAAGGCCGGACATATCGGCATCGGTTATACCGTCTGCCAAATCAAATTTTGCTCCGATTGGCTCTGACTGAAAAACAGTAAAGCCCTGCATTTTTCTCTTTCGGCAAATTGCTTCAACCATATCAACCGTTTCATCACCAAGGCTCCAATGGGTATCACCTAAATAGAGAAAAGGTGTACCGTTATCATAGGTGAAATATTTTTCACCGTAAGCCGCAGTAACAAAACCGTTTTTATAAACATCAAGCTCACCCTCATAGGCTTTGCAAACGACCTTGCCCGTACGGTTATGAAGCTTTGCATTTTCAGTATCGGAGCAGACCGTCCGAAAATACCAATCCCCTGCCGAGGGGCAGACAAATCTTATTTTCCACTCGTTGCCGCCGTTCCAGAAGCCGGGGACTGTGTATTCCCTGCCGTTGCCGGTTAAAATCAAATCAAGTGTTACATCGTTATACGGGTCAGAATAGGATATATCGCTGACCAAGGTAAGCTCTTTCATAACCCAAGTTTCGGCATTTAATGTTGTTTCAACACCGTCAAGTACAAAATCCGGTGCAACAGCCCTCCGGGACTTTTCGTTGACCTCCGCCCTTTCGATTTTGCTTTCATCAACCCCGGTAATGCTGTTAATAACACGGGCGGCAAGGCTCAAAAATCCCTCACCGATTTTTTCAAAAGCAATTACGGGTAAATAAACGCTTTTTTCATCAAAGGCAAATGAAGTTACACAAAAAGATGAAAAGCAAATAACGGCACATAAAATAACAGAAATCAGTTTTTTCATAAGCCTCTCCGCTTATCTGCTCAAGGGAGCGGGAATATTTGCTCTGAAATATCTGAAATAGTAAGAAATAACTCTTACAAGCTGAACTATACCGAGCTTAAACTGTTCAATAGGCTCAATTTTAACAACAGGCTCCGTTGCTGTGCCGAGCCCCTGCTCTTTAAGAGCCGCAAGAACAAGCCTTGCAATCTCTTTATTGCCCTTGCCGTTCGGATGAATAGTATCAAATGCAAGGCAATCCCATGTTCCCGTTAATTTTGAGCTGACATCAATAATCACATAAGCACCCGGGTTTTCATCAAGATAACGGTAATAGCACTCGTTAAGCAGATTTGCACCGATTCTGTTAACGCCCGTGAGAAAATCGTGGCGCATATTATAAACCGTCTGAACAAGAATAAGAGCATTCGGATTAAGTGCTTTCATTTTGCCGATAATCAGACTGAAATTATTATAAAATGAATCTCTGATTTTGTAAAAATCATCATATTTATGAGTGATTTCGGCATCAATAAAAAGCTTAATAAGATTTGATGTTAAATAATCATTACCGCCGATTGAAAGGCTGATAATATCGGCACTGCTGATATGATTTTGAAAATCTTCTCTTTCAAGCAGACCTAACAACACCTTTGAGGTAATGCCGTCAATACCGAGGTTAGCATAGCTGTAACCGTTTGTGTTTGCAACCATAATGCCGTAACAGGCTTCATCCGGGTTTAGAACTCCCGCACCCCTTGCAATGGAATCACCGATTACTACATACTTTTTTGTTTCCGCCGCAAAGCCCATAACCGTGAAAACAGAAAGAAGCATAACAACCGATAACAAAATGGAAATAAACCTTTTCATAAACATACCTCCAAAAATTTTTAAACATCAGTTTTTCTTTTATACTTTTCAAGCACCATTACCAAAACGGGGATTAAAATAATCTGCAATATTATTCCCGGAACGGCATCTAAAATCGCACCCGAAATAAAGGCGGCAAAGCCGAATTCCGTTTTACCCAAGCCGTAAAGAATTGTTCTGACTATACCCCATATAACTCTGCCGGCAACCATTGCGCCGATTAAAGAAAAATAAATATTGATTTTCTTTTTCGGCAGATATTTATAAAGAAGTCCGGCAGCAAATCCGTAGGTCAAAAGCTCAAAGCTCATTGCAATTCCCGACGGCATAATCGGCGGCATACTGAAAATAAGAAAGCGCAGCAGAGGGGCAATAAAGCCGATAGCCATAGCATAAATCGGACCGCAAAAGAATCCGCAAAGCAAAACAGGCATATGCATAGGGCAAAGGGAACGGCCTATCTGCGGAATCTGACCCGTCAGCACAGGCAGGATAAGGGCAAGTGCCAAAAACACAGCCGCAAGAATCATACGAAAAAGCTTTGACTCAGAAGACATAAATATACCTCACCGGTGAAATAATACCGTCTGAATAATCACACAGACTTTTGAAAATTTAACAGAAAATCATTTTTAATAACCCTGTAAGCAGGGTGATGAGCGTTGCGGAAATTATCTGAATGGTGAACGGGAGTAAAACCCTCTTCACGCCATTTTTCAGTTGCCTTTTTAACATCATTAAAATCAAACGGAATTAAACCGTTTTCACAGTCCGAAATTAAAGCTTTAAGGCTATTTTCAAGTTTTTCTCTGCCGTCAGTTTGCATTTCGGAAGAAGCAATAAACAGCTCACAAAGTTTTTCGGGAGTAAAAGAATTGTCAAGATATTTCAGATGAACACGGCAAAAGTCTCCGTAAAGCTCTTCAACACCCGGTAAATCATCGAGTGAAGCAAGCTTCATTTCGTCGTTTATTCTTCTTAAAGCAGTTGAATAATCCGAAACAAGATGTTCACAGCCGAAGCAGGATTGATAAAGGAATTTGAATAAATCCTGAATTTCCAAATCAGAATTATTTTTGCAATAATCTCTAAGAGTTATATTATCCATTATCAGTTATTTTTGCAAAGAGCAATCAAATCGTTAACATTTGCGGTTGCAAGGCAAACAACGGTATCGCTTGCACCGTAATAAATTTTAACCTCTCCGTCATCCTCAAGCACGGCGGCACAGGGGAAAACGGCATTCTCACGGAAGCCCTCGTCATATTCAATGGGTGTATCGGGGGCAATAAGCGGAATTTTACAGGTGCCGATAACCTTTGACGGGTCATCGAGGTCAAGCAGAACTGCTCCGGCACAGTAACGCTTTTTCCACTGCTTTTCCCAGCCGTTTTTACCTCTCTCCTGGTCAATATCTACGGCGTGTATTATTGTGAGCCAGCCCTCTTCTGTCTTTATGGGCGGTGCGGCAGGGCCAATTTTATCATTGGCGTAGGGAATATCCTCAACACCTAAAACAAGCTTGCTTCTGCCCCAGAATTCAAGGTCGGGAGAAACGGAAAGCCACATATCAAAACGGTCTTTTCCTCCCCTGCCGTAAACAGGCATCGGTCTTTCAAGACGAACATAATAACCGCCGATTTTTTCGGGGAAAAGCACCATATTGCGGTTATCAGGAACAGAGGTTGAAATAATCCTATATGATTTCAAATCCTCGCTGAGCTCCGCAATGCAGCCGCAGACACCGTGCTTTGTATCCTTTGCAAGGCAGAGATAAAGCTTACCCTCAATTTCAATAATTCTGGGGTCATAAAGCCTTGAGGTTTCAGTGCCTTCAAAATCATGCGAATCGCAAAGAGGCTCGGGGAAAACCTTCCAGTTTTCTATACCGTTTTCACTCTCCGCAAAGCCGATGCTTGTGCCCTGAAAGTGTATGCCGTTTTCAAATTTCTCTTTATCTGTTCCGTAATCGTTTCTGAAAATCATCAGATATTTGCCGTTGTGCTTAATAACTCCGGCATTAAAAACACAGGATGATTCATAAGGAACATCATCCTTAGTAAGAACGGGCTTTGACAGCTTTTTAATGCAGGGTGCCGATAATAATTCGGGATAGACCTTAGCCATAGTAAAAAACCTCCGAAAGATAAATAAAGAATTAAAAACCGAAAGCAAAAATTCCGATTACAGCCGAAACAACAATCAACAGAATCGGTGACATTTTCTTTTTCAGAATATATCGTGAACCGAAATAAAGCAGGGCAAGAACGGCAGTAATAATAACCGCCTTAATATCAAACTCAAAGCCCTGCTCAAATGCAAAGCTGTTGTTTGCAATCATATAAATACCTGTTGCCGAGATAATGCCGGTTATACAGGGAGTCATAGCACCGAGAACGGTTTTAAAGCATCTGTTTTCCCACAGATTTTTCAGCAGAGTCATCAGTAAAATTATAATTACAAAAGCGGGCAAAACAACTGCTGCCGTAGCAACCATTGAGCCGAGTATTCCCGCCTGACAGCTGCCGACATAGGTTGCAAGGTTTACCATAAGAGGACCGGGAGTGCTTTCACTTATGGCAATCATCTGTGCAAGGGCTTCGTCACCCATCCAGTTATTTGCGGAAACAACCTCTCTGATAAGAGGTATTGCGCTGTATGCACCGCCGAATGAAAATAATCCGACCTTCAAAAATCCGAGAATCAATTTAAGATAAATCATTTTGAATTACCTCTCTTTAATTCATTTGCTTTCTGAATACCGAAGGCTATAAAACCGATTACAGCGGCAATCAAAAGCATATAGATTGATGAAAAACTCCATGAAAAGATGTTGATAAGCATCATTAAAACCAATGAACAGATAAGAATAATAACCGAGAGTTTATTTTTCTTCATTGATTTAAGCAGCTTTAAGCCCGCATCAAGAATAAGCAGACCGACTGCAAGCTTAATTCCCTTAAACGCACTTGCAACAACCGTAAATTCAAGCAGATTATTAAGGAAAAGAGAGATAACATAAATTATAACAAATGACGGTAAAACCATACCGAATGTTGCGGCAACGGCGCCGGTCACACCCTTTTGCTTATAGCCAACAAAGGTTGCGCAGTTTATTGCAACAGGCCCCGGCGTTGACTCGGCTATAACCGTTATATTCATCATTTCTTCGCCTGTTATCCACTTCTTTTTGCTCACGCAGTTATCCTCAATAACCGAAATCATAGCATAACCGCCGCCGAATGTGAATAAACCTATTTTGGCGAAAACAAGAAACAAGTCAAATAATATTTTCATTTAACCTCCGTTAAGATGCACAAAACATAAACTGTTAAAATGCTGTTCGGTAATTCAGAATATAAGCCTTCGGTGTTTCGGAAATAACAACATTTATTCCCTCTTTCATCAGGCTTTCGCCGGATGCGGAAGCGATAATTTCATCATTATCAAAATTATAAACGGTATATGTTTTAGATTTTTCCAAACCGTTGAGCTTGATTTTACAGGAATTTTCGCTAACATTTTCACGCTTATAAATAATGCCGTAACCCTCTTTATCGGAGCCGAACTGCATACCGAGGAACGATGATGCCGATGTGCCGCCGTAAATGAGCGGAAAATAATTCTCCGTCATACAGTCGCTTATCGGCTTATATTTACAGTATTCAACCGGGTCAGGCTCATAAACGGACTGATTGGTTAAAATACAGCTTCTTGAAGCATATTCGCTGTGAAAATATCTGTTTGTTCCGCTGTAAGGCATCCAGAAAGCAAGGCCGTAGGTCATTGACTGGGTTGCCTCCAGAACATCCGGCTTAACGCTTCCGTCCGCATTGCCGCAGTTATAGTCGCTCCTCCACAGAGGAATA
Source organism: Acutalibacteraceae bacterium (assembly GCA_045617665.1). Lineage (GTDB taxonomy): Bacteria > Bacillota > Clostridia > Oscillospirales > Acutalibacteraceae > CAG-177. The sequence continues at coordinate 4,254 of JAZLIZ010000037.1, read as the reverse complement.
CTTCTTGCCGACATTTCAATATCAAGCCTTTTGCCACCGCTTGCACAGTTATCAATAACAAGACCGGGTACGCTTTCGCAAAGAGCATCAAGATAGCGGTAAAGGTTGGTTACATAGTGGTTTTCGGTTATACCCTTTCTGTTATTGCAAAAATCCTTATCAGCCTTTTTCCAATATTCAAGAGGGTCGAAGTTGAAATCCTGGCGGTACATAGTTACGCCGTTTTCAACAAGGCAGGTTGAAATCATATCGGAAAGATAATCACACGCTTCATCGTTGCCGAGATTCCACAAAAGGTCACTGCCGATTTGAACTATCCAGCCCTTATGCTTCTGTGCTTCGTTATAAAGCCTTGTATTTTCTCTGACTCTTTCCGGCTCAAACCAAAGAAGAAATTTTTTGCCCTTTTCTTTGATTAAATCCGTCATTGGCTTCATCCCCTCCGGGAAGCGGTCGGAATCGGGAATCCAGTTGCCGACACCGTCATGCCAGCCCTCATTATATTTATACCAGCCGGCATCCATCCAGAAATAATCCGTATTATCAAGAACGGATTTATCAATACGGTTAATCATATCAATAAAATCATTGCAGGTAAGCTTTGAAAATTCGTTTGCAATAACGAAGCCGTTAAGAGGCTTAACGCTTTCGGGGTAAACGCAGTTAAGCTCCCATTCTCTGAATGAGTTAAAGCCCTTTAAGGCGTTTTTATTCTTGTAAAAAGTGAAAGAAACAAGAGGTGAACGGATTGATTCACCCGGCAAAAGATAGGTGTTGAAAAACTCCTGCTTTGCCTTGAACTCCGTTGCATTTTTCTTTTGCTGAAGCGATGAATACCATTGCCCGGTCCAGCCCGTTGCAGCAACAAAGCCGAAATTGTCACCGCAAACATTGAAATAAGGCAGCCAAGAGCCGCTTCTGCCGCCGTTGGCGTTAAACACCATAGGCGTAATCTGCAGGGGAGATTTCATAAGCTCAAAATCATCTGCCGCAGGCAAAGAGCCCTTGCTGAAATACAAATCCGCCGTACCTGTATCCACCATACAATCGGCGGCATAAAAATTTTTAATTACAGGTGAATTTTCATTGCCCTTGTTTTCGGCGGTAACAAACCATTTGCAGGTTGCAAGCTCCTCATAAATCGTTGCTTCAGCCTTAAACTCAAGTTCACTTTTCTTATGCTTAAGAGTAATTAGCGTTGTTTTACCGCCGGGATATTTTTCACCGGCTCTGCCCTCTTTGCCGACAGTTATATCCCAATCGGAAATATTACGGCGAAAGCTTTTGCCGCCAACCGTAAAATTATATGCAGGGTTTTCGGTTGTGAGAATATTATTTTCATACCATTCACGGCAAAGGATTTTTTCGTCTTCTGAAACGGCAATTTCTTCAGCGCCGATGATTTCAAAGCCGAAATCTGTAATACTTGTTAATTCCATAGCAAATCTGTCAACCTTTTTCTTAAAACTCGAATCATATACTGACCATGATGAAATAAGAATCAGAAACGCTTGCAAAAGACAAAATATATTTTTCACACTTTTCCCCCGTTCTCTTTTTCTTTTTTGATTATTATACTTTTTTTATCTGAAAAAAGCAATATTCAACAAACCGAAAATGATAAAATTAAACGGCTGTCACATACCGTGCAACAGCCGTATAAAAAATTATTCAGATGTAAGCTTAAAACATATTAAATCACAACAGATTATGCATTGCGAATTATCTACAATTCAACAACAGGTAACTGTATTCCCTCCGGAGGAATGACGATTTCACCCTCGTTATCTTTTTTTTCGGGCTCGGTGGTTAATGTCGTTTTTTCCTGCTTACCGCCTGAGGATTCACCGCTTGCTTCGCCGCCTGACTGCTGACCGCCTGATTGTTGTCCGCCGGATGTATTCCCACCGGATGTATTGCCGCCCGATGTATTGCCGCCGGAGGGCTTTGATGGTTCGGAAGAATTACCGTCGGAGGGCTTTGATGGTTCGGAAGGATTACTGCCGTCCTGTTTTCCCGTGTCAGATGAGCCGGAGGATTTACCCGAATCTTTTCCGGTATCCTTTCCTCCCGATTTAGCGGAGCCGTCTTTACTGCTACCGTCGGTTCCTACACCTACGGTAACTTCCGGCTCCTGATTATACTTTTCAGTAATAATTTCGCCTTCGATTTTTTCTTTATCGGTATTTTCCGTTGTGTCGGTGGTTTCTTCCTTTTCCGTTTCGGTGACAGAGGATGTGCCGGGAGCTTCGGAGTTGTCTTTATCTTTATCCTTATCCTTGCCGCCGCAGGAAGCAAGGGCAAAGAGCATCACAAGAGCAAATAATATCGCAAAAATCTTCAAAATGGTCTGTTTCATCATTCTGCCTCCGCAGGAGTATTATAAGCGACTGTTGCCTGATAAAATTCATACAGTGCTCTCATAGCATCAATATTGTTTTGGCTCGATTCGTGAGTAACTGCCAGATTGCAGTAACTGAAAGCCGAAAGAGTGAATGTAACATCGTTTACGGTAATTTCGTATTTATTCTCTAAATTCAGGGCATTGATGCCGTCAATATAAATTTCATAGTTATTTTCAAGGCGTTCGCTCTTTGTAACCTCCGCCGCCTTGCCGTTTACCGTTACGGTCGGCTTTTCGGTAAGAGGTAAATACAGATGAATTCCGGTTTTGTAATCAAGCTCCAGGGACATAGAATACTTATTAAATTCTGCCGAACGGTTTTGCCATTCTGCTTCATAAGCATCAAAAACGGAAGTATCAACAGTGGGAGCATAAAACTCGGTCGTTTCTTTATAATCCTCACCGATTACCCAACCGTTTGCTTCGGAAAGAGCAAGCTGGGCATAGTGACCGTAGTTGATAAGTGTTTCGGCAACTTTCTTTTCCTTTTCGGTGGCGTCTTCGTCTTCCCTCAGGAGCTCTACATAATCTTCCGCCGAACAGACTTTCTCATCAAGTTTTTGACCGTCAGAATCACAAACCGTCAGCGTTACAGGCTCGGAAAGCTCAACGGCGGTTAAATAGAATGTTGCCATATAGCGACGGGTACTGCTATCCGGTGGGCAGGAGGTAATATTAAACGGGGTCTGCTCTTTACCCATAAATGTAAATTTCATAGTGCCGTTTCTGTATTGTTTGTCGACATACACATAGAATGTAAGACCGATTTCACCGCTTAAAACAAGGCTGAGCCCGTTAATTTTAACATTATCACCGGTCGGTATGATTGGTGTTTCCGTGCCGCCGGCAAACGCCGTGATGCCGAGCTGTAATGCCAGAATGAGTGCAAGCAATATGCTTGTGATTTGTTTCTTCATAAACTTCTCCTCCTTGAAAAGTTTTAAGATTTAGGATTAGCGTTAGCTATCGGCATTCGGTTTAAGCCGAATGCCGACAACTTAAAGCCAAACACTTGCTGCTAAAAGCTTTTTTCAGACCATTTCGCTCTCATGGTCCGGAGATTCATAAGGCAAGCCGCTTGTTTTGATTATATCCGTTTCGGAAAGCTGAATGATTTCGAGCTTCGGTTCTTCAAATTTCTTTATGTTTTTTTCGTTTTCCATTCGTTTATCCTCCGTATTTCTCTGTCATAAAGGCATTTACTGTATCGGTGTCCACTTTGCGTAAAGGACAATGCTCTCGTTTACGGTATCGGTGTCAAAGTCCCATTCTTCCGTGTAGTTTTCATCCTTATACCAGTCGTCAAATAAGTAGCCGTCCTCGGTCGGGTCGGCAGGTTTTGTTACTTTACCGCCTTTTTCTACCGTCTGACTGCTTACCTGTTCGCCGTGTCCCTGCATATCAAAGGAAACATCATAATAAACAGGCTTTACCGACTTGACATAATCAACCGCCGCATCGTAATACTCATAGAATGCCGCCATAGCGTTCTTTGCCGCTTCGGTCTGTCCGGCTTTGGTCATTACCGCATTGCAGTAAGCGAATACAGAGCCGGTTAAGTTAAATTCATTGTTTACCGTAACCTTAATACTGTCTGAAAGCTCGGTTGCCGTGATGTCCTTGACAGATACGATATAGATGTTGTCCTTGTAAAGCTTGATTTCAACCTGCTTTTCTTCATCCGTTACGGTATTTTGGGCAGTTGCCGTCGGCTTTACGCCGCTCTCTACGGTTACATAGTAGTTAAGAGCCGTTGCACTGTCAAAGTAAACGGTAGTTCCGTAAAGCGAAATGTTTTCCGTTAAGCCTTTAACATCAACTGTGTAATTTGCAAGGGCTTCTGTTGCTTT
>JAZLIZ010000036.1:0-1252 GCA_045617665.1 Acutalibacteraceae bacterium | reverse complement strand
CGACGGCGATATTATCCTCCGTAAGATTAAAGCGTTCCTGAACGAGAAAAATTTGCCACAGGAAAAGCGCGATTTGATTGTCCGCACTTTGCAGAATACGCTGACAACCGATAATATTAACAAGGTTGAAAACGGAGAAAGCCAGCTCAAACGGGTATTTACTAAAATCATTGACGATCTCGGCATTTACTATAAAATCGGTCTGAGTACTGACTTTACCGGGAAACTGTTCAATGAAATGTATAGCTGGCTCGGTTTCTCGCAGGACAAACTCAATGATGTTGTTCTGACGCCCTCTTATGTCGCAACTCTTTTGGCACGACTTGCAAGAATAAACAAAGATTCTTATGTGTGGGACTTTGCGACCGGTTCGGCAGGACTTCTTGTTGCATCTATGAACGAAATGCTGAACGATGCCAAGGAAAATATCAAATCGCCGGATGAATTATACAAGAAATCCGCTCAAATCAAAGCAAATCAGCTTCTCGGTCTTGAAATTCTTTCTGAAGTTTATATGCTTGCCATCCTCAATATGATTCTGATGGGCGATGGCAGTTCCAACATTCTCAACAAAGACTCTCTGAAAGAATTTAACGGTAACTATGGCTTTGGCAAGACGGATGAAAAGTTCCCGGCAGATGCGTTTGTTCTGAATCCGCCGTATTCTGCACCCGGTAACGGTATGATTTTCGTTGAGAGAGCCCTCTCGATGATGAGCAATGGCTATGCCGCTATTATCATTCAAAACTCTGCCGGCAGCGGCAAAGCAACCGAATATAACAAAAAGATTCTGAAACACAGTACCCTGCTTGCCAGCATAAAGATGCCGATTGACTTGTTTATCGGAAAGTCAAGCGTTCAGACGAACGTGTATGTTTTCCGTGTCGGCGAAGCACATCAGAAAGACGATACCGTAAAATTCATTGATTTTTCTGTTGACGGATATACGAGAACAAACCGCAAAAAAGCAAGCTGCAATCTGCGGGATACCGATCAAGCCAAAGAACGGTATGCCGAGCTTGTGGATTTGGTGCGTTTCGGTAAATCAAAACTGAATATCTTCACCGAAAAAGAATACTACGAAGGCAAGATTGATCCCGAAAACGGTGCAGATTGGAATCAGACAGCACCGATAGATACTAAGCCTACATTGGACGATTTCAAGAAAACGGTCAGCGATTATTTGGCGTGGGAAGTATCAAATCTCTTGAAAAATCAAAGCACGGAGGATGACCGCCTGGGAAAATGAATG
>JAZLIZ010000035.1:0-1023 GCA_045617665.1 Acutalibacteraceae bacterium | reverse complement strand
TGAGGATGAGAAAATCAAAAAAGGCGATGTTGTATCGGTTTATGAGGGCATTGACCGTTCGCTCTTCCAAAAGAACAGCGGCATTGCACTTACAAGTCAGGCAATCAAAAAAGCACAGGAAAAGCCCTTTGCCCATGTTGCTACCTCTGCTGAAAAAATTCAGCATATCTGTGATATTATTGCCATAGCTTCCGGCTGTGTGGCGGCAACCGGTCTTGTGGTAGGCGCAGGATTTGCAACCTATGCATATCTTTCATTTCAAGCACAGTTTGCTCAGGTGGTGGGAGTTGATATTTTAGAAACCTCTACTACTAATTTTTTGAATTTAACCCTTGAGAGAGCAGGCGAATTCTTTGGAAATTATATTGTAACGGAAAGCACCTATACATATGGTGCCGGATGGACTGTTGAACAGACTCTTAACGGAATTGCGGTTTCTGCCACGAATATGCCTGCAACATTTTCAAACTGCGTCCTTGCGTTCCTCAGAGCCGGTTTAGGTGCCGTTTTGAAGTGGGTTTCCGTTGTTTCCATCGGTGTTATGATCATTTCGCTTGTCGTAAAGTATTTGGCTCCGCTTATTGCAGTGGAAGGCGATGAGCCGTATGTCAATATCCCCCGTGTAATGTGCTCATATCAGCCGATTTACGGGCAAGAGTATGAGGATGATCCTGAGGAGGATTATATTTACTACTACGGTGTTAAGAACCCGTTACTGACCGATGCCGACCAGCAAAGAGCACTTGTCACCAAGGATAATGAACCGAGTAAAGATTTGGATGTTACGAAGTTTATGATAGGCGATGTTTGCAACTGGACATTAAAGGGACTCAGCCGTCAGTGGGTTGCCCTTTATACCTCCCCCGACTCAAAATCGGGTAAGGCGATTTTGGCAGACTCATTAAAGGTGCTGACGAGCCCCGCCGATTTCAACAAAGATACTTCTTTAATTTCCGTTAAAGTGTTTAATAACGCAACACCCTTAAACTTCCATAACGCATACGATATTACCGCAAATGTGGA
>JAZLIZ010000034.1:0-1633 GCA_045617665.1 Acutalibacteraceae bacterium | reverse complement strand
GATCCGGCACATGTAAGTTTCATAATTAACATCACTCCCATATCTATTATATCATAAATAGATACAAATAGCTACAAAAAAATTGAAAAAATTTGAAAAAAATTTACAGACTATTCAAGGTCTGCAAGCACTTTTCATATTGTTCAACTGTCAAACTCCCGATTAAATTTGAATTTGTTAAATTATTATTTCACTGAAAAAGATATTGACAAAATGTTAAATCTATCAATTTAACACTACATTTTAACGATAAACCAAAAAGTCAGGTATTATAACATCTTTTTCCTTGTCTGTCAATGGTTTCACAAAATTTGTTAGTGTCAAGTAAAAGTTGGCAAATTTTTCACTTTGTTTTTTGAACAACCCGAACAAGATAATATTGCTGTTTCCGTCACCCTTGACTGTTACTGCGATAAAATGCTCATCACAAATACACCGACGGCGAGAAACTCAAAAATATGAGATTATTCTTTCCGTCTGTTAAACCAATTATAGCATTTTATCTTGCAACCGTCAACGGCAAGCCGCTTTGCGGTGACTACTTTACTGCTTTATTGCAGCTGCTTTTCCCCCGGCTCAAAATCTAAAAATATGAGATTATATCTCCGCCTTTGAGCCAGTTTATGATTTCATTTCTTCCGTTAGATACAGCACAATCGGTAAACGGCATTGAGCTATGCTTCCCCTCATAACCTTTACCGTCTTTTTTTGGTGCCTTTGCTACACTGAGCAATGGTTTTAAAGTATTCTCCTTTAATTGCTCGGGTATTTCAAATGTTGTCAGATTTTCTATCGTTTCCGAAAGGGTATTGCTTATCTTATGGCAAATCAATTTACATAATTTCAGACCGCCCTGCGGACTCCAACTTGCACTTCTGTGCTTCATTCGTTTAGCTACTGCAAGAAACATATTATGCTCACTGTTTCCCATCCCTCTGTAAACAAGTCCTTCCGGTAATTCCGGAAGTTCTAACTCTCTTTTTTGATATGGAATTAAGCCTTCTTGATTGGATTTTAAGTAACTTATCAGACTGCGTACTTTTTCCTCTGCTTTTTCAGTTTCAACACTGTTTGCAACTGCATCAAGATACTCAAACATTTCATCAATTTTGCTTTCTCTCAGCATTCCTGTTACTTGTTTTAAATAATCTCCTCCAACGTCACTGCTTCGGATAGCTTTTTGTATGTGAAACGGATCAAGCTGAAAATGAACCTCATCATTGTAATCGTGAAGCTTTTTTATCCACATTCCTCCGTCCGAATTAAATATTCTCGTATTTATCTCATCAAGATTATACTTTGATGCCAACACTGCTTCTTTACGCTTATTAAATGCTGTGCCGCTTGCAATGTCACATACAACTGTTTTGCCTGCAAGTTCAAAACGCTTTGGTGCAGTTTCTTTCCACCCCTCGTGAGCTATTGCAACTTTAAGTTCAAATGAATTGTTTCCCTTATGACGATACCGCTTTTGCTCTCTCACAAAAACTCCGTCAGCTTCTTCAAACAATACGGCAATTTCTTTTTCACCATGGAGCTGATGATTCTCGTTTAATTCAATATATCTGTCTTCTTGTCTTTCAATTTGTGAGCCGAGCTTTTGAACAACGTTCCACACTCCCTGACGGCTGAT
>JAZLIZ010000033.1:0-12504 GCA_045617665.1 Acutalibacteraceae bacterium | reverse complement strand
GGCTTTTTCGTTGTACATAAAATTTAAATCATTTAGCAAAATTGAATCCGATTTTCATCCGAAAGGTTAAAAAATGACCGAGGCCCACTTTTTTTATGTGAACCTCGGCTTTTTTAGGCTGTTTTTTTACAGCCCCTTTTTTGGGGTTACAGTACATAATGACACCCATAAAATAATGCTTTAATAAGTATTTCTTAAATTTTGCGTAAGCCGACCTGTGGCTAACGCTCGCTGTTATCACTTTGTTTTTATACTATTCTTTGGTTTTTATAAAACATGAAAAAATACCGATTACAGTTAAACAAATTATTCCCCGAAATTTTCCATATTCAGCACTTTTCTGAACTGCGTTTCATACAATTCACGGTAAATTCCGTTTTGCGACAGCAGTTCTCCATGCGTACCCTCTTCGGCAATTTTTCCATCGGAAACAACAAGAATTTTATCCGCTTTCAAAATTGTTGTCAGTCTGTGTGCAATAACAATACTTGTGCGGGTTTTCATAATATTATCAAGTGCATCCTGAATAGCATTTTCGGATATTGAGTCAAGTGAAGATGTAGCTTCATCAAGTATCAGTATTTTCGGGTCTTTAAGCATTACACGGGCGATTGAAACTCTCTGCTTTTCTCCTCCCGAAAGCTTCAATCCACGATTTCCGACCATTGTTAAGTACCCGTCAGGCTGATTTACAATAAAATCATGTATGTTTGCAATTTTACAAGCATTCTCAATTTCTTCCTGCGTAGCATCTGATTTTACATATTTAAGATTATCAAGAATTGTTCCGTTAAAAAGATATGTCTCCTGCGAAACAAGTCCAATCTGATTGCGCAGATATTCCAAATCTATTTGGCGAACATCATCTTCACCTATGAAAATACTGCCGTCTGTCACATCATAAAGACGAGGAATCAGATTAACTATCGTAGACTTACCTGATCCCGACGGTCCGACAACAGCATACATTTTCCCCGGAGGTACGGTGAAGTTGATGTCGTTCAGAAGTGGTTTCTCCGAACTGTAAGAAAATGATACATGCTTAAAAACAACAGGATTCACCGAAAAATCAGGTTTTTTGCCGTTTTCGGGGGAACGAATTGTAGCGGTTCTGTCAAAATAATCAAATATGCGGGAAAACAATGCCAGAGAACGGGTAAATTCCACACTTATATTTGTAAGGTCTTCAACAGGTCGGTAAAGTCTGTTTACCAATGCAACAACAGCGGTTATTGTACCAATGGAAACAGCTGTACCTGTGCCCGCACCCAGTATAATCAGTATACCGCCTGCAAAATAAATGAGTAGCGGACCTAACTCTGAAAAAATACCGATTGCCACTCTAAACCATGAATTACTGCGTTCTTCCTTGATATTAACCATTGAAAGTTTTTCGTTTATGCTTTTAAAGCGGTTGTATTCCTCTTTTTCTCTTGTAAAAAGCTTAACTAACAATGAACCTGAAACAGACAGGGTTTCATTGATAAGCTGATTCATATCATCTGTATATTTGTGGCTTTTTCTGATAAGCACCCAACGCTTTTTTCCTGCCAGCTTTGTGGGCAGTATCAAAACAGGCACAATTACTATACTGACCAGTGCCAGATGCCAATTCAACGAAAAGAGCGCAACTAATGTAGTTATTACAATGATAATATTGCGTGCAATAGATGACAGCGTTCTGGAAATAACTATCGAAACATCTGAAATATCATTATCCATACGGGTAAATATTTCGCCCTGTTTTTCGTTTGTGAAAAATGCGTGGGGCATGTGCTGCAAATGGTCATACATTTGATTTCGCAAATCAAACACTATTCGCTGCGAAATCCATGCGTTTATGTAGCATTCCGCAACACTTATCAGTCGTGAAGCTGACAATGTAACAAAAGCAAGCACCAGCAAAATAACAAGCAAACGCATATTTCCGTTTGTTAATGCATCATCTACTATTCTGCCCGTAATAATTGACGGTGCCAATCCTATAACAGCTGAAATGATTATCATTATCAGTCCCAAAAGGAATTGCGGTATATAAGGCTTAAGATATGAAAAAATACGAACCAAAAGATCTTTTGATATTTTCGGTTTGTTTTTCTCTTCTTCTTCGGTGAGATGTCCTCTGGGTCCTCTCATACCCGAACGTTGTGCGGCCATTTTTCAACCTCCCATTCAAATTCAGTCAACACGGCAGACATCAACAAGCCTATATCCGTTCAACACCAGAGTGTCGGTTTCACCATACCGGTAGCGGTCAACAAGACAGATTTTCCATGTTCCGTTTTCCTTTGGAATAACGCTGTCAGATACAATCATATAATCGTCAAAAAGAAGGTTCTGTTCCATTTCAGATTCCTCTTCTGCCGTACAGATTGTCTGAATAATATTCCCGTTTATGTTGACGTACCGATATTCTTTAGATTTATCAAAACAATGCAAACGGCGAACAGACTGATAATTGACCGTTTTATGGCGTGAAAGAAAAATTTCTCCGCCTGTTATTTCGTATTTATCAAGAACGGAGCCGTCATCGGTAATTATAAGTATCCAACCTGATGCGGGAGCTTTTTCCCAATCAGGTGCTTTTATTCCTACATTATTCATTAGCTTCTTTCGCCTCACAATACCAGCGTTTCATTGTCGCAATTTCAATACCCCTATTATATTTTCGTTTCATCACCTGAAACAGCATATCCAAATCCTCGTCTGAAACAGATTCATTCTGTTTGATATCATTGAGCGCAAGCATATACACCTTTTGCCGCATCATTTCTTCCTGAACATTCCGTATAAATTCAGCATAGCGCAGAAGCTGTCTGTCCGACAGGTGGCGGTTTTTGTAAAACTCGTCTGCATGTACGCTTTGAGCACATCGAATTTCGGTTTCGGACGCAGGAAAAACTCTCAATTCGCCGTATCCCTTCTCATTTCCGTATCCGATAAAACTACCGTTTAGCTTTGAAATATCCACAGGCTGTCCGTCTGCACTTTCTATACGCAGAATACTTCCTGCGGAAATGATTTTCAGCACGGAATCACTCATGCAGTAATTCCGGTCAATCGGAAATGTAACGCCCTGACTCATATAGCAGTCAACAACATTCAACCCACAAGAAAAGCCTGACACACCGATTACCGCCTGTTCAAAAATTTTACGGTTACTTTCGTTTAATCCCGCATCATTAAATAACACTGCATCGGAAGCAAGCATAACATCAAAGCATCGCACAGCCTGCTCTGTCTTATTTTCATCAATTTCTAAATTCTGAACATTGATTACAGCTTCTCCGTACCCTTCGACGGTATAGAAACCGAGAGTCGCAATCGGATTCGATAAAATCAGAGAATAAATTCTGCGTATCTGTGCATCGGTACCTTCAAAAAAGCCTTTAAATACCTGACCTTCCCGAATTGCCGCTCTTCGCCTTTTCTGACCGCACAAATCTTCTTCCTCCGCAGCACACGGATAAATGATTTTTTGCTCAATATCTGTATATTGAATTTCATTTTCCATTGAATCAGGAATATATTTAATGATTTTTTTACATATTTCATTGTATTGTTCACCGATATTTGCCAACCTGTATTCGACTATATTTTTATTGTTTTTCCGCTGAAACATACAACTCGGTGACGACAAACATCTTTTTCCGTCAACGCAAATATATGCATTACTGCATTTCGGAAAACCTTCCGCAACAAATTCCCGCCACTCATCTCCGAGTCTGTCACGAAGCCATTGATAAACAACATAGCCTGATATTTTGCTGTCCGATTTAACTCCGTTATTATACGGTGTATAAGCACAAAGGGGTGACATCAAATCAAGAGAATAATTCAACCGTTTATATTTGACATTCGGGTTGAATTTTATCCCTGACGGTTGCGTATAATTATTTTCGTTCCATTCCGCACAAATTTCAACTTCGCCCGACACCTCGGTTCCGATTGCGCCGATATGCCTAATCTCTGCCAGCTCTTTGTCAATATTCTTCCGAAATTTCACAGGCGATGAAATACGGCAAACAAATGTCAATCCCTGACGAAGCACTCGGTTCTTTCCTGTTTCATTCTCAATTATTTCAGTAAACAGATTCAGCACAAGCTGAGGAAAAAGCGACTTGTTGTTTCCTATGTCTATCGCAGCGGCTGCAAGTCCGTCATAGTCCTCCAATCTTGCAAAGCCGATTTCCACACCGCTCGGAATTTTAAAATAACGGCTTAAAAGCTCATAAACGGGAATATACGGGAATCCGAGATGGTCGCAGGGAATATCATATTTTAAATTTGTACTTGTTTGAGAATTGTTTTCGAGACAAACTCTGCCCAAAGTTCTGAAAATCAAAACACTCATGGTATTACCTGCCTTTCACGGGGAAAAATGCCTGTGTTTCCAGCGCATCATACAATGTGGCATACATTTTCCCATCAGAGCGAACAAGAGGTTTTACAATTTGTTTTTCAAGAGAATCAGTAATATCCTCAAACATATCCGAGAAGAGATAATATGCCTTTGAACCCGTGCTCCCTGTATTCATAATTCCTACATCGGATATATCAGCCAATCCCGAAACAACCGAAACAGGCAAATCCGTTTTACGCAGGCAAAGCGCACGCTTCTTGAAATCATAATATGAATGCGGCGTTCCCTCAAGCGGAGCATCAAAACAATAAGGACGCAAAAACAAATGAATACCGTCCTGTGTAACAAATCTGTTTTCTCTGTCATCAATCATCGGAGAATCTGTATGCGCAACGGTAAAATCTACCCAGTTACCGACACAGCCGTTTACATAGTGTTCTTCTTCTTTTGCATATTTTTTTGCATTATCACAACAATCCTCCGCAAGGCTGAAAGCATCAATAAACGGCGTGCTTTTTTCAACAAAAGCCACGCCTGCGCAGGCTGATATACTTACTTTGTTTTCATCGGACTGCCATATCACAACATCTTTCATGTGTGACATATATTTCTCCAGAAATGTAAATATCACAGAGGCATTTGAAATAATGTTCAAATCGTCTCCGCCCGTATGTACTATTCTGAATTCATTTTCAAACGCTTCATCCGAAATTTCAAGTGCTTTTTTTGTTTCATTGACAGAATCCTGTATCGCTTTTGCAATTCCGTTTTGAATATTGCGGTCAATCTGACGGCGAATATTTATGTTGTCACGATAGTCACTTGTACTGTCAGTAACGGCAGTTATGGTTGCGTGCATATTGTTTCCGTCTATATGTGCAACCGCATAATACTCCAACCCGTCTCTGTCACGGGTGAAATTGATGCTGCTGACAGTAAGAGCGTCTTTCAAGCGGGAATATTCCCGTCTGCGAAAATCTATCGCACGGGAATATCCTTCTCCTGTTTTCTTATCAATAAATGCAACCGGCTCTCCCGTATTCTTTTCGATGCGTGCCACACTAAGTGCTTCCAACGGATGAGAACCCGACTCAATGCTTTTGGTCTGACCGAGCACTTTAAACAGTTCCTGTAAATCATAGCTTATATCTTCTGTTTTTTCTACATATGCAGCGCTGACACATAAAGAATAAGTGTTGTCCAGATAGTATCTTGATATTTTACGGACAATATCACAGCACAATGCACCTGTTCTGAATAAAACCAGCATATTATTTGCAACAGATGATATTACATGTATTTTTACATATTCATCATCAAAATAGCGAACAGACTCTTTGCCGTCGATCAAGTAAAAGCTGTATTCATCAGGCTGAAGCGGCTCGGCTATATGCTCAACGGCATATATAAACGCATCTTGCATAAGATGACTGAGCAAGCTGTTGGCACCGATAGTTTCCGACATATCGTTGACATGAAATATATACTTTTGTATCTGCCGTGTATCAATAATACACAGCACCTCTTTATCCAGAAGGTTCTTATCCATAAGCCTCATCTCCTTATCCCAAAACCATTCAGTAGTTATCGGTATAAAACTTAAAAAAATCAGGTTCATTGTATAAAAAAAGACAAAATTTGTCAACATTTATTATTAAACAAAAAACAGCCTTCTTGTCGACTTCTTGTCGACAGAATTGTATTTTCACCTAAAAAGGCTTAAATCGCAAATAATCCTCTTGAAAAAGCGGTTGCGGTGTGATATATTAGCGATAATGATATAAAATGGATTATTGTCCCCTATTTATACTCGTCGGTTGAAGATTGCCGGCTGTTCAGGAGTGAAATTTAATGGAATCTTACAAAGAAATGTGGGCTCTCGTTTGTGAAGAGCTGAAAAGAAATCTTAACGAGGTTGTTTTCAGTGTTTGGTTTGCATCAATTGAAATAATTGATTTTGACGGCACAAGCATTGTGCTCGGTGCAAGTGATTTCAAAAAAAATACAATTCAGCATCAGTTTTATGCCGAACTTGAGGATGCACTCAAAACTGTTTTGGGCTTTGTACCCGAAATCACCTTTGTTGACCCGTGCAAAGGAATTGAAGAAAGTGAAGAAAAGCAGGAATTCACTGTTGCTTCAACTGATTTAAATACCTTTGAAAACTTTGTTGTGGGCTCTTCAAACAGATTTGCTTACACAGCCGCAAAGGCGGTTGCGGAGGAGCCGGTTGTTACCTATAACCCCCTTTTCATCTGGGGCTCCTCAGGACTTGGCAAAACACATCTTCTCTGTGCAATAAGAAATACAATACTTAAAAGAAATCCGGATGCAAACATTGTTTTCACCCGTGGCGAGGATTTTGTTAACCTTATTATCGAGGGTATTAATAAAAAGAATATGAACGCCATTCACGATAAATTCAGAAACTGCGATGTTCTTCTTGTTGACGATATTCAGTTCATTGCCGGCAAGCAGTCCACCCAGGAGGAATTTTTCCACACCTTCAACGCTCTTACCGCAGACGGCAAGCAGATAGTTCTTATATCCGATTCAACGCCGAAGGATATCGCTCTTCTTGACGAAAGACTCCGTACCCGTTTTGAGCAGGGACTTATTGCAGATATTCAGGCGCCGGATTTTGAAACAAGAGTAGCCATTGTCCGCAGCAAGGCAAAAATGCTCGGCATTGAAATGCCCGAAGAGGTTACCGAATATATTGCCGAAAAGGTAAAATCAAGCATCCGTCAGCTTGAGGGTGCAGTCAAAAAGCTTTATGCCTATGTAAGCCTTGAGGGCTCTGCAATCAATATTGCAATGGCACAGAATGCCATTCGTGACCTTGCCGGTAACGGCATACCCATTGCGGAAATAGTTAATAAAATCATAACCGAAACCGCAAGAACATTCGGTGTTTCGCAGTCGGAAATTACATCAAAAAAGAAAGACCAGAAAACCGCAAAGGCAAGGCAGATAGCAATTTTTGCAATCAGAGAATGCACCGACCTTACACAGCAGGAAATCAGCGAATATTTCGGCGGCAGAGACAGAACTGCAATTCTCTACGCTTTGAAAAAGACGGAGGATATGGTTGCAAAGGAGCCTAATCTCCGTAAAACAATCAATAACATTATCAAAAACGCAAAAGAGCAATAAAAGGGAAAGACTATGGGATTTTTTAACAAGCTTAACAAAGGACTTAAAAAGACCCGTGACAGTATGTCCGGCGCCATCAATTCCGCACTCTACGGAAAAAATGAAATTGATGATGAATTTTATGAGGACCTTGAAGAAATACTTATTATGGCTGATACGGGCGTTACAACCGCCGAAGAAATCGTTTCACGCCTGAAAGATATTGTCTTTAAGAAAAATCTTCACAAGGCATCCGATGTTAAGGCGGAAATAAAAAATATTGTTGCCGATATTCTCTCCGGCGGTGAAGATATTGATATGATAACCGTTCCGTCAGTTATTCTCGTTATCGGCGTTAACGGTGTAGGCAAAACCACCTCAATCGGCAAGCTTGCCGCAATGTTCAAGTCAGAGGGCAAAAAGGTTATCCTCGGTGCAGCTGATACATTCCGTGCCGCCGCCATTGACCAGCTTGAAATCTGGGCTGACAGAGCCGGAGTTGAAATCGTTAAGCACAAAGAGGGTGCAGACCCTGCGGCAGTTGTTTTTGACACAATAGAAGCCGGCAAGGCAAGAAATGCGGATATAATAATCTGCGACACGGCAGGCAGACTTCATAACAAGAAAAATCTTATGGATGAGCTCAACAAGATTTACCGTGTTATGGACAGACAGCTTCCCTATGCCGACCGTGAAATACTGCTTGTTCTTGATGCAACAACAGGTCAGAACGCAGTAAATCAGGCAAAAGAATTCCTTGATGCCGCCGAAATCACGGGCATCATCCTCACAAAGCTTGACGGCACTGCAAAGGGCGGCGTTGTTCTTTCAATCAAAAATGACCTCAAGGTTCCAGTTAAATTTATCGGTGTCGGCGAGGGGATTGACGATTTAAGACCCTTTATCCCTGCCGATTTTGCGGAAAGTCTTTTTGAAGAAACCGAAAAGGACGACTGATATGGATTTTATTATTGCAACTCATAATATGAAAAAGAGGGATGAGCTTCAGCGCATACTCTCCCCTCTCGGCTTTAATGTTTATCTTGCAGAGGAAATCGGCGTTATTCTCAACGATGTTGAGGAAACGGGCGAAACCTTTGAGGATAATGCTCTTTTGAAAGCGATGAACGGCTGTCTTGACAGCGGAATGCCCTGCATTGCAGATGATTCCGGCCTTGCGGTTGACCATCTCGGCGGCGGCCCCGGTGTTTATTCGGCAAGATATTCCGGCGGTGACGATGATGATAACAATGCAAAGCTCCTTTCCGAGCTTGACGGCGTTCCCGATGAAGAAAGAGGCGCCGGTTATGTCAGCGTTGTTTGCTGTTTCTTACCGGACGGCAGAAGATTTTTTGCAAGAGGCGAATGCAGAGGCAGAATAGGCTATGAATATATCGGCAACAACGGCTTTGGCTATGACCCCCTGTTTTTCCCTGAGGAATACGGCTTTGAAAAGACAATGGCACAGCTTACAGCCGATGAAAAGGATGCTATAAGCCACAGAGGGAAAGCCATAAGAGAGCTTGCAAAGGTGCTCAAAAGCGAATTATAATTGAAAGGCAAATCACTATATATGACAGGTAAAGAAAGAGCTGAATTCAGGGCACAGGCAAATAACCTGAACCCTGAATTTCAGATTGGCAAGGGCGGACTTAATGACGGAGTTATCGAACAGACTCTTGATTCGTTCCGCACAAAAGAACTTATTAAAATAAAGGTGCTTCTCGATTCCGCACCCGAATCTCCGAGAGAATTTGCGGATAAGCTTGCAAAGGCAACCGAAAGCGAGGTTATTCAGGTTATCGGCGGAGTTATCGTGCTCTATAAAGAAAATCCTCACCTCGGTGAAGAAAAGAAAAAGGCAAAGCCGAAGAAAAAGGTTAAGCCCCTTGCAAATGTCAAGGCAAAAAGAGCCCGTGAGGCAAAGCGGCTTGAAGAAAAAAAGAAAAATAAAAGAAACTTCTACGCAAAGAGAAGAACCCCCAGGGTGTAAATTATGGCAAAAACCGAAGAAAATAAAACAGCGGCACAAAACAGAAAAGCATTCCACGAATATTTTATTCTTGAAAAGTATGAAGCAGGCATTGAACTTTTCGGCACAGAGGTTAAGTCAATCCGTCAGGGCAAGCTTAATCTTAAAGATTCATGGTGCTCAATTATTGAGGATGAAATTTTTGTTAACGGTATGCACATAAGCCCCTATGAGCAGGGTAACATTTTTAACCGTGACCCTTTAAGAGTTAAAAAACTGCTTATGCATAAAAAAGAAATCAGGCAGCTTTATGCAAAGGTTAAGCAGGAGGGTTTAACGATTATTCCCCTCTCCGTCTATTTCAAAAACGGCAGAGCAAAGCTTGAAATCGGGCTTTGTAAAGGTAAAAAGCTTTACGACAAGCGTGAAGTCGCCGCCAAAAAAGATGCAGAAAGAAAAATTGAGAGGGCTTTAAGCCTTTAATCTCATAAATATGGGGATGAAAGGATTTCGACGGGGAATCCGAGCCCGGATAAGCGAGTAGCGGTACGGAACCGCTCTAAAATCCGTAAAACTTAAATTTAAACGACAACTATCCAGTTGCAAAAGTTGCTTAAATAAGCAACCGTCTCTGTGGGGATTACTGCGGCCCCATAAGAGGCGTCGATGAGCAGTGCCCGTGAACAGGTGAAGGCGTATATCCTGTCATGAATAATATGCCTACTGAAATTACAAGCCCGGTTACCGGCGTGTGACGGAGGGAATGTCAAAAGGTAAAATACACTCGTAGAAAGTCCCTGCAAAGGTTTTTCGGACGCGGTTTCGATTACCGCCATCTCCACCAAAAGCGCTGCACAAGTGCAGCTAAGATAATGGATAATAAGTAATAGATAATAGTTTATAATTATGCTCTGTTTTGAGTGCGCTTTGTATTATTACCTATTCTCTATTATCTGTTATCTTTTATTTTTATCTTGCAGAGGTAAAAGCAATGTCATCAAACAGTATAATAATTGAAAAATCACTTTCTTTTCTTCAGGTGCTATGACTATGATATATTAAATTCCTGCTGAAATTTGTAAGTTTTCTGACAAATTAAACTGAAAACACTAAATTTAAGGAGATAACCGAAACGACTAAAACAGCAACAATAATCAACCCAAAACGCCGGTTAAGGGGGATTAATTTAAATATTTGTGAGAAATTGCCCCGTTAACTTGATATTTCATTAAGTTTGTGCTATCTTATATTCGGAGGATAAACGAATATGAATAACTTAAACAAAGGAAAACTGTATCCAAGAGAAAAATATCTTTCCAGAATTCGTGGATTCTATCACGAATATGAGATAATAAAGGTTATTACCGGTGTCAGGCGTTGTGGAAAATCTTCACTAATGAAGATGATTATTCAAGAGCTTATAGAGCAAAATATTCCGGAAGAAAATATTTTTTATTTCAACTTAGATAAACGCCCATATGTTAGCATCAGAAAGCCGGAACAATTAGATGAATTGATTGAAAAGCACTACCGCCCGGATACAAATCAATATCTCTTTATTGATGAAGTTCAAAATGTTGAAAATTATGAAAATGTAATCAATTCCTGGAGAGAAGAGGGCAATCTTTCAATATTTCTAACCGGTTCAAATTCATACTTGTTAAGTGGCGAGTTAGCTACAAAGCTTACCGGGCGTTATATTGAGTTTAATGTACTTCCTCTGACATTGGATGAATTTGTCGGTATTAAACATTATTTTGGTAAGGAAATTCCAACCGACTCGCAGGAACTCTTAAATGAATATATTTATGAGGGCGGATTTCCATATATGGTCAGACTTGATTCTCTTGCAGATAAGCGAACATATGCAGAAAATTTAATTGAAGAAATATATATTAAAGATATAGAAAAGAGAATTAAAATACGCAACCGTTCTGCTTTTGATGCTGTTATGAAATATATAATCGGCAATTTCGGAGCTACAACAAGCATAACAAATATTGTAAATGCTCTCAAACAAAACGGAATCAATATAAAAGCCGAAACCGTACATAGATATATCGAGGCTTTAATCAACGCAAAAATAATTATGCCCTGTGAACGATTTGATATAAAATCCAAAAAGACCTTAAAAGCAGAAAAGAAATACTACCTTTCTGATCTTTCGTTTTATTATTCAATGAATACGGATAATCGTATTAACTATGGACCGGTCCTCGAAAATATAGTTTATAATTATGCTGCCGGTATGAATTATAAAATAAGCGTCGGCAAAATCGGAAAACTGGAATGTGACTTCATTTTACGCAACGAAAGCCTTTCATATTCATATGTTCAGGTTGCATATACTATTCTTTCAAGCGAAGAAACAGAAAATCGGGAGTATAGAAGTCTTGAATCAGTTAGTGGAGATAACTATCCTAAATATGTTATGACAACTGATAAACTGCTCCAAAACAGAAACGGTATACATCATGTTAACTTGATTGATTTTATTATTTCTGAAAAAGAATTTTAACAATTTGCTCCTTGTAAAAAATTTCCCCGTTCAAGTGCTATGACTATGATATATTAAACCTCTGCTGTAAAATGCTAAACTGTATATACATAAATGCCGGCAAGCGGATGAGCTTGTCGGCATTTGTGTTTAGTTTGATTGATAATTAAGAGTTGTAGACGTTATAATCTACCAAAGGAACACCATAACATACATTTTCCTGATCCTCCTGAGATTTTAAATTACAACCGCCTTCAGCACTAAATATCGTCTTATTGATATCAATGTCATAAACAGGACATACATATCGTGCACTGGTCGATCTTATAGCACAACCTGAATCTGTACCGTTTCCTATTCCAAGGAGGATAGGCTTAAAGATTGGTGTTGTATAATTTTTCATTTCAATCTCTCCCCCTCTCTCATATCAATCCGAAGAGCTTCTTAAAGAACCTCACGATTCTTTCCCAGAAGCTAAGCTTTCTGATTGTCAGCTTGCCGCTCTTGATGTTTTCACTCTTCATTTCATTTTCATCT
>JAZLIZ010000032.1:0-7916 GCA_045617665.1 Acutalibacteraceae bacterium | reverse complement strand
AATAGGCATAAGGAAAGGCCGCTTTAGCGGCGGTCTGTAATAGTGATGCGTTGGTAAACCTTCAGCACCCCTTTTAGGGGTCCGCAGGTAATAACCCTTATAGGGTTCGAGCAAACCACCGGTTCACCGGTGGTTATGATTTATCCGTTCTGAATTTATATTCCGTAATATTGACTTAAAACACTATTTTGTATATAATTCTCTAAAATGAAAGGTGGTTGACAATGAAGAAAAAGAAATTTTTAATTATTGCCGGCATTGTGATTTTTGTTATTGTTCTGATTATACTTTTTGTCAGAAGTTCATCAAATGACAACAGCAAAAGCAAAAAAGCCGACAGCGAAAATTCCTCAACCTATTCGGAAAATTCAGGCGGTGAAGAAATTGAGAAATCCGTTGAAGAGATTTCTTCCGAAAAAGTTACATTAGCCGAAAAAATACTCGTTGCAAACAAATTGAGCGGCGGTAATACCAATCAGTCGAGCAAAGCAACCGCTGAATCGCTGATACACTATACTCAAGGCAAGCTAAACTGTGACGAGCCTGACAAGAACAGCGCAAAAAGATATGTTGCGTTTACATTTAAGGGCGAGGTTTCGGATATTCCGCAAATAAAGGCTTATGTTAAAATGCTCAGCGAAAACGGTTTTGCAGTTGTTGACACCTATGAAGATTCATACAGCGAAACATTTTATTCCTGTGCTCTTAACTGGCGAAGCGGAACACTTAACGGCAAAACAGAAATGAACTATGTTGACGGTATATACGGTGATATTACCATATATATTTGTACAGACAGAGGCAGTATGAGGGGCGGAATATTCTATTCAGAAGATATACAGTTTGTTGACACCGGATACAGATACGGTGAGAAGCAAAAAGATATGTCTTACACAGGTGAATCTGCCCGTGCCGGATTATATATGCAGGGTAATCATTTTTCCACCGATGACGGACGACTCAGCACAGATTTAGGTAAAGCCGATATTATCTGTGACGGAACAAAATACAGCGTAAATGCCATGTGCAAAAAGCAGTCTGACCGCAATGCCGTATTTTTTGCTACGGAAACATTTAACGGCGACAATGCAATAGGCTTTGTTATTCCCGATAATCACATTAAAAGCAATACCGTTTATGCCAATGAACAGCTTGAATCAGGTGAAGCTTATTTCGGTCTTTTGTGTGATTACCCACACAAAGATATGCTTGAAGCAATGTCCGTCAGTAACTGGACACTCGGTTTCGGTGTAAACCATAATAACAAATATATGTGCCCGTGTTCAACTATTGATACAGGCATTAAAAAAACATTTCTTCGTGTAATGTATATTAAGGAAAACAAGGTTGCTGTTTGCTATGCTGCTGCGGAATTTGATACGGCACCATATAAGGTTGAGGTGCTTGCGGCATTTAATCTTTATTCAATGAATAGTGAAAATGTTAATTACGGAAACGGCGGAGGCGGTGGCGTTCCCACCGCAAATTCCGGTAACGGAAAACAAAAATGCGGCAACTGTAACGGTGAGGGCAAAGTAAAGTGCTTCCAGTGTCACGACGGAAAGGTTGACTGCCCTTACTGTGCCGACGGATACGACTATGACCTCGTAAATAACACTAAAATTTATTGCAACAGATGTGTTAACGGAACACAAACTTGTGCCAATTGTAACGGATGCGGCAAAAAAGATTGTCCGTTCTGCGTTGACGGATATAAATAAATCAAACAATTATTGTTTGACTTATCGTAATACAGAAAATCTCCGACAGCTCATAAGACTGCCGGAGATTACTTTTATTATTATGTAATTACTTATTTCTCTCTGCTTCGAGAATTGCACGAACCTTGAGGGGAAGACCGAAGAGATTAATGAAGCCTGCGGAATCCTTCTGGTCATAAACATCATCAGCATCAAAGGTTGCAAAATCTTCACTGTAAAGAGTGTAGGGTGAGGTTACACCTGCATTGATAATATTGCCCTTGTAAAGCTTAAGCTTAACATCACCTGTAACAGTCTGCTGTGTGCTGTCAACAAATGCCGAAAGAGCTTCTCTGAGAGGTGTGTACCATTTGCCGAAGTAAACAAGCTCTGCAAACTGGTGAGCAACGATTTCTTTATAGTGCATTGTATCTCTGTCAAGAGTAAGAGTTTCAAGAATATCGTGTGCCTTATAGAGGATTGAGCCTGCGGGATTTTCGTAAACGCCACGGCTCTTCATACCGACAAGACGGTTTTCAACAATATCGTCAAGGCCGATGCCGTTTTCACCGCCGATTTTGTTAAGATAGGTTATAAGCTCAACGCCGCCCATTTCTTTGCCGTCAACAGCAGTGGGAACCCCCTTTTCAAAATGGATTGTAACATAGGTATCCTTATCGGGAGCCTGCTCGGGGCTGATACCCATTTCAAGGAAGCCCGGCTTGTCATACTGAGGCTCGTTTGCAGGGTCCTCAAGGTCAAGACCCTCGTGACTGAGGTGCCAAAGATTCTTATCCTTTGAATAGTTGGTTTCACGGTTTATTTTAAGAGGAATGTTGTGTGCCTCTGCATAGTCAATTTCTTCTTCACGGGATTTGAGGTCCCAGATTCTCCAAGGTGCGATTATCTGCATTTCAGGAGCGAAAGCCTTAATGGCAAGCTCAAATCTTACCTGGTCATTGCCCTTACCGGTACAGCCGTGGCAGATTGCATCTGCACCCTCTTTTTTAGCAATTTCAACAAGTCTTTTTGCAATGATGGGGCGGGCAAATGCCGTGCCGAGAAGATATGTTTTTTCATATTTTGCGCCTGCCTTAAGGGTCGGGAAAATATAATCCTCAACAAATTCCTTCTGAAGGTCCATAACGTAGAGCTTTGAAGCGCCTGTTTTAATTGCCTTTTCTTCAAGACCGTCAAGCTCTGTTCCCTGACCTACATCACCTGAAACGGCAACAACCTCGCAGTTGTTGTAGTTTTCTTTGAGCCAGGGGATGATGATTGATGTGTCAAGACCACCGCTGTATGCAAGAACAACCTTTTTGATTTCTTTCATATTATTATTCCTCGTTTCATCACTTATATTACGCAGTAATTATACACTAAAAATTCATAATTTCAAGACTTTTTTGAAATTTTATGCAATTTTTTTAATATTTTCAATTATTTCTGCCTGATTAAAGCATTTTTATGCATTTAACCGCAAAAATTATTTATCAAGAACCAAGCCGACCTTTTTCTTTGCCTTATAAAGCGTTCTGCCTGCAAGGCGTGATGCCTGCTCTGCACCCTTTGCCGCAGTTTCAAGAAGATATGCCTTATCCTGCATAAATCTTGCATAATTTTCCTGAACAGGCTTTAATTCCTCAATAACCGCCTCGGCAACCTTAACCTTGAAATCGCCGTAGCCCTTACCCTCAAACTCTTTGGCAACGGCATCAAAATCAAGCCCTGTGCAGGCGGAGTAAATTGACATAAGATTGTTTATGCCGTCCTTACCCTCACCGTATTTAACAACAGCTTCGGAATCCGTAACGGCGGATTTGAATTTTTTAAGAATTACATCCGGCGTGTCAAGAATGGAGATTGAAGCCTTGGGGTTGGGGTCGCTCTTTGACATTTTCTGTGTCGGGTCCTGCAGGCTCATTACCCTTGCACCGACCTTACCGATATAAGGCTCCGGGAGTGTAAAGGTCTGCCCACGGAGATTGTTAAATCTCTCCGCAATATCTCTTGCGATTTCAAGGTGCTGTTTCTGGTCTGCACCGATGGGCACAAAATTCGCCTGATAAAGAAGAATATCGGCAGCCATAAGCACGGGGTATGAGAACAAGCCGACATTGACATTATCGGCGTGCTTTGCCGATTTATCCTTAAACTGTGTCATTCTCGATGCTTCACCGAACATTGTGTAGCAGTTGAGAATCCAGGCAAGCTCTGCGTGCTCGTGAACATGGCTCTGAATAAACATAATGCTCTTTTCGGGGTCAAGGCCGATTGCAAGAAGCATTGCAAACATTTCAAGTGACTGCTGACGGAGCTTTGCAGGTTCGGGGTGAACGGTTAAGGCGTGCAAATCCGCAACCGCATAAAGGCAGTCATAATCGTTGCTCATTTCTTTCCAGTTTTTCAGCGCACCGAGATAGTTACCGAGGGTCGGTATCGAGGTGGGCTGAATCATACTGAGAACGATGGGCTTTTTTTCTGTGTTTTCCATTTCTATTCTTCCTTACTTTGTCATTTCTTCCGCAGTTTTTGCAAGAAGCTTAATTCCCTCAACAATTCCTTCGTCAGACGGTGTTGAGAAGTTTAAGCGGATATAATCACAGGGTGCATCCATATCAACAAGAAATGCATTGCCCGGAACAACCGAAACTCCGGCTGCGGATGCCTTTTTAACAAATGTGAGCATATCAATACCTTCATTGAGCTTTGCCCATACAAAAAGTCCGCCCTCAGGTCTTTCAAATTTGAGATATGGTGAAAGATATTCATCCATAGTGTCGCACATAAGGTTAAGCTTTCTGCGATAGATTTCACGGATTTTTTCAACATGGCCATCAAGCTTGCCCGCTTTAAGCCATCTGTAAACAATCAACTGTGAGAGCATTGTTGTGTGAACATCCTGCGTCTGCTTTGCAACCGTGAGCTTTGAAATAATCTCTTTGTTTGCAAGAACATAACCTACACGGATACCGGGTGCAATAATCTTTGAGAATGAGCCGGAATAGATAACGATTCCGTCATTGTCAAAGCTCTTTATTGCCGCAACATCCTCCCCTGCCACTCTCAAATCACCGTAGGGGTTATCCTCAAGAATAAGAACCTCATATTTCTTTGCAAGCTCATAGAGCTTCTTTCTCTTTTCAAACGACATTGTCGTTCCCGAGGGATTCTGGAAATTCGGAATTGTATAAATGAATTTAACATTCTTTTCTTCTTTAAGCTTCTGCTCAAGAATTTCCATATTCATTCCGTCAGATTCATTGGGAATACCGACAAGCTTTGCACCGAACGAACGGTAACAGTTCAACGCACCGATAAAGGACGGCTCTTCGCAGATAACCACATCGCCGTAATTAAGTAACGACTGCGAAGCAAGGCTCATTATCTGCGTTGCACCGCTGACAACTATGAGCGAATCATCCTCTGTGCCGATACCGTAACGGCTTTTGCAAAGGGCGGTAAGCTCATCTCTCAAAGGAGCGTAGCCCTCCGTAATACCGTACTGCAAAGCAAGAACAGGCTCATCGTTTAATATTTCCGCTGTGATTTTGCGAACATCATCAACAGGGAAAGCATCCGGCGCCGGATTACCTGCCGAAAGAGGGATTGAATCTCCCGAATTTTTTAATATTTCTCTTATTGCCGAGGGCTTAAGTGAAGCAAGCCCTGCAGAAAATTTATATTCCATTTTCAGTTTACCTTCTTTTCACTGCTCTTTTTTATTGATGCAAAAATTATCATAACTACTATTCCGGTAACAATCGTCAACGCATCTGCGCCGGCAAACGAGATTATCTCGCCGTTTGACCATGCGCCGTTCAGATATTCCGAAACGCCCCAAATCATATAGTCATCCGGAATTAAGAATCCGACAAGCGGAACGAGAATAATTATCGGTAAATACTTAACGGCATACGCCTGTGCATTCATCTTAAAGGGCGCCGGCATATTCTCTTTAAGCATATTCCTTGTAACAATTTTTATGAGCGGAATTAAAACCGCAACTCCGATAACACCCATAAAGATATATGAAAAAAGGTCCTCCTGCTCTTCGCCGATAACCTTCATTCCGAGAAGAAATGCACTGATTCTCATACTCTGCGCACGAACTATTGGTGCGGCGGCAGGCAAAACAGCAACCAGAACAAGGTTATAAATATAGCTTACAATCCTGTTTCCGAATCTCGGCTCAACCCTGTATTCCGTTTGAGCTGTCAGTTTTTTCGGCAGCAAAGCAATAACAAGCATTGCACCGAGCCCCATAAAGAAGCCTGTTATATATTCCCAGAGGCTCCAGGATGAATAGGGCAAAAGCTTTTCAAGAGCAGTGCCGTGGATTACGGATGTTTCAACAGGCTTTCCGCCGAGAAGTGCAATATCACCGACAGTAAAGCCTATCATTGAAAAAACATTGAAAACAAGAGAAACAGCTGCGGTAATCCTGTCTTTGAATCCAATTCGTGCAACAAGCAGAACAGCAACGGAGGCTATCGCCTCGGCTATGTGGTTGATACATTCGCAATAGGCTCTGCCGTAAGCAATCTTTTTGAATTTAGCATCATTTGTAAGATATTTAAGAAGGAACTCCTTCGGTGTCAAATCATTGCCGGCGGCTTCAAGTCCCCTTGTGAAATGCTCGGGAATTTCGGGGGCAACGGCAGAAAGAATATTATGTGCAACTGTCGCTTTAATCAGATAAGTAACCCCGATGAAAACGGCAATAAAAATTGCATACTGCCAAAGCTTATATTTTCTCTTTGAAAACAGAGAGCCGAAGAAAATACTGTAAAGGCACATCAGCGTAAATCCGGTCATAAGCATAAGTGCAACACCGTGCCAGCCGTTAATAACGCCGTAGCTCACCTTACCGTCAATGGGAACGCTGTTTACTATCGTGCCCTTCATAAGAGTATTGACCTCACCCCATGCAGGAACATTGACGGCGGCAAGAATCATACCGACGGGTATAAGCTCATAGCTCATCCCTTCACGCTTGCCGTAAAAGAAATAAACGAGAAGCGTTAAAACCGTTGAAACAAAAATAACGCCCCACATTGAGCCGAAGCCGTGACTGCCTCTGATATGCCAGGCAAACGCACCGACCAAAGCACCGAGAATAACCGAAATCAATTTTGTTGATTTTTTCAGATTGATTCCATTCTCCATTTTATCACCACCAGAATATTATATTTTGATAAAAATTGTAAAAAATTATAAAAGTTATTATAAAACATCTCTCGGCAAATTACAATAGTTTTATTGCAACACTGTACCCGACTCCGGGGCCGGCGATTTCTCAAAGTAAATTCCACAGTAGGAGAGAAGTGGAATTTACATTGAGAAACAAGGGAAAGATGAAGAAGTAAAAGGTCAAAAAAGGAAAAAAGAAGCGAGAAAGGGCACAATATTGCAATTAAAGAGTAAAAAAAGGTATAGCAAATAAGTCCGAGAGTGGAATTTCTCAGACTAAATTCCACATATGGTGGAATTAACTATGGTAAGTTATTTTGTTAATAAACGAGCGGATTGAACCACATTTTTGGGTTCAATAAAAGAGATGCCTAAAATTTCAGCCAACGCTTCGGAATAGGTGAAAGAGAATAAATCATATGCACTTTTTCCGTTGAATTGTTTTCTTTTGGCGGCATTGATGTGAGAAAAGATAAGGTTTACCGTATCTTGCGTAAAACAGTCGAAAGAACTTCCTTTGGGAACGATATCCCGGAAGAGCGTATGATTGTTTTCAACATGAGGCTTTTGATAAGGTGCATTTGGGTCACAATAGAACACAAGTGATTCTCTGTTGCCGGATAAATCGTTCTCAAAAGCAAAAACATTACTGAATTCTCCGCCGTTATCGGTAAGTAACACAGGAAAAACATCACCAAAAAGAAAACCGTTTTGCTCTAATGTCTGTTTCAATAAAGTGATTTTTTGACCGGCTTCAATGGCAGTTTTGTTTTCCAGCAGAATACCGAACATAAAGTCAACATTTACAAATTGGAAGGTCATAATTACCTTCCCGCCGGGAGTACCGATAACGGTGTCCATTTCAACATAAGAAGTGTTCGGGTTTTCTTCCATATATGTCGAGAAATCCTCGTAAGTACGCCCGATTTTAATCCCTTTAGGTACAAATTCGGTTTCTTTTCTTCTTCTCTTCTTGAATTTTACTGCACGGGGTAAATCCATTTTCGTAATGGAATAGTAACC